>JALHRW010000239.1 GCA_022841245.1 Planctomycetota bacterium
CCTTTACACAAACGGCATCACCACCCAATAGCCACATCATTTGACAAACATATATTCATACGAGTTAGAAACATTTCTGCCCAACATAGAGGTAGTGTGGGTGCGTGACCCGGACCATCCGAATCACCGCAAATAGCTTCAGTGGAAATACTTATGATTAAGCGGAGCGTCAAGAACTGAGCGGCGGTGGCGATAATAACTGTTAAGTAGTCCTGGCCGCCGCGAATTCTTGACCGCAGCGACACCAACTTGACTGGAACGTGATGGCGACCCAATTTGGAGAACCAGGGCGATCTGAGTCGTAACCACAAGTCACGCGCTCCCACTACCGACTGGTTAGCCATTTCCCCAATTTCAGAAATCCCTTATTCTTTAATGTTAGATTCTTTATTCTTCCTGGTTCCAACTATTATTACAATAACCGAAAGTGTCATCCAGAATATTCCTGCAAATAGACTGAAGGCCTTATGATCTCTTACGTATAAGAGTATGCTCAATATACCTGTAACAAACAATAACACACCCCAGATCCAATAGAGTAGTTTCACTTTAGTTACTTTGGTCATGCGAATGTTTCTAGAATAATGGCTAACATCGAGGTACCGGGGCGCGTGACCCGGACCATCCGAATCATCGCAACCCACGTGATTGGAACCGATTGGGAATAAGCGGAGCGTCAAGAACTGAGCGGCGGTGGCAACCTTAATCTGTAAGTAGTCCTGGCCGCCGCGAATTCTTGACCGCAGCGACACCCACTTGCCTGGAACGTGGTGGCGACCCTATGCGGAGAGCCAGGGCATCCTGAGCCATAACCACATGTCACGCGCTCCCCGTACCGACTGGTTAGGCCAGTTCTCATTTATCCAAAAGACGAACTCCGTCAAAATACCATATTTCGCGCGATACTGTAATTGGATCGCCATTAATTCGTCTGAATAATGGCAGACATATACTCATTGTATCATCAAGATGTAAATACAGATCAATGGCCAACCTGCTATCCCACGGAATGTTTCTACTTAGTGAGTCCCGATACCCAATGAACTCCTCTCTTTCATCCCAAATTTCAAACCGACTGCCGCATATATCGCCACTGTCCACTAATGTAACTTTATACGGTTCATCATATATCGGAAACTGAAGCCAATTGAAGTACCAAAGCGCCGAGAGCAAGTAACTAACCATGCATCCCAATATGCACGTCAGAAGGCACATTTCCTTCCTCATAATTTGACAAACGCGGATAAAGTCCCTTAGTTCAATGGCCTAACACAGAGTTAAACCGGCCCATTTGCCGACGGGTGGGCACGATGGAACGGACGGGGTGGAGGGCAATTGGAACGAAAACAGAGGCGGAGCGTCAAGAACTGAGCGGGGGAGGATATCAGGGGTCGCCAGCAACCTTGGTCCGCGAATTCTTGACCGGAGCCGGGCGACTGGAAAACCACACGTAATGGGCTCGGTTTCAACGATTCGTTAGGCCAATTTCGTAACTCCCAGTAAGTTTAATGCAAGATCGGTTATTCGTAATAACCCACTGGCGTGATGGTATTGCTGTGGTGATACATCAGTCCCATGTAAAGAAGTCAAATCGATTCTCCAGCCATCTTCTATAACGTACTGTTTCCTGTATCTCGTGTCTGTCAGATGCCACTTTGGATCATACGGATTATGCGCAAATGCGTTCCGAAGGCACTTAATAAATAGGAAAACATCATCATTTGACTTAATCACCTTGTCTTCTAACTCCTTTTCTATGGCAACATTTAAGGCAATGGCCAGATTATTGGTCGATATCATTTCCAGTGACCAGGCTGCATGATCTTGTTGAATTTCATGTAGTGACGGTATTTCATATTTTCCAAGCGAAACACCAACGAGATCACTACTAATCCAACCTTGCATTTCTATTTTTGCTCGGATATGGACGGCGAGAACAAACTGATCTCGGGCGTACTTTAGTGCTTTTGTTTCATATTTCATATGAATTGGCCTAACATCGAGGTACCGGGGCGCGTGATCCGGAACATCCGAATCATCACAGCCCATATGAGTGGAACCGATTGGGATTAAGCGGAGCGTCAAGAACTGAGCGGCGGTGGCGACACTATTAATTAAGTAGACCTGGCCGCCGCGAATTCTTGACCGCAGCGACACCCACTTGTCTGGAACGCGAGGGTATTTCTATGTGGCGACCAAGATAAATCTGAGCCATGACCACAAGTCACGCGCTCCCCGTACCGACTGGTTAGCATGCATCTCTGATCCAACTGTGGATAAATTGATCGAACCTTGAATGTAACATTTCCATGACGCCTGTTGCGCCGTCTAAACTATGCAAACTAAAATTATGTAGATCTATTAAGTAGTATTCATGGCTGCCGCTATCGGCAAAGCAGCAATACCGACCCGTATCACCTGAAAATCCAATAAGATTATCAATCAACGTGAATCTTGAGTGGAAATATATCTGGTCGCCATGGTAGTTCTTATGCGCCATCGCTAATGCGATATTGTATTCTTCAGGCATTATAGGCATAATTTGTCGAACTGCATGCTAACACAGAGTTAAACCGGCCCATTTGCCGACGGGTGGGCACAATGGAACGGACGAGGTGGAGGGCAATTGGAACGAGAACAGAGGCGGAGCGTCAAGAACTGAGCGGGGGATGACATCAGGGTCGCCAGCTACAGTCCGCGAATTCTTGACCGGAGCCGGGCGAATGGAAAGCCACACGTAATGGGCTCGGTTTCAACGACTAGTTAGCGACAATCCCAATCCCTAAGTAGCTGTTATTGATGGCCTTATGCGTTATCCAACGCAGAGCGATGGTCGCCTGGGGAAATCCCAGGACCAACATTCTCCCTATACCTCACGGATTTAACCTTCAACCCCCTACTTTTGTTCAAGTTCCAAGACACCCATCACACATTTTATCCGAAACCAACCTGGCGATTTCATCCAACAATAGGTACCCGCCTAGAATATGAATCATCCCGTACAAGGATTTTATAGTGTCAATTTGGCGCTAACATAGAGTTAAACCGGCCCATTTGCCGACGGGTGGGCAAGATGGAACGGACGGGGTTGTGGGCAATTGGAACGAGAACAGAGGCGGAGCGTCAAGAACTGAGCGGGGAAAAACATCAGGGTCGCCAGCTACTTCAGCCCGCGAATTCTTGACCGGAGCCGGGCACCTGGAAAACCACACGTAATGGGCTCGGTTTCAACGTTTGGTTAGACGCATTTCCACTTATTTAAAGCAATTTCAGCGGCATTAGCATCACAATGCACCGTCATTTGATTCTTCATATACGATAGAAAGTCTCGTACTGCACCTTTTTGATCATTGGTAAGGATATCAGCAAACGACTTACTCTTGTCCACTCTGCCTAAAAAATACAGTAGGAATTCTGCAGTACACGCATCTGACTTTCTTGCATTCTTAATAGTCCAAATCATATAGGCCGGCAACAGAAACCTTGCACCTATGTCATTTGCGAAACAAAACACACTATCGTATCGCTCAATCCATTCGTCTGGAATTGCTTGCCAATTTCGGGATTCGTCTTTCCCCTTAGCCTCGCTTATCGCGGCTTGGTCACCATAGCCATCCGCAATAATACAGTCCGCCATAGTCGTACCACCCAGACAATTTACATCACTAAAGGCATATACTATTTTATCTATAATATACTGATATGTCATGTATTGCGTCTAACACAGAGTTAAACCGGCCCATTTGCCGACGGGTGGGCAAGATGGAACGGACGGGGTGGTGGGCAACTGGAACGAGAACAGAGGCGGAGCGTCAAGAACTGAGCGGGAACGGATATCGTGGTCCCCAGCATATTCAGCCCGCGAATTCTTGACCGGAGCCGGGGGACTGGAAAACCACACGTAATGGGCTCGGTTTCAACGATTCGTTAGGCAGATCCCCATTACAACTGCCTGCAATAGATGATATAATCTGTTGGCGACGGCATAATACCGCCAGCCTTAAGCGCCGCGGCAATTTGTCCACGATGATACGAACCGTGCAGGCCGACATGGACCAAAATATCTTCTAGACGAGTTTCCATCATGTCGCCCCTAATCGTTCTATATTTAACAATCGACATCATCTTTTCATCAGAGCTATTCTGTATTAGCTTAAGGTACGCCGCGTGATTTTCACGCAACATCAATTCGCACTTAGATACCGTCAGTTCGGTCCATGGGGTAAAAGTGCCAATATCCATGGCGTTAATTCTGCAAAGCCAAATATACTCCGCAGCGACTATATGACCAAACAAAACATTAGCCTTCTCAATTTCAACATTTAACGACTTTGTATTTGACAAAATCAATTCATCAGCCCAAGCCATATGCTGAAACATGCGAAATAACGTAGTGTTCATAGTTACTTTCTGGCCTGTTTTCTGCCTAACATCGAGGTACCGGGGCGCGTGACCCGGAACATCCGAAACATCGCAGCCCATGTGAGTGGAACCGAGTGGGAATAAGCGGAGCGTCAAGAACTGAGCGGCGGTAACCAGCCCTAACCCCTAGGTTATCACGGCCGCCGCGAATTCTTGACCGCAGCGACACCCACTTGTCTGGAACGCGATGGCGACCCCATTTGGAGAACCAAGGCAACCTGAGCCATAACCACATGTCACGCGCTCCCCGTACCGACTAGTTAGCTGCAGTTACCCTAATTCAGTGTCATCGTGTATTTCACAACCACAATTGGTGCAATACTTAACGAAGTTCTTGCCAAGGTACTTTTTACACTTGGGACAAATATAATTGCTGAACGAGTGTATCAGCAATACCAACACAGTAACAACAGCAAGAACGGTAAATACCAACCCCCAAGGTTGGTGCATGACCTTGAAAACTAGTAACCCCAGGAGAATGGAGACCACTATGATCGCAAGAAGTATATAAGTGGTATTTTTATATGATCGTAGTTTCATATTCTGCAGCTAACATCGAGTTAAACCGGCCCATTTGCCGAAAGGTAGGCACGATGGAACGGAACGGGTGGAGGGCAATTGGAACGAAAACAGAGGCGGAGCGTCAAGAACTGAGCGGGGGAAAGCATCAGGGTCGCCAGCAATTTCAGTCCGCGAATTCTTGACCGGAGCCGGGCGACTGGAAAACCACACGTAATGGGCTCGGTTTCAACGACTAGTTAGGCCAAATCCTAATCCTAAAGAAGTTGGAATATATCTCCGACAGCCCTATAATTTCCAACTCTCATATCAATCTCTAAACCCTGCTTAGTGATTGTCTTGTCTGTAATCCTACAATGAAATTCTTCCAACCACTGAGTCTTTGAGTCGGCCACCCACATTTTTCCATCAACCTCTAATTGCCTATTCTTTCTCTTGGCAAATGTTTCACCTGCCAATCCATCGAACCAAATTCCCCTATCACGAACCTCATCGAATAATTTGCCAGCAATCCATTCAAAAGAACTAAGCATGTATTTTGCATCACTACCATTGATTTGACCGCCAACGACCAAATCAAATTCTTTATAGAAATCATCGCTATTCTTTGACATTTTGGCCTAACATCGAGGTACCGGGGCGCGTGACCCGGACCATCCGAATCATCGCAGCCCATATGAGTGGAACCAATTGGGAATAAGCGGAGCGTCAAGAACTGAGCGGCGGTGGCGACCCTAACTGTTCAGGTATCCAAGCCGCCGCGAATTCTTGACCGCAGCGACACCCACTTGCCTGGAACGTGGTGGCGACCCTATGTGGAGAGCCAAGGCAGCCTGAGCCATAACCACATGTCACGCGCTCCCCGTACCGACTAGTTAGCAGCATTTCTTATCAATACGGCCATCAACCTATTCTGGTAATACAAGCAAAATACAACCATAACAGCCTGGAAGGCAAAATACCCAACTGCAGACCATTCGCCGTTATTCAAAACAAGCAGGATGACCAAAAGGAACGGAACCAATCCTACAAACCATTGAAGGATGTAAATTGCATAAAACAAACCCACTACATTCAAACGGCTAGAACAGCACGTACTGCTAAGTGCAATCCCCACATTGAGAACTGAAAACAAAAGAACATACACCACAACTGTCGGCATGGTCAGCATAAATCTATCGTATCCATTGTCAGCCACTAACTGAGCAATAGCGCCAGAAAATATCACATCCATGCAATCTATCATTGTAATATTTTAAGGGATGCTGCTAACACAGAGGTACCGGGGCGCGTGACCCGGACCATCCGAGTCATATCAGCCCATATGAGTGGAACCGAATGGGGTTGAGCGGAGCGTCAAGAACTGAGCGGCGGTGGCGAACCTATTTGTTAAGTAATCCTGGCCGCCGCGAATTCTTGACCGCAGCGACGCCCACTTGCCTGGAACGTGAGGTAAACTCTCTGTGGCGAACTAGGAAAATCTCAACCATGACCACAAGTCACGCGCTCCCCGTACCGATTCGTTAGCCAAATCGCCATCATTCAGGACGGATCAACTTTATGTCACAGTACATGATTGGATAAAACGGCATCAAATACCAATTACCATACCAATGAAATGATGGTCCTTCAGGCCCATCTACTTCAATGATTTGTATTAATCCAATTGGATTTTCGACATCGAATATTCTACCTGTATCATGGATCTCTCCCGCCACAAAGACTGATTCACAATAGACTCTCCTATCTCTAGCCGGAGCTACGCCGAAAGAAAACATATAATAGGAACCTGCGA
>JALHRW010000240.1 GCA_022841245.1 Planctomycetota bacterium
CCTGGCGCGCGGGCGGGCGTCTGCGCCAGCGCCGCCTGCCGCCCAGCGCGATGACGCGCCTGCACGATTGGACCGTCGAGCTGTCCCGTCCGGGCGTCGGCCGACCCGACCTCGACGCCTTCCTCCTCGATTTCGCACGGCTGATGCAGCGCGAGGAGCGCGACATCGGCCTGCCGCCGCATCTGCAGCAGGCCTGCTCCGTCTTCGCCGATGAGGCCCGGCTGGCCGGAGGCACGCTAACACTCGCCGAGCTGTGCCAGTGCGGCCCGGCCCATCTCAACCGTCTGTGCCGGCGCTGGCACGGCTGCACCGCCAGCGAACTGGTGGCGCGCATCCGCCTCGACTGGGCCTCGCGCGAGCTGCGCCTCACCGCGCGGCCGGTCGCCGAGCTCGCCGCCGCCTGCGGCATGCCGCACCTCGGGCATTTCTACCGCCGCTTCCGCCAACGTTTCGGCACCACGCCGAAGGCCTGGCGCGATGCTGCGTATTCTCTGTTTTCTCCTACTTCGGCCGCTCCGCCGACTTCTTCGCCATGAGCTCGGCCTGCGTCTTCCATGCTCCGCGCTGTGCCTCGCGCGCCTTCGCCTCGGCGGCCTGCAATACAGCGTCGAGCGTTCCCGGGGCGAGACGGTAGCGCCGCCAATAGGCCGACAGGCCGGCGCCGATCAGCGTCTCCTGCGCCGTCACCTTGCCGACGCGGACGAAGGCGAGAACGCGGCCGTACTTGTCCAGCTCGAGCTTGTCCCCCTCGTCCCACAGCACCACCTTGAGCCCGGGCTTGGCCAGGCCGGCGAGCAGGTCGCGGGCGGCAAAGCCCTCGGCCGCCTTCGGCTTGCCCTCCTCCCAGATCTCGAGCGTGTCGACGCAGAGCAGGCGCACATAGACGTCGCCGCCCTTGCCGCGCTTGGCCGCCGGCGGCAGCCCGTCGACCGCTGTCACGCTCAGCGTGTCGCCGTCGGCGATGCGCACGACGGTGGCTTCGATCTCGATGGCGGCGAGAGCGACGGCCAACAGCGACAGGAGACACAGGCGCATGCACGCATCATGTTGGCCAGCGACCGGCGGCCAGCGACCAGCGGCCAGCGGCCAGCGACCAGCGACCAGCGACCAGCGGCCAGCACGAACTCGGCCCTTCCAACTCACGTCCGGGATGAGGGTCCTCCGTCCACCGCTTGCTCAGCCAATCCGGCCTGCACACACTTCCGGCCTGGAGCCCTGCATGCGCCACGTCATCGCCCCCGCCCTCGCCTTCCTCGCCATCCCGATGGCGCACGCCGCCAGCGCCAAGGAGCTGTACCAGCGCCTCAGCCCGGGCGTGGTCTGCATCCTGGCGATGCGCGAAGGCGTCGAGGGCTGCTCGCTCGGTACCGGGCTGATCGTCGATGGCGCGGGTCGCGTGCTGACCAACGCCCATGTCATCACCGTCGATGGCAAGCCCGCCGACCGCGTGCTGGTCTTCCGCAAGCCGAGCCAGCTCAGCGGCGACATGCAGCGCGACCTGGTCGATCCGCTGCCCGGCCGCGTGGTCAAGGCCGACGGCGCCCTCGACCTGGCCATGATCGAACTGCCCAAGGGCGACTATGCCCCGGTGCTGAAGCTCGACCCCGAGCGCGCCGCGCCCGGCGAGCCGGCGGTGGCGATCGGCCACCCCGGCCACGGCGGACTGTGGACCCTGACCACCGGCACGGTGTCGAGCTTCCTCGCCGACCACGGCGGGGTCAGCGGCAAGAACGTCTACCAGACCGAGACGGCGGTGAACCCTGGCAACAGCGGCGGTCCGCTGATCGGCGCCGAGGGCAACGTGCTGGGCGTGAACACCTTCGTCATCCGCCAGAATGAGGCCGGCGTCGTGCTGCAGGGTCTGCAGTTCGCCGTCACCTCGCAGGTCGCGCTGGCCTTCCTCGAAGGCGCCGGCCTGACCCGCGCCGCCCTCATCCCGCCGCCGCCGCAGGCGGTTGCCGCAGCCGAGACCAAGCCTGTCGAAACCAAGCCGGCCGAACCGGCCAAGCCCGAACCGATCGTGCCCGACCTCAAGCAGGAGCCGCGGCCGTACACCCCGCAGACGGTGGCCAACGTGCTGACCGCGCTCGACGCCGAGGTTGACAAAGCGTTCAAGGACCTGGACGCGCAGATCGACAAGGAGCTGGGCAAGTAGGCAGGCCAGCGGCCAGCGGCCAGCGAACGGCTACCCCAGCCCGTCGCCCACGTTAGCGTGCCGCCATGCCCCGCATCCTCTCCGGCATCCAGCCCTCCGGCCAGCTCCACCTCGGCAACTTCTGCGGCGCCGTCGCGCAGTGGGTCGAACTGCAGAAGACGCAGGCCGCGCACGACAGCTTCATCTTCGTCGCCAGCTACCACGCGCTGACCACGGTGCGCTCGGCCGACGAGCTGCGCGGTGCGATCCGCCAGATCGCCATCGACCTGCTGGCGCTGGGCATCGATCCCGCGCGCACCTGCCTGTACGCGCAGCACGACGTCCCAGAGGTCACCGAGCTGCAATGGCTGCTCGCCTGCGTCTGCCCGATGTCGCTGGCCGACAAGGGCGTGAGCTTCAAGGACAAGGTCGCCAAGGGCTTCGATGCCAACCTCGGCCTCTACACCTACCCGGTGCTGATGGCAGCCGACATCCTCGCACCGCAGGCCGACATCGTGCCGGTGGGCAAGGACCAGATCCAGCACGTCGAGATCGCTCGCGACCTGGCCGCCAAGTTCAACCACCAGTACGGCGAGGTGTTCAAGCTCCCCGCCTACCGTCTGGCCGAAGGCGGCGATCTGCTGCCCGGCATCGACGGCCAGAAGATGAGCAAGAGCTACGGCAACACCATCGACCCGTTCCAGGACGAGAAGCCGCTGCGCAAGCGCATCATGTCGATCAAGTCGGACTCGACCGCAGTCGACGCGCCGAAGGATCCGGAGACCGATCCGACCTTCTGCATCTTCCGCGCCGTCGCCGGCCGCGCCGATCCGCGTACCGCCGAACTGGAGCGCAAATACCGCGAACCGCCCGCCGGCGGCTTCGGCTACGGCCATGCCAAGCAGGCGCTGTTCGAACTGCTGCTCGACCGCTTCGGCGCCGCCCGCGCGCGTCGCGCACAGCTGCTCGCCGATCCGGGCGAGGTCGACCGCATCCTCGCGGCTGGTGCGGCGAAGGCCCGGGCCCTCGCCCGCGACACCGTCGACCGCGCGCGCAAGGCCTGCGGCCTCGGTTAAGCTATTTGCGCGGATTCGCGGCGTTGCGCAGCCAGGCCGCGACCAGGTCGTCGCAGGCCTTCGGCAGGTCGGGGAAGCACGGCACCATGCGCTGCAGACCGACCATCTCGAGCACCTTGAGCACGCCGGCGCTGGGCCGCATCAGGCGCAGGCGCACGCGCTGCGCGTTGCTCGCCAGCGCGGCCAGACCCATCGAGCTGATGTAGCTGAGGTAGACGCAGTCGGCGAGGACGCCGTAGAGGTTGCGCTGGTCGATGCCGGCGAAGGCGTCGGAGAGCTGTTGCGCCGCCTCCTGTTCGAGGCGGGTGGGGAAGTCGATGTGGGCGATATGGAACGCGTTCGACAGGATGTAGGCGTAGAAGCCCGTCACCTGGTTGCCGACCGCGCCGACCCGCACGCGTTCGCTAGCGACCTTCGCTCCCTGCCCAGGATGGCGCATCCGCGCCAGCGCCTCGACCAGCACCTGTGCGGTGGCGATCGCCCCGGTGGGCGAGGTCGCCACGGTGTCCACCTGGACGGTGAACAGCGACGCAGTCGGGTCGCCGACCAGCGTATAGGGGACGGTGACGGGGATCTTATGGAGCGGCATGCACGACCAGGAGTGGAGCGGGTGATGGGAATCGGACCCACGTCACTGGCTTGGGAAGCCAGCGCTCTACCATTGAGCTACACCCGCGTGTCATGGCGAGCAGCATCAGCCGTCGCGGCTGCTCGGCAAGCGCAGCAACGAGGAATCGGCCGCAGGTCAATCCTGCGGTGATGGGATTGGTCGGAGCGACAGGATTTGAACCTGCGACCTTTGCGTCCCGAACGCAACGCTCTAGCCAAGCTGAGCTACGCTCCGAGCAGTATGTCAAGCCGCTGTAGCGGGGAGGAGTGTTTAGCGGCCCTGCCGGGCGGGTCAACGGCTACTAGCATCGAGGGGCCCGGCCCCTCGGGCTCCTGGCCCGGGCCCTTCGCCCGTGACCCGCTCGACACGCCGCGCTGACGCGCGTCGATCTGGTGTATCGGGGCCGTTCGTTCCAGTCTCGCTGCGGGCTTGCGACACCCGCCACACAGCGCTGACATACCGCTCGTCGCTCGCCCGGGCGCTCGCTCGACGGACGGTTCCCTCCCGGCCGTCAGTGCCCCTCGATGCACAAAACCGTTCGCCGAGTGAGCGCCGAAGCGAGCCGCCGCTGAGACGACCTCGCCGGTTGGCTCTGCGGCGAGCGCCCAGCGAACCTGGAACGTGCCGTACCGCTTGGCAAATCGACGCGCGTCAGCGCGGCGTGTCGAGCGGGTGCAGGGCTAAGGGCCCTGCCCAGGAGCCCGAGGGGCCGGGCCCCTCGATGCCTCAGCCTGCGGCCCCCGGGGAGGAGGAGCCATTTCGCCCGGCGCGGTGTACTGCAGCCGGTCGCGGGCGAGATATTCGACCACGTACGGGTCGTCGCGCTTGAGCCCTTCGCGCAGCGCCTTGCCGCGTTCGATCTCGCCCTGCAGGCGCTGCGTCTCGAGGTTCTCGGCAGCGGCCGCCTCGCGCACCTTGCCCAGCTCGCTGCGCTTCTCGACGTAGGCTGCGACCAGCCAGCCGAGCAGCGCCACCGCGAAGGCGGCGTGCAGCAGGCGGATCGCGATGTTCACGTCGAGGCCTCGCTGACCTCGGCAACAGGCAGTGCGTCGCCGGCGATGCCGCTGACGATGCGTCGGTGGCGCGGGATCAGTGCGGTGTAGCCCGAAGCGGCAGCCTTGCGCGGCTGCAGCGGGCCATGCCGGCGGACCATCGCCTGGATCGCGGCGTCGAGCGACTTGTGCACGCCGACCGCCGGGGCGGCGAGGATGGCGACGCCAGCGGCGGCGGCTTCGGCCACCGGCGCGACGTCGACCGCACGGTCGAGCACGTCAGCGAGGATCTGCGGCCACAGGTTGCCGGAGGCGCCCGGTCCCGCGGCGATGACCCGGTCGATGGTGGTGCCGGTGGCGGTGGCGGCGTCGAGGACGTCGCGCGCGGCCAGGGCTCCGCCCTCGTAGGCGGCGCGCACCAGATGGCCGCGACCGATGCCCGGACGCAGGCCGAGGAAGCCGCCGAGGCTGCGCCCGGCCGGCACGTAGAGGCAGCCGTCCGCACCGGGTGCGATCTCGGAGGCGAGTTCGGAGAGGATCTCCTGCGGATCGCGCTGGTTGCGCCGCGCCTGGGCCGCTTCGCTGGCCAGCACCGTCTCCATCAGCCAATCCAGGCCTTCCGCGCCGGCGATGCCGACCGCCTCGTGGGCGGCGCGACCGGGGGCGATATGGCAGGAGACGCGCAGCCGGCCGCTGACGTCGCGGCTGGCCTCGGTGGCGGCGATCATCACCGCGCCGACTGCGCCGAGTTCGACCACCGCGGTGCCGACCGCCATGGCGCCGGCGGCGACCGCGACCGCGGCGGCGTGTCCGGCTCCGCCGATCACCGGCGTGCCCGGGGCGAGCCCGCATTCCTTGGCCGCGGCGTCGGTGATCCGTCCAGTCATCGCGGTGGCGGCGACGATCGGCGGCAGCCAGCCGACATCGATGCCGAGGGTCTGCGCGACCTGCTTGCTCCAGGCCCGCGCCTTGGGGTTGAACAGCAGGGTGGCGGAGGCGTCGCAGGCGTCGGTGGCGGCGACCCCGGTGAGGCGGAAGCGCAGGAAATCCTTGGCCGGCAGGACCCAGCCGAGGTCGTGCCACACCCGCTTCTCGTTGGCCTTGAGCCACATCAGCTTGGCCGTGGTCGACGAGGTCGAGGCGATGCCGCCGCTGATGTTGGCGAGATTGCGCGGCCCGATCACGCGGGCGAGCTCGGCGGCAGACTCCTCGACCCGCGGATCAGCGCCGAGCACGGTGGCGCACAGCGAGCGGCCGTCCTTGTCGCAGGCGGCGAAGGCGTGGCTGTCGCCGGAGACGCCGACCGCGCGGATCAGGTCGGGGTCGAGCCCGCCCTTGCGCAGCAGCTCCTTGATCCCGGTGCGGGCGGCCCGCCACCAGTCCTGGGGATCGATCGGCTCGCCCGCGGCCTGGCCGAAAGCACGGCGTGAGGAGGCTGCGACGGCGCCGTTGCCGTCGAGTACGACGAGGCCGAGACCGGTGCGACCGACGTCGATGCCCAGAAGATATGCGGGAGTGGCCATTGTGATCCGGCAAACTAGCTCCTAATTCCGTGCCGGTCAAGGGATAACGGAGGCAGTGCGCGACCTTGCCCGGCTCTGGGAACGGCGACTTTCAGGCATGCGATTCCTCCTGCTGCTTGCCGTCGCCGCCCTCGCCTGGCTGCCCGGCGACGAAGTCACCCTGACCGATGGCACGGTCCTCGACGGCGAAGTCCTGGCCGAGAACGCCCAGGAAGTGCGGATCCGCCTGGTCCAGGGCGGCATGGTCGCCGAACGCACCTGGCCGCGCTCGCAGGTCGCGCGCATCGTGCGCGGCGAGAGTCCACGGGCCAAGACGCTGACCGCGCTGCGCAGCGAGGCCGCCGCGCTGCCGCCCGACGCCAGCGGTCAGGCGTGGTGCGCCCTGGCGCTGCGCGCCCGC
>JALHRW010000241.1 GCA_022841245.1 Planctomycetota bacterium
TCGTCATGGACCAGGAGATGACGGGGAAGAGGCATGTACCGCTTATGGATCTAAACAGACCCATATCAAGTATTCGCAGGGGTTTCGTTGCCGGTTGCGCTGTAAGTGGTTGATTTACAATTGAACAATGTGTGCCTGTCCACGGTTTTGTCCACGGTTTTTAATCTATAGGTGCCTGGGGATTAGCCTTCCGTGGCGCCCGGGCCCTGGTCGCGGGCGGGAGCGGCGGGTTGCGGCAGCGATCCGCCGCGACACCCAGGGCGATTCGATCAGGATGATCTGACGTATGGCGAGGCAAAATCCTCGAAGGCGAATTGGTGGAGCCGGTAACGCCCGTTGTGCGGTGTCGACCTCGTCTCACGGGCTACACCATGGGGCGTTTAAACGGGCAACGCGAATCGCGGCAAGGCAAAGTGAAAACGGGCCGCTTTTCTACGGAAAGTTAAGAATGCGTGCCCATAGTATGCCCATGTGCCGGCCCATTGTATTTCTATAAGTAGTGCCGAGGACGGGACTCGAACCCGTAAACCCTTGCGGGTGGCGGTTTTTAAAACCTCCAGGTAGGGGGTAACGCAGATTAACGAAAACCGCCGCACATTTACTAACTATAACAACATCAGTTGATTATGGGCGACACAGGATAACCTAGACTTCGTCAGGCAAACCAAAGACGCGACACAGGACGCGACACACGGCGGGAAACCGCCACCCTGGAGGCCCCATGCCCGAGCCATCAGAACTGTCAGAAGCCGCCATAGATAAGGCGCTGAAGGCCACCGCGCCGGATGTCGAGATCCGCCTCTATGATGCCAAGGTCCCCGGCCTCCTGCTCTGGCGCCGGCCCAACGGCAAGGCCCGCTGGTACCTGTTCAAGCGGGTCGCAGGGAAGATGAAGCGCGCCCCGGTCGGGGAGATCAACTCCTACGATGACGTGCCGCTCGCCATGGCGCGGAAGCTGGCTGAGCAGGACAAGGGCAAGATCGCGGGGGGTATCGACCCGGTGCAGGAGAAGCGGGCCAAGCGCGAAGCGGCGAAGGGCGGCAAGTACCCCATGCAGGATCTGCTGGATCACGTTGTCGGCCGCATGGAGACGAAGGGGAGGGCGCCCCGGCATACGGCCGAGCGGAAGCGGATCGGGGATGCGCTGATCGCGGCTGGGGTGCGCGACCTCAGTGACCCGCTGGCTCGCAACAAGGCTGAGAAGTGGATCAACAGCCAGGAGTGCGGCGACCTGACCAAGCATCGCTATGGCATGCACGTCCGCGCCCTGGGGCGTGCGGCCCTCAAGCGGTACGAGGATCTGCACCGCGACCCCTTCCGCTCCCTGGAGGTCGGCAGCGCCACCATCCCGGCGCCGGCCATGTTCACGCTGGATGAACTGATCCGGCTAACCTCGGACGAGGCCATGACCGGTTGGTGGGGCCGGCTATTCAGCTTCCTACTCTACACAGGCTGCCGCATGCGTGAGGGCATGTGGGCGCGGTGGTCACGCATCGACCTCGACAGTGCCACATTCGGCGTGCTGCCGCCATCGGCTGAGCAGCGGGAGGCCGGCGAGGCCGTGAAGCGGAACAAGGGCCGCACCGTCACTTTGCAGCCGGAACTGGTCGAGATCCTGCGCACATGGCCGCACGACCACGGCGACTTCTTGTTCCCCGACGCCTGTCGCACCATTGGTGGTGACACGACCCATGAGTTCCGCGCCGCGCTGCTGCGCATGACTATTCCCCTGAAGAAACGGCACATTCACACGTTACGGCACGCCCACTGCGCTCTTGCCGTCGCATGCGGCGTCAAGGACATGGAACTGCGCCTGTCGGTCGGGCACGGCGGGCCGGCTATGACGGCTCACTACGCCAACGCTGCCATGCTCTGGCGCGGAAAGCTCAAGGACTGGAAGGGGGTCTTCCGCCTGCGTGATCGGGCCGAGATAGAACGGCTGGCGCCCGAGGTGGCAGCGGAGAGGAAGCAGCGGGAGGTGGCGGGGTGAGCGAGCCGTGCGAGGATCCAGTGATCGAACTACGCCGCGAGCGGTCCAGGCTTCGCGTCCTGTTGCGCGATCCCGTGAAGAACGCCGATCAAATCGAACTGTGCAAGTCGGTAATCCGTCACAAAGTCGCATGGCTGGAGAGCTGTCGCCCGGGTATGAGCGGCTTCAGGTGCGCCGTGTGGCTGGCCGCGTTGTTCCCGGCAACTGGATCAGGATACCCTGACTCCGCGGCAATGGTCGACACCACCGCGATGTCGGACGCATACAGCGAGGTGACGCCCAGGTCTTCCAAGGTGAGCAGCACCGGCACGGCAATCCCCATCGGCAGCGTGGCGGACTCGGTGTAGGCCAACACGCCGTTGACGTAGACCCTCAGGTCGACCATGGGGCTCGTGGGGATGACTGGCTGCACAGCCGCGTTGATCTCCCACACGGTTGCGCGCACGGCAAAGCCGATGGTGTCTGCGCTGTAGTCCAGCGTTCCGTAGAGGCCCGCTGATCGGCCAACGAGCAGGCCATAATCACGCTGAGTTGCCGGCGGTGCGGGCGGTGCGCTGCTTCCACCGCCTCCGCTGCCGCCGCAACCTGCGGTAACAAGGACTAGTGCGAGAAGGAAGATGCGGGGCATGGGTGCCTTTCGGTCGGGCAGTGAGGACTACTAGACTATGTGCTGATAAATCAGCCTAAGGCAAGCGCCGATCTGTCTAAAAATCCAGACATGGCAAAACGGACCCATGACACTCCTAGCCCAGTCGTTGTCGCGCTTCAGGCCGAGGCCAAGCGCAGGAAGCTGACGGCCTACGCCCTGGCGAAGCTCACGGGGCTGCGGATCCAGACCATGCAGCGCCTGCTGGCTGGCCAGGGATCACCGACAATTGCAACGCTGGATGCCGTGGCCGCTGCCATGGGGTTCGCTGTGCGCCTGGGCCGCGCGCCGAAGATGTAACGACTCCTCTGCCCCCGTCCGTGCTGCATCTTCGGCCACGCCAGTTTCCGGCGGAACGTCGGGTGGTGCTTGGCGTCATGGCAGGATCGGCAGTCGGTTGTCCCCAGGTACGCAGCTTGCAGGTGTCGGTGTGGTCTTCGGGTTTCAGGCTATTGAATGCTCGGGCATGCCGCGAAGCCGCCCACTCCGCACCATCATGGATGCCGCTGGTGTCGAGCCGCGTTGTGTGCAGTGGCCCATGGTGCGATACCGCGCTGCCGACGTTGCCATGCGACCGTGGCCCGGTCGCACCCGAGCACCTGAGCCAGGCGTTGATCAGGCACCGTGCCCAACCGGGCGCAGATCGCTGGCGTCCAGGCATAGGTCGTGAATGGTGGAATGCCGGCCTGGGTGCGGCGGATGCGCACCGTTTCGGTGTCGACGCCCAATTTGCGGGCGACGACCGCGTCCGTATCGCTCCCCAGCATCCGACGCACGCGGGGGCTCGACCAGTCGTGCTTGGCCGGATGCTGCCTGGGTATGCCCAGTAGATGACGTTGCTCGCGGACGGTGGACACCGCCATGCCCAGTTGCTGTGCCACCACGGCATCGGTGTCGCGGCCGATCCGCCGGTTCATCGCCGGTGTCCAGGCGATGGCGCAGGTATGGCTACTACGGGCGATGCCCAGGCTCCTCCGTTTCAAGTGGACGCTGTTCGGCGATATGTTGAATCGTTGCGCGAGAAGGGTGTCGCTGATGTGCCCAAGCAACCGCAACATGGCGGGGGTCCAGCGAATGACGTTCGAGCACGGCTGATGGTAGGCGAGGACCCGCAGCAGCGTACGTCGCGTCCAGACATGGAAATCCTGCACCCCCCACGCGTCTCCCAGCGTCGCATCGCTGGCCTGACCCAGGAAGGCATCATGCGCAGGTGTCCACTGCACGATATGGCGCTTCCCGGCGCGTCGCAGTGCTGGGAGCGCGCGCGCCTGAGCGAGGATGCGCGTGTTGGTCATGGGATGGCATATTACCAGCCACATCAGCGTGGTCACGGAGGGCCGGTTGATGGCTGGCGCCAGTGCCATGCACGGCATAGACGGGGTTGTGAGGACGGCATCCGGTGCGAGATCGACGCGGAGAAACGGTGCCCCATCGACGGGGCATGGGCCTCCAGGTCGCGAGCCAATCCAGCGGTGGTGTGGTCCTGCCATGCCCGTTGGTGCATCACGGTGCCAGCGGCGCGATCGCCTCTCCAGGCGGTGTATCCGGTTACTTTGTCTATCCTACGTATGTCCGGAAAATCGAACATAGAACGCTATTGCGCCGAGCCGCGGTGTTGTTACTCAATCAGCTCTCAAACCCTCATGCCGTCCCGGCGCCGGAGATCGACGTGCCTTTCAGTGGCGTAAATAGCGGAGAAAAGCGTTGTTCCCCCCATAATCTCCGCGGCTGCGCGGCGGTGTTGGCCATCGTCCTCGTGCTGGCGGCCTGCAGCCACGAGTCCCGACCCGCTGCGCCAGCGGCCCAGCCGGCAGCGCATGTGTCGTCTACGCAAGACCAGCCTATAGATGCCCGCACGGTGTCCCCTGCGGCTCCGGCTCAACCCCTCGCGTCGCCCGGCTCCGCCGCTGCGCCCGTGCCGGCTCAGATCACCCGCGTCGCTGCCGGCTTCGACCTGGCGGCCTATCGTGCCGACCCCGCGGCCTACTGCCGGGTCGTCGATGGCAGCCGCTACATGCAGGTGGTCGATCCGGGCCCGGACGTGCCGGTGGTGACGGCGATCGGCGCCGGCGCGGCGACGCTGCGACCCGGTGAACGGGTCCGTCTACAAGTCCAGACCGACCCCATGTGCCCTGTAAGCTGCACCTCGCAGGGTTTGGGCGAGTTTCCGGCCAGTGGCCAGAGCGCCATCACGGTGCCGGCCGACGCGCAGGGCGTGGCCACGATCGAATTCCTGGCCAGCGCCGGCACCGTCGGCCACTGCCTGCTCATCGCCAGTTCGCCGGTGCGTGCCGGCCAGGTCCAGTTCCTCATCACCATCCGCGAGCGCTAGTCATGTCCATCACTCCGATTCGCCTGTTCCGCCTAGCCTGCCTCCTCGCCCTGCTGACGACCTGGCATAGCGCCCTGGGTGCGGGCGAGGCCAGTTCTCCGGCCCCGGTCACCGAGGCGGAGGCCCGTGCCGCCCTGGAAGGGAAACTGGCCGGCTGCAGCAATATGCAATATTGCTGCAAGATCTGCTACGACTGCCCGCAATCGACATGGATCTGTGTTGGGGACACGCGCTATCCGGCCCAGGATCTCGGCGAATGCCGTTCGAGCTACAGTGTCGTCGGCACGTCGCTGCGCTACCGCCACATCGCGCATGACTACCGGGCACCGACGGCTCCGACCGGCTGCGCGCCGTGCGGTCAGGCGAGCGGCTCGCCGGGGACCGGGATCCTGGGACTGTCGCTCGACCGCATCCACTTCCAGGACACCGACATCCGCTCCTCGCTGGGTGTGAAGACGGGGTTCACGTGGGACATCTGGGTGTGGTGCTTCCCGCCCGGCCAGGTGGCCGGCGGCCATCCGACGGGCCAGCCCGGCTGGCAGATCTACGTCTCGCAGCCGCAGGCGCAGCCGCTGGACTTCTTGGTGCTGACCGATCCCACCACCAGCGGCCTGTTCAAGCCCGAACAGGGCTTCGAGAACCGCGGTATGGTCTTCTACGCGGTCGATGCCCTGGGGAATCGAACCGTGGTGACCGATCCGCGGTATGCCCAGCTGGCGATCCTGGACCAGTTTGGCGGCGGCCGCCTGGAGTTCGAGATGTACACCGAGACCGACGCGACACAGCCGCGCGGCCGGTTGACGCGCTACGTCGACCGCAACGGCAATGCGGTGGTGGCGACGTGGAAGTATGCCACCAACGACCCGTTGTTGACCGGCAGCCTGCGCACCAAGCTGACCATCCGCGACCGCCTGACCGACGCCGCCGGCCGGAGCCTGGTGTTCACCTACGATGAAACGCGGCTCTACAGCGGCGTGTATGTGTGCACGCGGGTGGATCTGCCGGACGGCAAGCACGTCAGCTACCGCTACAACGTGCAGCCCAACGTGTGGCTGGGTACCGAGGAGCGGTTGTGCGGGGTGGACCACCCGGACGGCAGCGTGACGACGATCTCCAGCGTGGCGGATCCCACCTTCCCCGCCCTGGTCATGACCTACGACGATCCGGCGGCGGACCATGCGACGGGCCGGCGTAAGACGGTCCATCTCTCGCAGGGCGTGTGGGTGAACCCGGCGAACCCGGCCGATCAGCGTTCGCAGGCCATTGGCCGCTCCGTCCGCATCGCGGATGGCGCCGGTGACGCGACGTTCTATGGCTGGTTCGGGGGCTGGTGGTGGCCGACGACCCCGCCGCAGACCCACACCTACATGTGGACGCGCGGGATCCTGTCGCTGATGGTCCATGACAACGGCTACAAGCCGAAGGCGAGCTACGTGTGGGAGGGGCCTGCGGGCACGGACTACTTCGACCAGAACTTCGCCGGCTGGCGCAAGCAGCTCGATCACGGCTACACCGGCAGCACGCTGCCGGGCAGCGTTGTCACCGCCGAGGGCTTCAGCGCGACCTACGAACGCGATCCGGTCAGCCAGCGCCAGACCCGGGCGACCTACCCGGACGGCACGGTCGAACGCTGGGTGCGCAACGCGCTGGGCGATGTCACCCTGTACCGCGACCGCCTCGGGCGCCTGACCGAGACGGTGTACGATGCGGCCGGTAACCGGCT
>JALHRW010000242.1 GCA_022841245.1 Planctomycetota bacterium
GCCAGCACGGCGGCTTCCGCCTGCTCGCCACCGACCTCGCCCGCGACCTCGACCTGCTGCAGGCAGCGCACGCGCGGGTGCGCGCCGGTGGCGACATGCCGGTCGGACTGGCCGCCTTCGTCCGCGACGGCGCGCCCGGCCGGCTGCTGCTCGGCGGGTGAAACCTCACGGTCCGCCGGGCCAGCCCTCCGGCAGCCAGGTCAGCGCCTCGGCCCAGCTGCCGGCCGTCGGCTTCGCCGCCACCGCCAGGGTGTGGCCGTCGAGCGCGAGGACGTTGACTGCGCCGCGGTGGCGCTGGTCGGTGACCGCGCTGGCCGGGCAGTTGCCCCACTGGCCCATGCCGGTCTCGCCGGCGACGGCGTCGGTGAACAGGACGATCTCCGCCTCGCCACGCGCCGCGCCCAGGCGATAGTGTCGGGGCCGGCCGAGGGCATCGAGATAACCGTTCATCTTCAGCGATTTCGGCGTGGCGTGGCAGAACACCAGCGGGCTGGTGCCGCGGTAGGCGGCGCACTGGAACACGCCGCGCCCGGTGACCTTGTCATCGTCGAGATAGCCCGGCAGGCGGTCGAACCAGGCCGGCGAGCGGGTGCGGTCGAGCACCCCGCAGTTGCCCTCGGCCGGCAGCAGACCGGACCAGTCCTCGGTGTAGACCATGGTGCACAGGCCGATCTGGCGCAGGTTCGAGGCGCAGGCGGTGCGCCGGGCGAGGCGCAGCACCGCCCCGGCAGCGGGCAGGATCAGCCCGCTCAGCACGCCGAGGATGGCGACGACGACGAGCAGCTCGGCCAGGGTCCAGCCGTCACGCGGGCTTGTCATCGCTGGCATCGCCGTGGTGGCGCTGGCTGATCAAGGTGGCAAGCGACGAGCGCAGGGACGCCGTCTCGGCGCTGGCGGCGGCGCCGAGCGGTTCGCTCTCCCCCGCAGCTGCCGCCGCGGCGGCGCGATCCATCCACTCGACCGGCCGGTAGACCCGCGCGACGAGATACGCGCCCAGCCCGCCACCCAGCAGCAGCACGCCGCCGGCCAGGACCAGCCACGGCCACCACGACGGCGGCGGCAGCGGATCGCGCCAGCCGACGACCACGCTCGCCTGGTCCTGGCGCGGGAGCGAGGGCGCGGCGACGGCGCAACGGCCCCGGTCGGTCCAGCATTGGGCGGCCTGATAGGCCAGCAGCAGTTCGGGGGCTGGGCCGCCACGCAGCTCGACCACGCCGGTCTGGTCGAGGATCTCCAGCGTCTCGCCATGCACCTGGACCCGGGCCAGACCGCGCCAATCGGGATGCGCCAGCTGCCAGGTCGCCAGACGGACAGAGCCCGGCAGACTGCTCAGCTCGGCCAGGCCGCGGATGGCTGTCAGATCGCTACAACGGGCGGCCTCGGCCCGGTCGGCGCGGTGCAAAGCCGCTCCGGCGATGACCGCAGCCGCGCCGATGAGCGCGGCCACCAGTGGAGCGAGCAGGCAGTTGAGGCGCAGGCCGTGCAACGGGGACATGGGCGCGGCATGCTGCGCGCCACGATCATCGACTCAAGATTCTCGTAGGGTCCGCGTATGCGGCCCCTGCGTTATCGTGCCTCCGTGTGAGCTGAAGGCGACGATACGGTATCAGCCGGCGGTCTTGATGAACTCGCGCAGCTTGGGTTCCGGCTGGAACCCCATGGTCTGGCCGACCGGCTTGCCGTCCTTGAACAGGATCATGGTCGGAATGCTCATCACGCCGTACTGCTGCGCGGTCTGCGGATTGTCGTCGACATTCAGCTTGCCGATCAGCACCGTCGCCTCGAGCTCCTTCGACAGCTTCTCGATCACCGGGCCGATCATCTTGCACGGACCGCACCACGGGGCCCAGAAGTCGACCAGCACAGGCTTGGACGACTTGAGCACGTCGGTGGCGAAGTTGGCGTCGGTGAATTCGTGGGCCATGTCGGACTCCTGGTTGCCGGGACGCTAGGGCCGCTCGCAAGCGCCGCAACCGGACGGGTCAGCCGAGCGAACGCCCGTGCGTGGCCATTGCCGCCGCCGGTATCGCCGCCGCGATGGCCTGCATGCTGCTGCGCAGGGCTCCGACCCCCTCGGCCTTGGCGCAGCGGCGCAGCCAGCGTGCCAGCGGCGGATTGAAGGCGCGGGCATGCTTGAGCAGCGACGCATGCGGCACTTCGCTGCCATCGCGGTCGTAGATCCAGTGCACCTCGAGATGCGGCAGGACCTTGCTGGCGAGGTCGGGGCGGCACAGCACGGCGGTGCCGGGCCCGTCCATGTTCAGGGTCTGGCGCTCCTTGGTGCCCCACAGGATCAGGGTCGGCGCCTCGGTCAGCGGACCGCGATGGCCGGCCAAACCGCGGAAACGGGTCAGCGCCATCACCCGCTGCACCGAGCCGTCCGGCGGCAGGCGTTCGATGGTGGCCTGGATGCGGTCGGCGAGCCGGCGTTCGCTCCACGCCGCATAGCCCTGCGGGGTGAGCACGCCGAGCGGACCGAGCCAGCCGAGCCAGCGCATGGCCGTGCGCGAGGCCTCGGCATTCGCGGTCGAGCGGCTGACCAGCGACTTGAACAGCTGGCGACCGCGTTCGAGGGCGAGCTCCGGCTGGCCGCCCGCCTTGCCGTGCTCGGAGATGATCGGCTGGGTCACGCGCAGCAGCATCGAAGACAGGTCGCCGGTGCAGCTCAGCGGCGAGACCAGCACGAGGGCGCGCAATGGCAGCGGCTTGCCGGATTCCAGGCCGCGGCGCAGCAGCTCGATGGCGATGCCGCCGCCGACGCTGAGGCCGACCAGCACCGGGGCGAGGCCGGCGCGCCGCGCGCCGTCGATCTCCTCGCGCACACCCGCGATCACCGCGTCGAGGTCGAAGCTGTCGTAGGGATAGGTGACCAGCGCGACGCTGCCGCGGCCGCGCAACAGCTTCAGCTGACGGGCGAAGGTCTCCGGGCCATCCGGGACGAGACCGGGCAGGCACACGAAGTGGAAGGGTTTCCCACCGGAGTGGCGGAGGATCTGCAGTTCAGAGCGGCGCAGCATGCGGGAGTGTGGAATGGTGAGCGTGCCGTGGCGGGTGAAGCCAAGGATACGCTCACGTGAAGGTTCCATGAAGCAAGCAGTGCTTGGGCCTTACGAGTACCCTACTTACGGCGCTGTTTGCTCGGGGGCTTTCGCCCCCGCGGCCCTGACGGGCCTGCCCCCACGGCCGCGGCGCGGCTCGTTTCCTCCGGAAACGCGGGCGGATGGGCTACGCCCATTGTATCCGCCCGGCGCCGCTGGCGGCCGGTTCTCGCCGCTGGCGCGGCTGCGACCAGGGGGCCCTGGACCCCACAACTGGCCCCCTGGACCACTCGCCAAGGCTACTTGCGGCGCCGGACCATGGCGACGAAGAAGCCTTCGTGCGCGGCGGTCGGCCACAGGCGCAGGCAGGACTTGGTGAAGTCGCCGTAGGTGGTGCCGCGGAACGTGGCGATGCCGGGGGCGGCGGCTTCGCCGAAGCGCTTGGACCACGAGGTCAGGTCGACCGGTTCGAGCGGCGCGCGCAGGTGCAGCAGGTGCTCGACCACGGCCTCGTTCTCGCGCGGGTCCATCGAGCAGGTGCTGTAGACCAGCGTGCCACCGGGGGCGAGCAGGCTGGCGGCGCGCTCGATCAGGCTGAGCTGGATGCGGGCACGCGATTCGACGTAGGCCTCGTAGTCGATGCCGAGGTGCTCCCAGGTGCGGCGCACCTCGACCCGCACCGTGCCGGTGCCGGTGCACGGCGCGTCGACCAGGATGTGGTCCCAGCTGCGGTCGGCGATCTGCGGCGGCGGCGTGCGCATGTCGCACAGCAACGGCCGGGCCTTGGCTGCCCCCATTAGCTTGAGCGTGTGGCAGAGGATGCCGTAGCGCCCCGGCGCGCGGTCGCAGGCGGTCAGGCCGGCGCCGCCTTCGCCCAGGCGCATGGCCAGCAGCGCCGCCTTGCCGCCAGGCGCGGCGCAGGCGTCGAGCACCTTGTCGCCCTCGCGCAGCGGCCCGACCAGGGCGGGCAGCTGGCTGGCCAGACCCTGGCTGTAGAGGCGGCCCTCCTTGTAGGCGACCGACTCCTTCAGCAGCACCTCGCCCTCCGCCGTGGTGGTGAAGGACCAGTCGGACAGCGGATGCTTGGTGAAGGGCACGCCGGCCTCGCGCAGCTCGCGCACCAGATCGCCGCATTTGCCCTTGAGCGTGTTGGCGCGGAACGATGGCTGCTTGGCGGTGGCGCAACCGGCCAGCGCGGCCTCGGCGCGATCCCCGGCAGCCTCACGCAAGGCGGCAACGAAGGCGGCGGGGAGGATGTCGGCTGGCGTCTGGGCCGGGCTGTCAGGCATGCCCAGAGGCTAGGGAACGGCTTGGCGGTTGAATCTCGACCTCTGTGGTGATTATCCAGGTCAGATAAACCTGGAGGTCGTCATGGAATGGCTCACCGAACACGGCGGCAGCATACTTCTGCTGGTTGGCACCTTCGTCACCCTGCTGCTGCTGGTCGGCGTCGGTGTGCTGGCGGCGATCTGGATCGGCCGCGGCCTGCGTCGCGTCGCCGAGACCCAGCTGTCGATCGACAAGGTCAAACAGGAGCAGTCGGCGGTGCGCTCCGCCACCCGTGGCGACCAGACCGGCCCGCTGCGCGCCGAGGTCAAGGAGCTGGAAGCCAAGCTGCGCGAATCGACCGCTCTGGCCAAGGCGCGGGAGAAGCTGCTGGCGGCCGAGGACGAGAACCTCAGCGCACGGGCCAAGGCCCTGGCGGCGATGGAGAAGGAACTGGCTGCGGCCAAGCGCCACGCCAGCGAATCGGAGCAGCGCGCCCGCCTCGCCGAGCAGGCGGGGCAGCAGGCCCAGGCCGAACTGGACCAGCTGCGCGCCGCCCACGTCCAGCTCGAGCAGGCCGCCGGCATGATGCAGCGCCAGATGGACGGCCAGGCGCAGAACGCCGCCATGCTGCAGAGCACGGTCGCCGACCTCAACGCCAAGCGCGACCTGCTCACCGCCGAGGTGCGTCATCTGCAGGAGCGCCTGGAACAGGAATCGGCGCTGCGCCTGGCGGTCAAGCGGTGAAGAGGATGCGCTGCTGCTCCAGCCGCGGAGCGGGCAGCGCGGCAAGCAGGTCGCCGATCTCGCACAGTTCGCGGCGGCGCTCCTCGCGGCTGCCGATGTAGGCCAAGGTGCTGAAGATCGAACTGTGGCCGAGCAGGCGCTGCAGCTCGACCACGCCGACACCGCGTTCGTGCAGATGGGTGGCGAAGCAGTGGCGTAGGCGGTGAGCGGTCAGGTGGCAGGCCAGTCCGCAGCGCCGCCGCGCATCAGCCAGCGCCTCGTTCACCCGGTCCTCGGGCAGCGGCCGGTCCGGTGTGGAGGGCTCGGCGGGAAACAGCAGCAATGTCGGCTGCCACGTCGCCCGATAGGCCTGCAGGCCAGCGGCCAGAGGTCAGCGGCCAGCAGCCAGAGGTCAGCGGCCAGCAGCCAGCGGCCAGCGGCCAGCGGCCAGTGGCCAGCAGCCAGCGGCCAGCAGCCAGCGGCCAGCGGCCAGCGGCCAGCGGCCAGCGCATGGCAACAGACGTGCCGGAAGCTGGCCGCTGAGTGCTGGCCGCTGAGTGCTGGTCTCCTGGCTGAGATGCCGCGTGCCATTCCGGTTTCCTTCTTCACCCCACCTTCCATGTCGTGCTCGGCGTCAAGGCTGCCCTCGCTGCGCTCGGCGCTCCGCGGCCTTGACGCCTGCGCGCGGCATGGGTGTGGGGTTCGAAAGGAAACCTCACATGGCTCGCTATCCCCATCTCCTCCTCTGGAAACACGCTCGCGAACTCGTCCGACGCGTCTCGCGTGCGTGCGTTCACACGCGCGGCAAGGGTGACCTCATCTCGCAACTGCGCCGCGCAGCGATCTCCGTGGCAGCGAACGTGGCCGAAGGCGCAGAACGCGGTTCCGACCGCGAGTTCATCCGCTTCCTGCGGATCGCCGACGGCAGCAACGCCGAAGTCCAGGCCCTCACCGACATCGCTGAAGATGCTCTCGTCTTCGACGCGGCCACCGCCGCGGGCATCCGCGATCAGGCGGCCGATGTCGGCCGCCTGATCGGCGGTCTCATCCGCCGCTGCGCAGGCGGCGGATGAGGGCCGTGAGCATCTTCCCGACGCTGGCGTTCTGTTGGAGCCGTTCCGTCACCTCCAGTCCCAGGGCTTGGCAGATGTGCAATTGCGCGGCGACCTCGTCGTTGGAGCCGCGCGCGATGGACAGGAAGCGGGCATAGTCCCCGTCGTTCCCGCGTCCGGCGCCTTCAGCGATGTTGCTGGACACCGAGATCGCCGCGCGGCGTATCTGCGATGCGAGGTCGCCAAAGCCGACCGTGATCGTCGCGATCCCGGCCACCTGCTGATTGGCCGCGTGCCAGACGCGGAGTTGCGTGAAGTTCGCCATGGTTGGAAGGCTCCTTGTGCAGCCTGCCGCACCATCCGCGCGCAGCGGTCAAGGCCGCGCAGCGCCGGGCGAAGCCCGGTCCGCCTTGACGGCGAGCACGGATGGTACGGTAGGCGGAACAAGG
>JALHRW010000243.1 GCA_022841245.1 Planctomycetota bacterium
GTCCCGCCTGCGCCAGGTCCTCGACGCCCTGCGGCCGCTGCTGGCCGCCGGCACGCCCGAGGCGCTGGCCGAGGCGCGGCGCCTGCTCGACAGCGCGGCGCCAGCCCCATCCTGAGCGACATGGAAGCGTGGCAGAGTGGTCTAATGCACTGGTTTTGAAAACCAGCAGACCCGAAAGGGTCTCGGGGGTTCGAATCCCTCCGCTTCCGCCAAACGGAAAACCCCGGCCGCGGCGCCGGGGTTTTCCGTTTGACGGAAGCGGAGGGAATTCCGGCAACCCCAGCCGACCGCGGAGGGTCGGCTGTCGCTCGGCCGCAGGCCATGCAGATGGCCTGCTCCGGCGGACGACCGCCGGACCTCGCGAGGTTCGAATCCCTCTGCTTCCGCCACATGAAGACCTGGGAGGGTCGAGCACCAGCTCGACCACGGGGCAATGGTCGCAATCGAAACCGTTGAACCGTCACGAGTAGCGTCACGTACACGCGGACAGCCGTTACCTCGACGCCGCCGGCCATCATCCTGGTCGCGTCAGGAGCTCCGCATGCGTCTCGCCGCTTCCCTCCTCTGTGCAGCCATCGCCCTTCCCCTCGCTGCCGCCGAGGTCGTGTGGGTCGAGGGCGAGGCCCCCAGCCGCGGACAGGCCTATCCGCATAACTGGTACAGCGACGCGGTGCAGAAGGGCGCGCTGTCCGGCAACGCCTTCCTCTCCTCGTTTACCGACAAGGCCGACACCGAGGTCGACTACGATGTCACCATTCCGGCCGACGGCGAATACACGCTGTGGGCTCGCGTCAACACCATCCAGGCGTCAGTGAGCTGGCGTCAGGGCACGGGTGCGTGGCAGCCGGCCGATCTGTCGAAGGCGGTCGACAACCTCAACATCGCCAATGATGGCAAGCCGGACCTGCGCTTCCTCGCCTGGGTCAAGGTCGGCAAGCTGCCGCTCAAGGCAGGCAAGACCTCGCTCGGCTTCAAGCTGCACAGCGCCAACAACCACCACGGCGCGCTCGACTGCTTCGTCCTCACCACCGGGCCGTTCATGCCCAGCGGCAAGAACCAGCCGGGCGGGGCCAAGCCGGTGGCCGGCTTCGACGCTGGCAGCTACGTGTGGATCGAGGGCGAGGAGGCGCGCGCGAGCGACTTCAAGCCGCACAACTGGTACAGCGACATGGTGAAGAAGGACTCGCTCAGCGGCGGCAACTGGCTGAGCACCTTCGACGGGCCGGTCGGCGCCACCGGCACCTGGGACGTCGACATCCCCACGGACGGGGTGTGGACGCTGTGGCTGCGCGCCAATCCGATCCAGGCCGGACTCGACTGGCGGCTCGATGACGGCGCCTGGCAGACCGCCGACGTCTCGCGTCCGCAGGACAACCTCAACATCGCCAGCGACGGCAAGCCCGACCTGCGCTTCGTCGCCTGGCTCCAGGCCGGCAAGGCCGAGGTCAAGGCCGGCAAGCACGCGCTGCAGATCCGCACCACCTCCAAGGTCAGCAATCACGCCGGCATCGATGTGGTGCTGTTCGCCGCCAAGCCGTTCGCACCCAACGGCAAGACCAAGCCGGGTGCGGCCCTCGGCGAAGCCGAGCCGGGCTGGTTCGCCTTCGAGCCGGGGGTGGACGAGTTCCGCTCCGACGCGCTGCTCGACCTGCGCAGCCTGAACGAGAAGCGCGCTGGCGAGAAGGGCTGGCTCAAGGCGGCGGGCGACGACATCGTCACGCCCGACGGCAAGCCGATCCGGCTGTGGGCGATCAACGCCAGCAGCCACGAAGGCGAGGACGCGGCCAACTACCTCTTCGCGCGCCTGGCCAAGACCGGCGTCAATCTGGCGCGCATCCACGGCCTGGTCGCGGACCGCGGCGGCAACGACCCCATGGCGGTGTCGAAGAAGTCGCTCGACGATCTGCATCTCAACATCAAGGCGGCGGCCGACCAGGGCGTCTATCTCCACCTCTCGACCTACTTCCCGCTGTGGATGCAGCTCAAGGACAGCGACGGCATCCAGGGCGCCGCGCTCGGCAAGAATCCCTTCGCGCTGCTGCTGTTCGAGCCGCGCTTCCAGGCCATGTACAAGGCCTGGGCCAAGGCCGTGCTGACCTCGCAGAACCCCTACACCGGCAAGCGGGTGGCCGACGATCCGGCGGTCGCCTTCTGGGAGATCCAGAACGAGGACAGCTTCCTCTTCTGGACGATGAAGAAGGAAAATGTCGGCGCCGGCCCGTGGAACACCCTGTGCGGCCTGTTCGCCGAGTGGGTGATCGCCCGTCACGGCTCGCTCGGCAAGGCCCAGGCGGCCTGGGGCGGCGAGCGCCTCGGCGAGGACGACGTCGCTGGCAAGCGCCTCGGGCTCTACGGGCCGTGGGAGACGACGCGCGACGGCTTCAAGCAGGCCAATGCCGGCAAGCAGGCGCGCATTCGCGACCAGGTGCGTTTCTACGCCGAGCAGAGCCGCAAGGCCTACGCCGATCTGTCCGGCTTCCTGCGCCAGGAGTGCGGCTTCAAGGGCATGATCACGGCGAGCAACTGGACCACCGCCGACAACCGCCAGCTGGCCGGCATCGAGCGCTGGAGCTACGCCGCGTCCACCGACGTGGTCGACCGGCATGGCTACTTCGGCGGCAAGCACGAGGGCGAGGGCGGCGGCTGGTCGGTGCGCGCCGGCCACACCTACGAGGACAAGGCGGCGGTGCTGGACCCGGCCGACACTCCGCTGGGCTTCCTGCAGCTCGCCGGACGGCCGCACATCCACAGCGAGATCGCCTGGAACAAGCCCAACCGCTTCACCGCCGACGGCTCGCTGCTGATGGCCAGCTACGGCGCCCTGCAGGGCATCGACAGCTTTGTCGGCTTCGCCCTCGGCAAGGGCACGTGGGCTGGCGACGGCAACGGCAAGTGGCCGGCAGCGATGCCCGGGACGATGGGGCAATGGCCGGCGGCCGCCCTGCAGTTCCGCCGGGGCGACGTCGCTCCTGGAGCCGTGGCGGTGCGCCAGGTGGTGCGGACCGACGATATGTTCGCGTTCAAGGGCTCCGGCGTGGTCGAGGGCCAGAATGCCGACTTCCGCATGGCCGAAGCGCCGAAGGCCGGCGATGCCGGCAACGACACCGGCTTCGATCCGCTGAGCTACTTCGCCGGCCGCGTCGAGCGCGTCATCGACGGACTGTCCGGAGCGCCGGCCCAGGCGCAATCGGCGGTGGTCGACCTGGCCAAGGCGATCGACCGCCAGGCCAAGGTGGTGAGCAGCCTGAGCGGCGAACTGCGCTGGGACTGGGGCCGTGGCCTGGTGACGGTCGACACGCCGCGCAGCCAGGCGGTCACCGGCTTCCTCGGCAAGGCCGGCGCCGTGAAGCTCGGCGATCTCGCCATCATCTCGGGCAACGAGTACGGCACCGTGCACGCCATCAGCCTCGACGGCCTGCCGCTGGCGACCTCGAAGCGCATCCTGGTGCAGAGCTTCACCGAGGAGAAGATGTTCGGCTTCCGCGCCTCCGGTGGCCGTATCGAGGACACCGGTCGCACCCCGATCAACGTGCGCGAACTCGACGCCAGCATCACCTTCGCCAAGCCGGTCGCGGCGGCCATCGCCCTCGACGGCCACGGCGGCAAGGCCGGCGACGTCGCGGTGCAGGGCGGCACCAGGATCGTGCTGCCGAAGGACCGGCTGTACGTGATCGTGACGCGCTGACGAAGTCCGCGCGGCAATCCTTACAGGCTGCTGCTGTCCTCATCGCTGGTCTCGCGCAGGCCGCACAGGGCGCGGTCGACCGAGGAGCGGACCTGGTCGAGGCTGAACGGCTTGCGCAGCTGGCCGACGATCTCGCGGCGCCAGCGGTCGATGCCGCTGCCGCTGCCGGTCCACCCGCTGACCACGACGATCGGCGGCCAGCTCCGCTCGGGGTGCAACTCGATGTGTTCGAGCACGCCCTGGCCGTCGAGTCCGGGCATGCTCCAGTTGAGCAGCACCAGATCGATCTCCTCGTGGCCGAGGTGGTCGAGGGCCTGATGGCCGTCCTTGGCCTCGACCGCGACGTGTCCGGCGGCGATGAGGTGCTCGCACAGCAGGCGACGGATCTCGGGCTCGTCGTCGACCACCAGGACGCGGGCGCAGGGAGTCGGCGTGACGGTCGGATCGGCTATCGGACGCGGCGCGTCGGATAGCGGGATGGACACGGTGAAGGTGGCGCCTTCGCCGGATCGGCTCTCGACTGCGATGGTGCCACCCATCTGCCCGACCAGGGTCTGGCACACCGACAAGCCGAGGCCGCTGCCGTGCAGCCAGGACTGGCCGTGCTCGGCGGTGGCGTGCTCGCCCTTGGTCGAGAAGAACGGCTCGAAGATGCGCGTCACCAGCTCGGGCTCGATGCCGATGCCGTTGTCGCGCACGCTGAGGATGCCGCGTCCGCCCTTGCGCTGCAGGTTCACCCAGATGCGCGGATCGTCGCGCCGGTCGATCGCGTCGCAGGCATTGAGCAGCAGATTGAGCAGGACCTGGCCGAGCGAACCGGTGGGGATGGTGGCGAAGACCGGCTCCGAGGGCAGTTCGACCGCGAGGGTGACGCGGCGCTGGCGCAGGGTACGGCGGGCGAGGGCCAGCGTGGTGCTGGCGATGCGGCCGAGATCGACCACCTCGGTCGAGCCCCGTTCGGAACGCGAGAAGGTGAGCAGCGCCTCGACGATGCCCTTTTCGCGGTCGACCGCGTCGCGGATCTGGTCGAGGCGGCGCCGCGCCTCCGGTGGCAGATCGGAACGGCGCAGGGCCATCTCGACATTGCCCATGACCACGGCGTTGAGGTTGTTGAACTCGTGCGCCACGCCACCGGCGAGGGTGCCGATCGAGGCCATGCGCTCGGCCATCGCCGCAGCCTTGCGTATCTCGCTCAGCTGGGCTTCGTCGGCTTTACGCTGGGTGATGTCGCGCGAGGATGTCTGGATGGCGATCGGCTTGCCCGCTGCGTCGCAGACCAGGTGGTTGACCGTCTCCAGCCATACGTGGCTGCCGTCGGCGCGGCGCAGACGGTAGGAGACCGTCGTTGCCCGGCCGCTGCTGAGCAGGATGGCGTGGGATTCGCTACGGACGCGTTCCACGTCGTCCGGATGGAGCATCTCGTATGGATCGCGCCCGACGAGTTGCTCAGGGGTCCAGCCGGTCAGCGCGGTCGCCGAGGGGGAGGCCCATTGGTAGCGGCCATCGAGCCCGTGCAGGCAGACGAGGTCGCTGGTGTTGTCGGCGATCAGGCGGTAGCGCTCTTCGCTGGCGCGCAGCTGCTCGCTGGTGCGGCGCTGGTTGCGGATCGTCCAGGCGATGGTCGCGATGAAGATGACGAGGGCCGCGAGCAGGCCGACTTCCGGCCACAGCGGTGCCTGGTGCGGACGGATCAGGAGGATGGCGCACAGGCCGGCCCCGGCGGCCAAGGCCAGGACGCAGAGCGTCGGGCGCTGCCGGTTGCGGACGGAGTCGTGCGGTAGCGGCATTGCGGCAGAATGTTGGAGGCGGGGCCGGCTCCGCAAATGCCTCGTTTGCTGCTCTGGTCTGCTCTATTCACCAGGAATGCCGTGCGCGGCAGCACTGGCGATGAGGCCGCCAAGCGGACTGCTGGCGGTGGCGTAGCGTTTGCGCTCGATGCGCCCGGCGCCGGCTGCCCACCAGCCGGCCTCCAGAGCGTGGCGCATGGCGCGGGCCATGCGCACCGGGTCCTTGGCCCCGGCGATGCCGGTATTGAGCAGCACGCCGGCGGCGCCCAGCTCCATCGCCACGGTCACGTCCGAGGCGGTGCCGACGCCGGCGTCGATGATGATCGGCACCTTGGCGCGTTCGAGGATGATCTCCATGCTGTTGCGGTTCAGCACGCCCAGGCCGCTGCCGATCGGCGCACCAGCCGGCATCACCGCCGCGGCGCCGGCCGACTCCAGCTCCTTGGCCAGGACCGGATCGTCGCTGGTGTAGACCAGCACGGTGAAGCCGTCGGCGACCAGGCGCCGGCAGGCCTCCAGCGTCTGCACCGGATGCGGCAGCAGGGTCTGCTGGTCGGCAAGGACCTCCAGTTTGACCATGTCCGAGAGGCCGAGTTCACGACCGAGGTGGGCAGTGCGGATGGCATCGTCGGCGGTGAAGCAGCCGGCGGTGTTGGGCAGCAGCTGGTACTGCGGGCCGATGTGGTCGAGCAGGCTGCCGCCGGTGCCGCGAGCGTCGAGTTTGGCCCGGCGCACCGCCACGGTGATGACGTCAGCGCCGCTCTCGATCAGCGATTGCTTCATCGACTCGTTGTCGGGGTACTTGCCGGTGCCGACCAGCAGGCGGCTTTTGAACGTGAACGGACCGACGACGAGGGGCGGGATGGTGGCGGACATGGCGGCAGGGTAGAGCCAGGGGTGGCCAGCCAAGGACCGCGGGCTTCAGCCCGCGTCGAATCGCGGGCTGAAGCCCGCGGTCCTGGTCGTGCTCCGCCGGCGATCTATGCTGCCGCCAACGTATGCTTCGCCTCGCCCCCAACATCGAAGTCGCCGATTCCGCGGTGACCTTCACC
>JALHRW010000244.1 GCA_022841245.1 Planctomycetota bacterium
GGCGCCCAGCGGCAGCGGCATCAGGTTGAAGTCGAAGCCGGCGAGCAGCGGGCCGGTATCGGCCGGCCGGCCGTCGCGGCCACGGCAGCGCAGGCGGCCGTCGCTGGGCAGATCGATCAGTCGCAGCGTCGCTGCCGCGGCGTTCGCCGGGCCAGCCAGCCACGCGGCGGCGGAGGACTCGGGCCCGAGGCCGACGAGGACGATGCGGTGCTCGGCGACGCGCTCGGGGCCCGGCTTGCCGTCGGGCAGGAGCGGGGCGGAACGCACGGTCAGCGACCAGGTCGCGGCTTGGCCGGGCTCGATGACGAAGCGGCAGCTGCGGAAGGCGAGAGCGAACAGTCCGACCCCGAGGCCGGCCAGGCACAGGCAGGCGCCGATGATCCACCACAGGCGGCGGGAGGGACGATGCGCGCCCGAGGGCATGGGCGGGATGATCGCGGGAGGGACGGAGCTGCAATGCGTGGGAGGGCTGCGCGCCGCCGGGGCGGCTAGCGCTGCTCGATCGCTTCGGCGCGTCGAACGCTGCGCGCTTCGCCGGTGACCAGCGCATGCAGGCGCCAGGCCTGGGCCTGCTCGGGCGCGGCGCGGACCAGGGCCAGGGCGTGTCCGGCTGCGGGCTCGCCGCGCAGCCATGCCTGGCTGGCGGCGCGGGCATGACGGCGGACGACCTCGGGGTCGATCCGCGCGCGGCGGGCGAGATGCCAGCGGCAGGCCAGGGCGGCGAGGGCGAGCAGGGCGTAGAGCGGCACGGCGCGGGGCAGGATCCAGGTGCCGGCGAAGCCGCCGAGAAGCAGTGCCAAGCACAGCGCGGACAGGATCAGCACAGCGGGGATCAGCAGGGGGACGCCCCAGGCGGGACGGCCATCGATGACCAGGCCGGAGCCCGGCAGCAGGGCGTCGGCGATCGCGGCCGGCTTCACTTGCCCTGGTAGAGGCGGGCGGCGAGGATCTCGGGCAGCCCGGCGGCGCGGATCTTGTTGGCCGCGGTGTCGATGTCGTATTCGATGCGGTTGATCGACACTTCGCGCTTGTCGGAGTCGAACAGCGCCCAGCTCGCCTTGTTGTTCTCGTCGCGCGGCTGGCCGACCGAGCCGGCGTTGACGATGGTCGCGGTCTCGCCATCGATGGGGATGGCGTTCTCGAGCGTGTAGGTGATCGGATCGGTGTCGAAGAAGCCGACCGGCACGTGGCTGTGGCCGAGGAAGCCGAGCGAGGAGCCGAGGCGGCGCAGGGCCTCGAAGCTCTGTTCGGCGTCGAACACGGTCTGGATGTAGTTGAAGGCCTCGGGCTGGTGGAAGGTGCCGTGGGCCACCGCGCAGTGATCGTAGGTCAGCACCAGCGGCAGGTTGGCGAGCCAGTCCTTCTGCTCCTGCGACAGCTGCTCGCGCGTCCACAGCGCGGCGGCCTTGGCGTAGGCGTTGAAGGCGTCGATCGAGATCTTGCCCACCGCCGCCCAGTCGTGGTTGCCGGCGATGACGTCGCACTTCAGCTCGCGGATCATCTCGAGGCATTGCACCGGTTCGGCACCGTAGCCGACGATGTCTCCGAGACAGACCACGCGGTCGACGGAGCTCTCGCGAATGGACGCCAGCACCTTGCTGAGCGCATCGGTGTTGCCGTGGATGTCACCGAGGAAGGCGTAGCGCACTAGGGCTCCGGAGCTATGGGATATCTTGCCGTTCGAAGAGCGCCAGCCCCAGGGCTAGTGCACCACTACACCACAGGAGGGCGTAGCTCAGACCGATCGCCACCGCCGCCAGGGGCAGGCCGCCTTCGACCTGGGCCGCGTCATCGGCGGCCAGCAGGTCGAGGGCGGGCAGGACCACGGCCCCATGCAGGCCCAGCTGGGGCAGCAGATGGGCGACGATCCAGGCGCCGAAACACGCGATGATGTTGCCTGCGAGGCCCAGGCGCAGGGCCAGGACCACGGCCAGGCAGCTCAGGCAGGCGGCCTGGGCCAGGGCCAGGGCATGGCCGCCGAGCAGCGACAGCCAGGGGATCGGGACGATGTCCTCGGGGTTGCGATGGCCGTGCCCGGAGTCGAACTCGAAGCCGGTGATGCTGCCGAGGTGGACGCAGGCGATGTGCAGCAGGGCGAGCAGCAGCCCGCACAGGGCGACCGCCGCCAGCACCCCGCCCGCCTTGCCGACCAGGAACGAGGCCCGGCTGAGTGGCTTGGCCAGCAGGGTCAGGGCGGTGCGGTCGGCCAGTTCGCGGTGCACCGCGATGGTCGCCCCGACCACGCCGACGAACAGTGCGACCAGGGCATGCACGGCGATGCCGGCCGAGCACAGCATGCGCATGCGGTCGGCTTCGGCGAAGCTGAACATGCCGAAGACCAGCGACAGGCCGAGCAACGCCGCGCCGATGAGCAGCGCCAGCCAGGTCGCCGGCTGACGCAGCAGGTCGACGGCGGTGAGGCGGGCTAGAGCCAGGGTGGCGGGCATCGCCAGGCATGATTCAGGTAAGGGGGGAAGGGGCAAGTGCTTGGCTGGTCGCTGGTCGGGCATATCGGCCTAGTCACGGCGCTCTGGTCGGTAGTCTGCCGCCATGCTGAATCTACCCCTTATCGATGTTGCTGGCCTGCCGCGCGTCATGGGCCAGAGCTATGGCGAGGCGGTGCGCCCGCTGGTCCGCGGATTCATGGTCGACCGGCTCCGTGCCGGAAGCCTGTTCGTGCGGGAGCGACGCCCCGAGGGCGACTTCCTCGCCACCGCCGCCGCCTGCCTTGCCGTGCTTCGGGACTGGGATCCTGCTGGCTGGGACGAGCATCATGGCGTTGCCGCTGGTGCCGGGGTCGACCCGATCGAGCTCTATGCCGCCGCCAACCTCACGGATATCCGCGACGCCGCCTGCTTCCGTCCACTGGCCAGCAGCGCCGAGAGCGAGGGCTGCACTGCCGCCCTGGTGCCGGCAGCACGCAGCGCCACCGGTGCACCGTTGGCGGCGCAGACCTGGGATCTCAACTCGCCGGATGTCGCTTTTGTCGTCGCAGTGCGCCGCCGTCCAAGCGACGGCCCGGCGACGGTCAGCATCACCTGCGCCGGTTGCCCCAGCCTGATCGGGTTGAACGCCGAAGGACTCGCCTTCGGCACCACCAACCTCAAGGTCCACGGCGTGCGGCCGGGCGTGCCCTACCTGTCGATCCTGCATCGCCTGTCGCGCTGCCGCGATCGTGCCGCCGCCGCTGCCGTGGTGCGCACCGCACCGCGTGCCGCTGCGCACAACTACTGGCTGGCTGATCCGTCCGGCATCGAGGATTGGGAATGCACCGCCGACGGCGCCGGGCGCCGCTCCGGCGAAGCGCCGCTCTGCCGCACCAACCACTGCCTCGACTCCGCCAACGCTGCACGGGAGGTCGAGGCTCCTACCGCCAGCTCGCTCGCCCGGCTGGCTCGCGTGCAGGAGGCGCTGGCGCCGCCGCGCATAGCTGTCGACGACCTGCGCGCGCTGTTCGCCGACCGTTCCCAGGGCCGCGACTCGATCAACCGCTATCCCGAGGATGGCACTGGCACCGCGACCAATGCCTGCGTGATCGCCGAGCCGCGCGAGCGTCGGCTGCACGCCTGTCGCGGGTCGGCCGACCGCGGGGCGTGGGTCACGCTGTCCGTCTGAGGTCCGCCCGGCGGTTGTCTGCCGGGCAGGGCCGCACACCGTTTCGCGATGACCCGCCCGCTCCTGCTTGCCGTCTGCTTCGCCTCCCTCACCGCCGCCGAGGCTGCCGCACCGGCCGAGGTGACCGCCCGCTCGCCGCTGGTTGCGGCGCTCGCCCCGCCGGCCGGCGCCTGGAGCGAGCAGCCGGGCAAGTCGGCGGACCGCGCCGCTGACCGTACGCGGATCACCGCGGCCGGCGCCAAGCTCATCGGCACGCTCAAGACGGCCAAGGACGGTCCCAGCGAACCGGCGCAACGAGCCATCGCCGCCCTGGTCGAGGCGCTGGCATCGAAGGCCAAGCCGACACGGCCTGACGCCCTCGACCCGGTGTTCGCGCGTCGTGCCGTGCGCGGCGGAGCGCTGCGCGGACTGGGCGCCGACGCAGCGGCGGGCGAGGTCGAGAAAGCGGTGGCGGACTCGGCCCGATTCCTGCCGATCGTCGCCCTGGCCGGCCCGGACGGTGCGCTGCTGGAGGAGCGGCGCGACGCCTTCGGCGCTGGCGGCTGGGTGCTTGGCGGGTCGCGCAGCGCCTACGCCATCGAGCACAGCGTCGCGCAGTTCAACGACATGCCGCAGCTGATCCTGGCGGTCGAATTGCCGCCGAAGTCCGATCCGGCCAAGGACGCTGGGAAGGCGCTGTCGGCGGCCTTGTCGGCCGATGGGACGGTGATCGCCACCTGGACGGCCAAGGACGGCAAGCTGACCGCCGACCTGGCCGGCTGGCGCGGCGCCGTCCGCGAACCGCGCGGCCGTGGCCTGGCCCGCGACCTGCTGCCGCCGCATCTGATCCTCGCCGGCCTCGACGGCGATCCGCTGCGTCTGTCGACGCTCAACGGCGATGTCATCCCGCCGCGTTCGGCCAAACCGGCCGAGACCGACCGCTTCGTCGCCGAGGCGGCCAAGGCCCTGCCCGACGCCGCCCACCTCGACCTGATCGGCCAGCACCTCTTCCGCTACGTCTACGACAGCCCGGATCCGCGCTTCCCCACCGTCATCGGCAGCATCGAGGTCAAGGGCGAGGTGCATCAGACCGCCGCCCAGACGCTCGCCGCGACCACCGGCGGGCAGTGCCGGGGTGACTGCGACGACCTCGCCGAGCTCTACCAGACCGTGGCCGAGAAGCAGGGCCGCCTCGGCCACCTGCTGATCCTGCCCTCGCACACCGCCTTCGCCGCGGCGCGCAAGGACGGCCAGGAATGGGTCGTCGAGGTCATGCAGACCGGCCCGACCATGGCCTTCCGCGCCGCCACCGTGCCCGAGGCGCTGCGCGCCGCGCACGCCAACTTCGATGCCGCTGCGCCCTTCTCCCCTGACCATCTCGGCCTGCTGCTGCGCTTCTCCGGCGAGAACACGCGCGGGCCGTTCGGCCTGGGTTGGCGCATCTTCGCTGAGCCGGAGTACGCCCGCATCATGATCGATGTGCAGCGCGACTGGCAGTACCAGACCTATGCCCGCGCCATCGCCAAGATGGAGAAGCTGATCGCCGGCGGCGATCGCGACCCGGCCAACCTGCACGAGCTGGCCGCGCTCTACCAGACCACCGGGCAATGGGCCCTGGCGGTCAAGGAGTTCCGCGGGAACCTCGCCGCGTTGGAAGACCCGGTGTCGAAGATCGAGGTGCAGATGGAGCTGGCCGCGGTGCTGCGCCGCGACGGCAAGTCCGACGAGGCGCGCAAGGAGCTGGCCGAGGTCGCCGCCTCGCTGCCGCCGCTGGCACCCAAGCTGGGCCAGGGCACGGCCCGCCTGGGCATGCGCCTGAGCCTGGCCCAGCTGGCGGCCGATGACGCCGAAGGCGCGCGCAAGACGCTGATGGCGACCGCCTTCGGGCCGCTGGCGCAGATGACCGCCCAGGTGCTGAACATGGTCTCGCAGAAGAACTTCGACCGCGCCAGCTGGACCGGCGACGGACGCTTCGCAGCGGTGCGCGGCCTGCTCCAGGGATACATCGGCTGCCTCATCGCCCACCTCGACAAGGCCGGGCCGTTGGCGGCCACGGACCCGACGCTGATGAATGCGCGCAAGGTGGTCGACGCCTGGCTGGCGCGCATCGCCTTCCTCGAGGCGGAGACTCCGGCCGAGGCGCTGCCGATCTACGCCATTGCCGCCCGCATCCACACGCTCGACATCCCCACCGACGAGCTGGCCAAGGCGGTGGAGGCGGCCAAGCCGGCGACCGACGGCAAGCACGACCACATGACGCGCAAGCTGGCTCCGGCTGCCGAATCACGCGAGTCCGACCTGTCGTGGATCCGCCTGTCGCCGGCCTGGTGGCATGGCGAGGTCAACCGAGCCCTGCGCGCCGGCAAGGTCGAGGAGGAGGAGGACGGCATCCGTCCGCTCGACCCGGCGCGCATCGACAAGGCCCGCGTCGCCGCCGCTGCCAAGGGTGCGGCCGATGCGCTGGCGGCGTGCAAGGCCCTCGGCTTGACCGGGCAGATGCTCGAGCAGCCGGTCCACTTCGCCCAGCTCACCGCGGCGATCATCGCTGGTGACGACAAGGCCCTGCGCGAACGCCTGCGCCATGTGAAGAAGCAGAATGACAAGCGCCTGCGCGACTTCACCGCCATCACCCTGGGCAGCCTGGCCGCGACCTGCGACGCCAAGGCCTGGCAGGGCGTGCTGAAGGCTTGGGCCGACGAGGTCGATTACAAGCCGAAGTGGTTCTCCATCGCCTGGACCGCGGTCATCGCCGGCGCCCCGGCCAACGGCCTGGCCACGGCACGCATGGCCGCGACCCGCTTCAAGGACGACGCCAGCTTCGCCGAGGAGGCGGCGTTCATGGAGCAGCTGCTGGGCAAGAAAAAATAGGGGGCCGCTGGCCGCTGGCCGCTGGCCGCTGGCCGCTGGCC
>JALHRW010000245.1 GCA_022841245.1 Planctomycetota bacterium
CGGTCGACGTGGCGGTGATCGGCACCGGCACCGGCGGCGCGCTGGCGGGGTTGGCCGCGGCGCGCAGCGGGGCCACGATCGTCGCGGTGGAGCCGCTGCCCTTCGCTGGCGGCATCGGCGCGGGCGGCGGCATCCACTGGTACTACCACGGCGTGAAGGGCGGCCTGCAGGAGGAGGTCGACACGCGCGTGCGCGAGCTGCTGCCCGCTTTCGGCGGTTCGCGCCAGGTGATGGGCTTCCATCCCGACGCCAAGAAGTGCGCCCTCGATGCGCTGCTGCACCAGGCCGGCGTGGTGCCGATCACCGGCACGCTGATCGAAGTCGAGCGCGAGGGCCGCGCCATCCGCTCGGCATTGATCGCCACCCCGGAAGGTCCGCTGCGCCTGCCCGCCGCGGCGTGGATCGACGGCACCGGCGATGGCGACCTCTGCGCCGCCGCCGGCTGCGCCAGCACCTTCGGTCGCGTCGGCGACGGCCTGCCGCACGCCTTCAGCCAGTCTTCCGGCTGCGTGCGCGAGGATGATGGGGTGGCCGCGATGCGGGTGGTCAACTTCGACCAGGGCTTCGTCGATCCGACCGACGTCGAGGATCTCAGCCGCGCCCGCCTGCTCGGCATCGCCCAGTACCGCATGCCGACCTACACCCCGGCCAAGCCGACCTACATCGCGCCGGCCATCGGCCTGCGCCAGGCCCGCCACATCGTCACCCGCACCACGCTGCAGCTCGACGACCTGATCGCCCGGCGTCATTTCGCCGACAGTGTCGGCCGCACCGGCTGCCACTACGACAACCACGCCACCGACTACGAGTTCGAAAGCGATGAAGGCCTGTTCTGGGTGTGGGGCTGCCGCGCCTGGAGCGTGCGCACCGCCTGCGACATCCCGTTCGGCATCCTCGTGCCGCAGGACCTCGACAACACCTTCATCGCCAGCCGCTGCCTCGGCGTCAGCCAGGACGCGCACCATTCGCTGCGCATGCAGCGCGACATGCAGCGCATCGGCGAGGTCGCCGGTCTCGCCGCGGTGCAGGTCGCCCGTCGCGGAAGCGTCGACCTGCCAGCGCTGCAGGCGTCCCTGCGCGCCAGCGGCGCCCTCGCAGAAACCGTGACCGGCGAAGCCGTCGAGGCGGGCCAGCCGTGGTACGCCAACTTCGGCCCGACCCCCGACCAGGCTCAATTCGCCGAGCTGGCCGGTGACCTGCGGGCTGCCTGGGGCGTCGCCGGGCCGGCGATGTGGCGGGCCTACCGCACCGGCGACCGCGCCACGCTGCTGCCGCTGCTGGAGGGGAGCGACCCGGTGCTGAGCTGGCGGGCAGCGGTGGTGCTGGCGATGCTCGGCGAGTCCGCCGCGCTGCCGCGGCTGTGGCAGGCGATCGAGACCCGCGAGTGGGGCTTCGGCGACAGCGACCAGCGTTCGCCGGAGAGCAGCAACTGGCTCGGCAAGACGGTCGGCGACGCCCGCCTGCTGCCGCACTGGCGCCAGGCCATCGCCCTGCTGCGCTGCGTCGGCACGGGTGAGGACCTCATCCGCCTGGCCCGCGCCGTCATCCACGAAACCCTGCATTTCAGCCTGGCCAACCAGCTCGCCACCACGGTGGCGCGGCTGGCGCAGCGCAGTCCGTCCGAAGCGGCACGCGACGCGGGTCTGAAGCTGCTCGACCGCTGCGCCGGAGCCACCGGCGGAGCCTGGCGCAACCCGCAGCAGAGCCCCATCCACATCGCCGGGCCGCGCAGCAGTCCGCCCAACGACATGACCCCGGTGCGCGACGACGCCTCGTGGCAGTTGGCGATCGCGGTGGCCACGGCGCGCAAGGCGCTCGGCCAGCAGACCGCCGTGCCGGCCGTGCAGGACGAGCGGGCGCTGGTGCGGCGGGCCTACGCCCGGCTGGCCTGAGCGAACGCCTCGCGCAGGAACGGCCAGGCGCCGGCGCTGTAGTAGCGGTGCCCGCCGTCGCCCTCGTGCAGCGAGCACGCCTGCGCCACGCCGGCGGCGGCGTAGATGCGCTGCAGCTGGGCGAAGGCGTGGCGCGTCTCGGCGATGGGGAAGATCTCGTCCTGCACCCCGGCGATGACCCGGAATGGACGCGGCGCGCATAGCCCGGCGATGTCGGCCATCTCCGCCAAACGCATGATGCCGGGGATGTAGTTGCAGTCGCAGTGGTGGATGCTGCCGATGCTGCCGGCGAAGGTGTTGAAGTAGCAGCCTGGCGCGGCGGCGGTGAAACGCGGATCGACGGCGGCGGCGAACAGGCTGACCGTGCCGCCACCGCTGTTGCCGGTGATGGCGACGCGTTTGGCATCGACCGGCAGCTCCGCCAGCGCCCAGTCGAGCAGGCGCTGCATGTCCCACACCCGTTCGCCGATCGGCGTGCGGCCGACCAGCAGGCCGTGCATCAGCGCGGTGCGGCAGGAGCTGAGCTTGCCATCGCGCTGGTCCTTCTCCGTGCGTGTCTCGCCGAAGGCGCGGGTGGTCGGGGCGATCGCCAGGTAGCCCTCGCGCACCGCCTGCACGGCGATGTCGCGCTGGCCGTCCAGCATGCTCCGCCGCTCGGCCTCGTCGGCCACGACCCCGGCGTAGATCGGCGGGTGGTTGTGGCCATGCGGTGTCAGCACCAGCGGCAGCCGGCCGCCGACGGCCAGCGGCTTGAGCAGGTAGAAGGGCAGCGGCACGGTCGGCTCGACCCACAGCCGCCAGCGTTCGCGGACGAAGCCGTCGCAGGTCTCGCCATCCACGCGCTCGGCGTGCGGTCGATGGTCGGCGAGGTCCTGCGCCATCGCCGGCAGTCCGAGCGCTTCGACCAGGGCGGCATGCAGCTGCGCCCGCCAGGCCGGGAAGTCGCCGCCATCGCGCCAGGCGAGACGCGGACGCAGCGCGCGGTAGAGGGTCGCGTAATGGGAAGAAGCCTGGTACATGCGCATCTCCGGAGGTCGGCCACGCGCAGTCGATCGCGCGGTATTCGGCGAGCAACACGGCTCTTCGCTGAACACGTAAGGTGCATTTTTACAAACACTTAACGGATATTATGAAAATCGACCAAGTCTCGGTTGAATTTCACAAAGGGGATTCGACGATGCTGCCATGTGGCTACGCAACCTGAGCGCGAGCGTGCAGACGGCGCTGTCGGACACCCCGGTGGTGCTGGTCATCGGCGCCCGCCAGAGCGGCAAGAGCACCCTGGTCGGCATGCTGCAGGCGGCGGGTCTGATCGATCGCAGCATCACCTGCGATGATCTCGGCGTGCTGGCCGCCGCGGCCGCCGACCCGCAAGGCTTCGTCGCCGGTCTCACCGGACGGGTGGCGATCGACGAGATCCAGCGCGCACCGGAACTGCTGCTACCGATCAAGCTGGCGGTCGACCGCGATCGCCGGCCGGGGCGATTCCTGCTTACCGGCTCGGCCAACATCCTGACCCTGCCGCGGGTCGCCGACACGCTCGCCGGGCGCATGGAAATCATCACCCTGCGACCGCTGTCCCAGGGCGAGCTGCTCGGCCGCCGCGAGAGCTTCCTCGAGCGGGCGTTCGGCTCCGCCGATCCGGACTGGGCCTCGACACCGGTGGATCGCACGACGGTGCTGGAGCGGGTGCTGGCCGGCGGCTTCCCCGAGATCCAGGGGCGTCCGCCCGAACGCCGCGCCGCCTGGTACGCCAGCTATCTGACCACCCTGCTGACCCGCGATGTGCGCGATTTCGCGGGTATAGATGCGGTCGCCGATCTGTCGCGGCTGCTCACCGCCTTGGCCGCGCGGACCGCCAACCTGGTCAACATCGCCGACCTCGGACGCGAACTCGGTCTGCCGGCCACCACGCTCCGCCGTCACCTCGCTGTGCTTGAAGCGGCGTTCCTGGTGCAGCTGCTGCCGGCGTGGTCGGTGAACATCAGCAAGCGCCTGGTGCGTTCGCCCAAGGTGCTGCTCGCCGACAGCGGTCTGGCCGCGCACCTGCTCGGCATCTCCGCGCTGCAGCCTGGCGCGGCGCACGCCGGCGCGCTGTTCGAAGCGTTCGTCGTGACCGAGATCCAGAAGCAGTGCGGCTGGTCGGCGCTGCGGCCGGCCCTGGCCCACTTCCGCACCCATGCCGGCGAGGAGGTCGATCTGGTCATCGAAAGCGGCGCGGACCTGGTCGGGGTCGAGGTCAAGATGTCCGCCTCGCTGTCGGACCACGACCTGCGCGGCCTGCGCCTGCTGGAATCGGCCGCCGGCCCGCGTTTCCGCCGCGGTATCGTCTTCTACCTCGGCGATACCGTGATCCCGTTCGGCGCCCGGCTGCATGCGGTGCCGCTGCCCGAACTCTGGGCCGGCAAGACCCCTGTTCAGGCCTCCGCGAGTCGCCAAGAGGTCCAGACATAGGGGGTTGCGTCGAGCGAAATCCCCGCCGGCGGACCTGGGTTGGCGATTATCAGAATTCCGTTAGTGTGCCCGGACATGGCCCGTCCCAATCTCATGCGCTGGTCCGGACGCTCTCAAGATCTGCTGGCCAAAGCCGTCGCTGACCCGTCCTTCGTCGCCTCCATCCAGGCCAAAGGCATCCCGGTCGCCCACCTGCGGCTGTGGGTCGCCCAGACCGACGTGCCGACGACCTATCGCGGCCGTATGCGCGGCTGGCTGGAGGATTGGGCTCACGCCAACGCCAGCGCGGGATGACTGGCGGCCAGCACGGCCATAGCTGGTTCCGCGGCGCCTAGTCTGCGGTCGATGTGGGGGCGGTCGCTGGTTGCTGGTTGCTGGTTGCTGGTCGCTGGTCGCTGGTTGCTGGTTGCTGGTTGTTGGTCGCTGGTCGCTGGTCGCTGGTCGCTGGTCGCTGGTCGCTGGCCACTGGCTCGCAAGCGTGGAATGGGGCTGCTCCCATTATTTACGCGGACCTTTGCCGTGAGTCGCCAGCGGCCAGCAGCCAGCAGCCAGCGACCAGCGGCCAGCAGCCAACGGCCAGCAGCACCCCAGCGCCCAGCCAGCCCTGTCGGACGTTCGCTCAAAGGCGATTGCTACCGCATGCTACCGCGGCCAGCATGAGCCCATGACCAGAGACGAAGAAGAGAAGGACGTCATCCTCAAAGTCGGTGAGCGCTTGGCGGTGGCCTTCAAGAAAAGCACCTTCGTCTACGGCACGCAGGGAAAAGGCAGCGCCGCGGTCGGTGCGGCGAAGATCTGGGCCTCCCATCACTTCTCCAACGACCAGCAGAAGGTCGGCCGGGAACTGAATCTGTTCGACCCCGGGATCCGCGCCGAAGCCTATAACAAGGGCGACGGCTTCCAGATGATGGACATGTATTACGGCCAGGCCGGGAACCAGCTGTTCCGCAAACGCGACCCGGCGATCGCCGAATACATCCATCTGGCGATGAAGTACAAAGGCACGTTCAGCATGAACCAGAGCGGCCGGGACGCCTTCCTGGCGACCTACGGCCGGACCTATGAAGGCTGGGACGGCAGGGGGCCGAAGATCAACGGCAACACCGCGACGGTCGAGATCTCGCGGCTGATCCGCCGCGGCATCGAGCGCTTCGGCGGCAAGCTGATCTTCGAAGGCAAATGGGTCTACTATTCGCAGGTGTTCAACACCAAGGGCTACAAGAGCGACACCGATCGCGAGGCCGTCGGCCTGTTCAGCTTCTTCAGAGGCGATTCGTCCGCCCAGTTCGGCAAGGGCAAGATCATCTTCAATTGGAACGGCAAGCAGGTCGTCCCCACGCACTGCCACTTCCTCAGCAACTGGGCCTTCCCGGCCAACGACAAGGGCCAGCTCCTGCGCGTGAAGCAGACGGTCGCCCTGCTGGAGCAGGCGGCGGCCCGCACCGGCCCGGCGGTCCCCGCGCTGGCAGCGAAGGAACCGTGGATGATCGGCGCGCTGCAGCACAACCCGCTCACCCGGGGCAACCTGGAGTCCTGGCTCAAGCAGGGCAACGTCGAGCTGAACCAGCAATTGTGGAACCGCTTCAAGGAGAAGCCGGCGGGGCTCGAGCACATCCCCACCGAGAAGATCCTCGCGCTCTTCGCCAAGGGTTTGAATCTCGGCTATATCTGAGGGTGTTTCCCTGGCTGCGACCGTGGCTAGAAGTCGCTCATGACCTCGCCCCGCCCAGCCGGTTCCTTCACCCCCCGGCGAGCTCTGGCCCGACCGCAACGGCGTGCACATCAATGCGCACGGCGGCGGAACTGGGCAATCCGTGCGAGAGCGATGCGCAGCAGCTCGCTACCACGTTCGATTCGCAGTCGACCTATGTGCTGAAAGTCCCTGGATACGAGGACGCCTATATCTACCTCGGCGACCGCTGGCGGCCTGAGGATGCGCGCGATGGGCGGTATGTGTGGCTGCCGCTCAGCTTCGAGGGGGGACGGCCAAGGCTGAGGTGCCGGGAGCGGTGGGATATGACGGTGTTTGGGAGAGCATAGCTGCTGGCTGCTGGTTGCTGATTGCTGGCCGCTGGCCGCTGGCCGCTGGTCGCTGATTGCTGGCCGCCGGTCGCTGGTCGCTGGTCCGCAAGCAGAAGACGGCATACG
>JALHRW010000246.1 GCA_022841245.1 Planctomycetota bacterium
GACGCCAAGGCGAACGAGGCGGCGGCCGAGCGCGGGTTCGGCCAGCAGCCCGGCCGCTACGCCGGCGCCTGGGCCCGGCTCCGCGAGACGCGCTTCGCCGGCCGCGTGCCGCTGATGGTGACGCCCGCGATCTACCGCGACTGGGCGCCGCTCAGCGGCAAGGCCGAGCCGCTGGCCATCGGCGGAGTCAACGTGCCCAACCGCCACCCGCGCCCGGTCACCGGCTTCTACCAGTTCAAGAACGTCACCTGGGGCCAGCCCGGCGAGCCGGTGCGCGATCTCACCCTGCCGGCCGTGCTGTGCCAGTCCGACGGCACCGCGGTGCGCTACGAGCCGGCCTTCCCGGTCTTCCGCACCGCCGACGACCCGCTCAAGTCCGACGAGCGAAACGACCTCACCGCCTTCGTCGGCGACGAGGCCGCGCCGCGCGGCGTGCTCGGCTCCGAGATCGCGCTGTCGCAGCGCTTCCGCCTGGTGTGGTCGAACTACCAGGCCGTGCTCACCGACCCCAACGTCAAGATGACGCTGTTCGCCTGGAACAGCCTGTTCATCGCGGTGTGCGTGGTGGTGCTGCAAGTGCTGACCTGCTCGCTCGCCGCCTTCGCCTTCAGCCGCATCGAGTGGCCGGGACGCGACACCATCTTCCTGCTCTACCTCGGCACGCTGATGGTCCCCGGGGCGGTGACGATGATCCCGAACTACCTCATCCTGCAGCACATCGGCTGGCTCAACAGCTTCTTCGGCCTGATCATCCCGGCCGCGGCCAGCGCCTACGGCACCTTCATGCTGCGGCAGTACATGCTCACCCTGCCCAAGGGCCTCGAGGAAGCGGCGCGCATCGACGGTGCCGGCCTGCTGCGGGTGTGGTGGGACATCGTCCTGCCGCTGTGCAAGCCGGCGATCATCACCCTCGCGATCTTCACCTTCAGCGGCGCCTGGGGCGCCTTCACCTGGCCGCTGATCATCGCCCCCGACGAGGCTGTGCGCGTGCTGCCGGTGGCGCTGAAGAACTTCAGCAGCGGCCAGAGCACCGCCTACACCCTGCTGATGGCCGCCTCGCTGATCATGATGCTGCCGATGCTGATCCTCTTCATCTTCGGGCAGAAGTACTTCGTCAAAGGCATCCAACTTGGCGGCGTGAAAGGCTGACCTCATGGCAGACATCCAGATCAGCAAGCTCGTCAAGCTCTACGACAACGGCTACACCGCGGTCAAGGGCATCAACCTGCACATCAACGACCATGAGTTCATGGTCCTGGTCGGCCCGTCCGGCTGCGGCAAGACCACCACCCTGCGCATGATCGCGGGGCTCGAGGACATCAGCGGCGGTGAGATCGCCATCGGCGGGCGCGTGGTCAACGCGGTCGAGCCGAAGGACCGCGACATCGCCATGGTGTTCCAGAACTACGCCCTCTACCCGCACATGACGGTGTACGAGAACATGGCCTACGGCCTCAAGCTGCGCGGCATGACCAAGGCGGAGATCGACCCCAAGGTCGCCGAGGCTTCGCGCATGCTCGCCCTCGACAACCAGCTGTCCAAGCTGCCCAAGGCGCTCTCCGGCGGTCAGCGCCAGCGCGTCGCGCTGGGTCGCGCCGTGGTGCGCCAGCCCAAGGCATTCCTCTTCGACGAGCCGCTCTCCAACCTCGACGCCAAGCTGCGCGGCGAGATGCGCTTCGAACTCAAGACGCTGCAGCAGCGCCTCAAGACCACCATGGTCTACGTCACCCACGACCAGATCGAGGCGATGACGCTGGGCGACCGCATCACCGTGATGAGCGTCGGCGAGATCCAGCAGGTCGCCCCGCCAACCGTGGTCTACGACTTCCCCTTCAACCGCTTCGTCGCCGGCTTCATCGGCACCCCGCCGATGAACTTCCTCGCCGGAGCGCTCTCCGCGACCGAGGGGGGCTTCGCCTTCGCCATCAGCGGCGGCGCCACCGTCGGCCTGCACATGGAGCACCGCCAGGCCCTGCCCGGGGCGCTCGGCGCCGGCCGCATCCTCGGCATCCGTCCCGAGAACCTCTCGCACGCCGGCTTCGTGCCGACCGCGGCCAGCGCCACGCGCATCGAGGCCAAGGTCGAGGTGGTCGAGAACATGGGCGACCACCAGTACGTCTATCTGCGCATCGCTGGCCACGACGCCCCGGTGGTGATGAAGGGCAGCAGCCACCACCGCTGCGCCGCCGGCGAGACCATCCCGGTGAACTTCGACACCACCTTCGCCCATGTCTTCATCGACGGCGGCGACTACGCGCGCAACCTGACCCTGCCGGAAGGCTTCGCCCAGCAGCAGTAGGCTTGGGGGTTCCGCGGCCTGGGTCGCTGGCCGCTGGCTGCTGGTCGCTGGCCGCTGGCTGCTGGTCGTTGGCCGCTGGCCGCCGGCAGTCTCAGACCTTGAACCGCGCCACCACCGCGTCGAGCTCCTTCGAAACAGTCAGCAGGTTGGCAGCGGCGGTGCGCGCCTCAGTTGCGGTGCGGCTGGCGGCGCTGGCGGCGGCGCTGACCCCGCCGACCGAGCGGGTGATCTCGGACACGCCGACCGAGACATCGCTGACCGCGCGGGTGATCTCCTTGGTCGTGGCGCTCTGCTCCTCGACCGCGCTGGCGATGCTGGACTGGATCTCGGCGATGCGCTTGACCACCTCGGCGACCGCGCCGATCGCACCCTGGGCGGTGACGGTGCGGCCTTGCACGCCGGCGACCAGCTCCTCGATGCGCACGGTGGCGTCGGCGGTCTGGCGGGCGAGGGCCTTGACCTCGCTGGCGACGACGGCGAAGCCGCGCCCGGCGTCGCCAGCGCGCGCCGCCTCGATGGTGGCGTTGAGCGCCAGCAGGTTGGTCTGCTCGGCGATGCCGCGGATTATCTGGACCACGCTGCCGATCTCGGCCCCGGCCTTGCCCAGGGCGGCCATCTCGTCGCTGGCGGCGACGGCCTTGCTGTCGGCCTCGCGGGTGATGCCGCTGACCTCATTGACGCTGCGGCTGATCTCGGTGATGGCCGATGCCATCTCTTCGGCGCTGGCGGCAACCGTGTTGGTGCTGGCCGCGACCTCTTCGGCGCCGGTGGCGGCGGTCTGGGCCTCGCGGGCATTCTCCTCAGCGGCGGTGGCGATGTTCGCGCTGACCTGCTCGACACCCTGCGCTTCCTTGGCTACTCGGCCGGCCTCGGTGGCGACCGCGCCGATGGCGGCGCGCAAGGCGGTGACCGTGGCGCCGAGGGCGCGCGCCATGTCGCCGAGCTCGTCCTGGCGGGTGCTGGTCATGCTGTCGCGGAAGTCGCCCTGGGCGACGCGGCCGAGCACAAGTGCGGTTGCGATCACCGGACGAGCGATGGCCGAGGCCTGCCAGGCGGCGAAGATCAGGCCGGCGAGCATGCCGACCACGGCCAGAGGCAGCACCACCAGGCGCCAGCGGCCGGCAGTGGTAGCGACCGCACCGCTCGCCTTGGCGGAGGCGATTTCCGCGGCCTCGTGCATCGCGTCGATCTGCGGTTCGACGCGGCGGACGGCCTGGCGCATCTTCTCCTCGGCGGCGAGCTGGGATGCGTCGCTGGCGACCAGGGCGAGGAAGGCCGTCTTGTATGTGTCGAGAGCGGCCTCGCCCGCGGCTCGCTTGTCGCCGAGAGAGGCCAGCGCAGCACGCAGCGTCTCGACGCTTGCCAGGGTCCGGTCGCGGTACTTCTCGCCTTCGACGCGCAGCCGCAACATGTAGTCCTTCTCGGCCCGGCGGATCTGCAGCAGCTTGACCAGCAGGGCGTCGTGGTCGTCGCCGGCCAGCGATTGTTCAAGTCCGTGCGCGGCTTCGCGGAAGGTCTTCTGCACCCCGAGGTCCTGGGTCAGACCACGATTCCTGCAGGCGGCTACCGCCTCGGCGAAGGCCAGATCGTAGTCGGCAAGTCCGGAGGTCGCTTGGCTCAGGATGGAGCCGAGCTTGCTGGTGCGCTCCGGCGTCTCGCCCTCGGCTGGCTGGACGACCAAGAGGTCCTGCAACGGGAGGGCCTGCAGCGCGGTCAGCTGCAGCCGCATCGCTGCCAAAGCCTCCGCGTGCTTGGCGACGTGCTTCTCCTCCTGGCGCAGGAGGAAGTCCTTCTCGGCGCGCCGCGCCTGCAGCATCTGGATGTAGAGGTCCATGGCACCCTTGGCCAGGGCCTGCTCCCGACCCAGCACGCGGTCGTAGCCGCCGACCGTGCCACTCAGGACCACCGCCAGCAGGATCATGCCGAGGCCGAGGGAGGTGACGATGCCGCCGATGCCGAGGAGCAGACGGGTGCGGAGCTTCATGGGGTGCCTTTCGCGGCGGTATCCAGGGCCGAGGCGGCGACCGCCTCGACCAAGTGCATGTGAAGCGGCTTGCGCAGCAGGCAGGTGACGCCGCGTCGGCGCAGGTCCTCGTCGTTCCAGGGCAGGGCGTGACTGGTCATCAGGGCGACGGGGATCCGCGGCTCCAGTCTACGGACGGTTTCGGCGAGGCGCAAGCCATCCCGATCAGGCATGCACAGGTCGGTGATGACCAGGCCGACATCCGCGCGGCCGGAATCGAAGTCGATCAGCAGGTCACGGGCGCTGTGGAATACGCTGGTGCGATGGCCGCAGAGCTCGAGGTGCTCGGACAGCGTCGCCGCAATGAGCGGTTCGTCGTCGCAGATGAGGATGCGCATGCCTGGTCATGGCACATGCCGTGCCAAGCCGGCGAGGGGTTGGCGCCACAGGGCCTGTGGTGCCCACCCCAGGATCTGGGGTGGGGCTGGGGCGATCAGCCAGGTTTGAGTCCGTAGGTACGGATGCGCCAGCGCAGCGTTTCGTAGGTGATGCCGAGGGTGCGGGCGGCGGCGGCGCGGTTCCAGCCGTGGGCGACCAGGGCAGCGCGGGTGCCGGCGGCCTCATCATCAGCTGGTTGCGGCGCGGCGGCAGGCGCAGCCGCGGAGCCACCGGCAAAGCGGATGTGCTCGGCGCCGATCGGGCTCCCACCGGCGAAGATGCCGGCGCGCAGCAGGGTGGCGCGCAGCTCGCGCACGTTGCCCGGCCACGTGTGCGCGGTCAGGCGGGCAACCGCAGCCGGCTCCAGCCGCCATGCCGCCTGGCCGAGTTCGGCCGGCAGACGGGTGGCGAAGTGAGCGGCGAGGGCCGGCACGTCGACGAGGCGTTCACGCAGCGGCGGCAGCAGTACGGTCAGGGTGTTGAGGCGGTGCCACACGTCGGCGCGCAGGGTGCCACGCGCGACCAGCTCAGCGGGATCGCGGTTGCAGGCGGCGACCACCGCGAGGTCGACGCCCCGCTCGCGATCGCCACCGATCGGGCGCACCCGCCAGGTCTCGAGCGCGCGCAGCAGCTTGGCCTGTGCTGCTGGCGCCAGATCGGCGACCTCGTCGAGAAACAGGGTGCCGCCGTCGGCGCGCTGGAAGGCGCCCTCGCGCGCCTCTTGCGCCCCGGTGAAGGCGCCGCGGACATGACCGAACAGTTCGCTTTCGACCAGCGGCTCGGGCAGGGCCGGGCAGTTGACCGTGACCAGCGGGGCGTGCGCACCACGGCGCAAGCGGTGGAACAGGGTCGCGACCAGCTCCTTGCCGGTACCGGTTTCGCCGGTGACCAGCAGGGTCTTGAGGCCGGAGCGGGCGGCGAGCGCGACTTGCTCGCGCAACGCCACGATCGCCGGAGCCGTGCCGATCAACTCGTCAGGCGCTGGCGCCGTGCCGCGCCCGGCCCGCCAGCGGGGCAGGGCGGTGCAGCGCGCCACCGCCGCCTCCAGTTCGGGCAGATGCACCGGCTTCGGCAGGAAGTCGAGGGCGCCGAGGCGCATCGCCCGCACCGCCGTGTCGAGGGTGCCGTGACCAGAGATCATGATCGTGGCCAGGCCGGGGAAGCGCGTGGCGGCGGCGGCGAGGAAGCCGATGCCGTCGGTGCCGGGCATGCGGATGTCGACCAGGGCGAGGTCGGCCCAGGCCGGCAGGTCGGAGGCGAGGGCGGCGTCGGCCGAGGGCGATTCGCGCACCTGATGGCCGAGATCGCTGAGGAAATCGCCAAGGGTGTGACGGACTTCCGGCTCGTCGTCGACGACGAGCACGCGCAGCGGCTCAGGCACCGGTGGCTCCGCGCAGGCCGAGAATCACGCAGGTGCCGGCCCCGGACCGGCTGTCGATCGCCAGCGAACCGCCCATCGCCTCCATGGTGCGGCGAGCGATGGCCAAGCCGAGGCCGCTGCTGCTGCCGGTGAATGGCTCGAGGGCTGCGGCCGCAGTCGCTGCGTCCATGCCTGGCCCATCGTCCGCGATGCGCAGCGCGAGGTCGTCGCCATCGGCCTCGATGCTGATCGCGATGTGGCCGTGGTCGCGGCCAGTGCCGGCGATGGCGCAGCGGGCATTGCGCAGCAGCTCGATGACCACGTCGGCGAGGGCGCGGCGGTCGGCGAGCGCCCGGCGGCCGCCGCTGCGGTCGTCGACCACCGCACCGAC
>JALHRW010000247.1 GCA_022841245.1 Planctomycetota bacterium
GCTGGCCACTGGCTGCTGGCCGCTGGCCGCTCGCCGCTGGCCGCTGACCGCTGGCCGCTATCGCTCAGACGATCTTCGCCTCCTGCAGCCACTGCTCCTTGGCCCGCTCCTGGAAGCCCGAGGTGCGTGCGTCGAGCACCAGTTCCTTGAAGTCGGCGAGGTCCTCGATCAGGACCGTGCCGTGCTTCGGGGTGAAGCAGATGAGCGGCAGGCAGTCGCGGAGCGTGCCTTTGGCCAGGGCGAAATTGCCCGCCTCGTCGTTGTGGTGGATGGCGTTGCCGCCGCGGTAGCCGGCGCCCATCAGCGCCGAATTGAGCATGGTCTTGATCAGCATGACGCGGGCGCTGACGTCGCCGAAGCGGTGGTGCTCGCGGTGTTTCTGGCTCTGCAGCCGGTCGTCGATGTTGCCCATGCGTGCGACGCCGCCGGGCAGCGGGGCCGCGTTCTTGCCTAGCAACGCCGCGTTGAGGCCGTGCCGCGCCGACATGAGGTCGGCCTTGCCGGTCCTGGGCCACAGCGCGAAGAGATCGTAGTCGGCGGTGACGCAGGCCTTGAACCCACGGTGCTTGGTCCCCGGATTGGTCAGGCCGAGGATCGTCTCGTGGCCGCGGAAATTGATCCGCTCGACCCCCTTGGGATAGCGCTGGGCGAACGGCTTGGTCCCCCGCTTGTCGACGCACAGCACGTAGTAGCCGGACGGGATCTGGCCATCGACGCGCAGCCAGGAGTTGGTGGCGTTGCCGAAGGGAACCAGGCGCCAGGACAGCACGGTCTCGCCCTTGGACGCCTTGCTCTGGCCGACCAGGTCGGTGCCGTCCGGACGCGGATCGATCGCGCGCAGGCGGGTCAGCTCGCGGATGCGCTGCTGGGACATCGCGATCGGCATGACGTCGGCCACCCACGTGGCATCCTCGACCTTGCCGAAGAACTTCTCGACGATGTGGCCGCTGAGCGCCTCGCTGGTCCACGTCTCGTTGCGGATCTCGTAGACCGAATCCTTGGTCAGGCGGGGATCGGCGCAGACGAATCCGCTCATCGGCCCCCAGTTGCACGACTTGGTGTCGATGCGGAAGCCCTTCATGCAGTAGTGCTCTTCGATCAGCCCGCGGGCCATCACCCCGGGTTCGCGGAACAGGATGATGCAATCCATCTGCCTGGCCACCATCTCGCAGGCGGTCGCATGCGCCTCGACGAAGCCGGTGATGTTGCAGGCGTGGTTCTTGTTCGTCTTCATGATCGCCCCCGGCCGGACAGCGGCGCGGTAGGCTAGGCGACTGCTGGATCCCAGTCAACGCGGCAAGACGGAGCCTTCAGCGTAGCGGCAGCCAGTGGCCGGCCGCTGGTTACTGGGACATTCCGGCTTCCAGCCTACCGACCTAGGATTTCAGCCAGCACTCGATCACCGGCACCGCCACGCCAGCCGGCTTGTCAGCCGGAATGTTGACGAACGCCGTGTCTGGCCCACCGACCGTATCGCTCCAGTGCTTCTGCCACTCATCCAGACCACGCATCGGCAGTTCGCTGGCGTCGTTGAGCAACTGGGCGTACTCGATCCGGCCGTTGAGGCCAGGCAGGGCGAGCTGCTTGTACGGCCATTCGAGGACGTGGATGTAGAGCCGGTTGGTCTCGGGGTTCCAGGTGTACTCGCAGCCGTTGGGCGGAGCGGGGAAGCCGTCGGGGATCTGGGTGCAGCCGTAGATCGAGCGGCCATGGCGCTTCATCCAGCGGCCGATGTCCGACAGGCGTGACAGCGCGCGGTCGTCGATCTCGCCGCGGCCGGTCGGGCCGACGTTGAGCAGCAGGTTGCCGCCGCGCGCCACCGAGTGGATGAGGGTGCGGATCAGCTCGTCGGCACTGCGCCAGGTCGACTCGTCGCGGTGGTAGCCCCAGCTGCCCGAGAGGGTCTGGCATGCCTCCCACACCACTTTGCGGCCATCGTGCGTCGGCCATTTCAGCGGATTGAACTGCTCCGGCGTCTTGACGTCCCAGCCGTGCGGGAGGTCGAGTCGGTCGTTGAGGATGATCTTCGGGGCGAGCTGGCGGACCATCTTGAGCAGCTCCGCGCTCTTCCAGTCCGTGTGGCACTTGCCGCTGCCGTCCGGCTTGGGGTAGCTGAAGTCGAACCACAGCACGTCGACGTCGCCGTACTGGGTGAGCAGTTCGCGCACCTGGCCATGCAGGTAGTCGGCGTAGCGGCCCTGGTCGCGGCCGACATTCATCGTGGCGCGGTCGGGCGATTCGCGGTGCGGCCCGATGTGCGGATCGACGATGAAGTCGGGGTGGTGCCAGTCGATCAGCGAGTGGTAGAGGCCTGTGCGCAGGCCCTTGCCGCGCATTGCCTCGGCCAGTGGGCGGAGCAGATCGCGCTTGGCCGGCGTGTTGGTCGCCTTGTAGTCGGTCAGCTTCGTGTCCCACAGGCAGAAGCCCTCGTGGTGCTTGGTGGTCACGACGTAGTACTTCATGCCCGCGTCGGCGGCAGCGTCAGCCCACAGTTTGGGCTCGTAGAGATCGGGGTCGAAGCGGCGGAAGTATTTCCGGTCGTACTCCTCGTTGCCCATCTTCTCGTTGTGGCGCATCCACTCGTGCCGCGCCGGCAGGGCGTAGAGGCCCCAGTGGATGAACATGCCGAAGCGGTCCTTGACGAACCAGGAGGTGTCGCCGTCGGTGGTGAGGACGTCGTGGCGGAAGGTCATGATCTGGGCTCCTGTTCCCAGCATGGCGATGGCGGGCCGGGCGGCCATGCCTGTGCACGCTGGCTTCTGTGTCTATTCGCGCGAAGATCGGTCATGGCCGCAGCCGCACCGATCGACCCGTTGTGCCGGATCCTCACCGCTTGGCAGTCCGATATCGGGCCAAGCTGGAAGTTCCGACTGTGCGATCCGTTCTGGCGTTTGTACCTGAACGAGCAGGCGGGGGCCGAGGTCGTGTTTCCGGGCGGGATTCACCGCCTGCTCCCCGGGCGGCTGCACCTGCTGCCGGCCTGGGGCGAATTCACCGCCCGTTGCCAGGGCCGGGCCGGCATCCAGCACTACCTCCATCTTGATCTCGCCGACTGGGGTCGCGGGCTGTTCACCGTGCCGATCGCCTTGCCGCCTGATCCGGTCGCCTGCGCCGCCATGCGCACGCTGTGCGACGGGAACTCGGCGTGGACCGCTGCCGGCCGGCTGCGCGCCCGCGCTTTCGCCCTGCACGCCCTGTCCAGCGCCGTGGCGACCCTGGCGCCGGCGGCGCAGGACCAGCTGGTGGCCGGCATCTCTGGTGATGATCCGGTAGCGGTGGTGCGCCGCTTCGTCGAGGAGCACCTCGCCGAGGATCTCGACCTCGGCCGTCTCGCCCGCGCCTGCGGCCTCAGCCCGCGCCATCTCGGCGACGTCTTCCATGGGCGCACCGGACGCACGCCGATGGCCTATGTGCGTGAGCGCCGGGTGGCCAACGCCGCCGAACTGCTGCTTTCCGGCGCGGTGCCGATCGAGGACGTGGCGCAGCGCGTCGGCTTCGTCAACCGCCACCATTTCAGTCGCATTTTCGCCCGCTTGGTCGGCTGCGGCCCGGCGTCCTACCGGCGCACGCGACGGCCGGTCAGCGATATTGCGGCGGCACTGGCCCCGGGCGCGGCAGTCAGGCCCCGCGTCGGAGCCGCACCGGTCCGAGCCGTACGCTGACCAGTCCGCCGTAGCTGCTGGCTGCTGGCTGCTGGCCGTGACCGTGACCGTCCGCCGAGCGAGCGCAGGCGTAAGCCCAGCGAGACTGGAACGGGCCGCCCCGATACACCACATCGCCAGCGTCAGCGCAGCGTGTCGAGCGGGGGTTCCGGGGGCGAAGGCCCCCGGCGGGTACGTAGGGCAGAGCCCTACGAGCCAATAGCCGGGAAGGCAGGTCCGGTAACTGCTTCGCCTGGCTTGGCGGTGATGAACTTCTGGCACACGTGGCCGGAGCGCGGGTCGTAGACCGTGCGCGGCGTCTGCACGTGTACGGCGATGGCGCGACGCGGGCGGTTGCTGCGGTTCTCGTGCGAGCCGTGCCAGGTCAGCGCGTGGTGGAAGTGCACCCCGCCGAGCTGCACCGGACGCGGCACGACATGCACCGGCTCGTCGCCGTAGACCTCGCCGAGCGAACGCCAGAAGTCGCGCGAGCGCTCGCCGCAGGCGTGCAGGTGGCTGATGGTGTCGCCCCAGCGGTGGCTGCCCGGCACCATGCTCATGCAGCCGTTGTCGAGCGAGACCTCGTCGAGCGCGATCCAGGCGGTGAGCAGGCTGTCCTGCGGCGCCAGCACCGGCCAGTATGGTGCGTCCTGGTGCCACCAGTTGACTCCGCCGTGGCCGGCCGGCTTGTACTGGATCTGGTCGTGCCAGAGATGGACCGGTCCACCGGCGAGCTGGCCGAGCATCGCCGCCAGCCGCGGGTTCGTAAGCAGGCGGGCGAAGGCCGGGCTGGCCTGGAAGATGTTGACCACTTGCCAGACCTCGAGGCCGTCGCCGCCCATGTTGACGATCTGCACCGGCTGCGGGATGCCGCGGCGCTCGCGCTGGGCGATGACGCGGTCGAGCTCGGCGCGCAGCTCGTCGACCTCGGCGATGGTCAGCAGCGGACCGCCGTCGAGGAAGCCGTCGCGTGCGTATGCCGCGACCTGGCGGTCGGAGAGCGGGGAGGGGGCGGTGCGGGTGGCGGTGGACATGCGTGCATGGTGTGCGCGCCGGCGTTCGCGCGCCCATGGCTGGGGGACGGACCTGGCTGGACGGGAGTAAGGCCCCGGGAACCGGCTGCCGGGTCGGCGTTTCCACCCCACTTCCCCTGCGCCGCCGGGCTGCACAGTGTCGCCATCATGCAGATCACCGCCGACGCCCATGTCACCCTGCGCTACGCCATCGCCCTCGAAGCCGACACCGCGCCCGATTGCGAGGCCGACGGCCAGGTCACCGAGTTCATCTGCGGCCGCGGCCAGGTCCTGCCTGGCCTCGAAGCCAAGCTCGCGGGCCATGCCGATGGCGAGCGTCTCAACCTGGTGCTGCCTCCGGCCGAGGCCTTCGGCGAGCTCGATCCTGCCCTCGACCTGCGCGTGCCGTTCAGCGACTTTCCCGAGAACGCCCGCGAGGTGCTGAAGCCCGGCATGCGCTTCCGCGGTCCGCACCCGAGCGAGGCCGGCAAGGTCGTCGCCTTCACCGTGACCGAGATCGCTGGCGACGAGGTCGTCGCCAGCGGCAACCACCCGCTTGCCGGCAAGACCCTGCGCGTCGCCTGCGAAGTGCTGGCGGTGCGCGAGGCCACCGAGGACGAGCTGAAGGGCGGCGGCGGTTGCTGCGGCGGCGGCTCCTGCGGCAGCGGCGAGTGCGGCAATGGCGAGTGCGGTTCGCATGAAGGCCATGAGCACGAGCACGCGCATGAGCACGGCTCGGGTGGCGGCTGCGGCAGCGGTGGCTGCGGTTGCCACTGATCGGGTGTGACGATCCCCGGCTGACCTGGATCAGCCCGCAGCCACCGGAGCCTGATGCCGGCGCCATGCGCCTGCCGCGTTTCCCGCGTGACGTTGCAGCCCTGCTCGCCGGTCAGATCGGCCCAGTCGCCAACCTGCGCAGCAGCTGCGGCTGCGGCGTGCGCTTCGCCAGCGACAGCCCATGGGTCGAGCTGCACCTGGCGCGACTGCGCCACCACCAGCCCTTCCCCGCTGCGGTCGCGCTTGAGATTGAGCACGTCGATGGCGTCGCCGCGCAGCACGGCCCCGACCTGCGCGAGCGGCAGAACGAAGTCGTCGTGCGGCTGCCCACCGGATTGGAACGCGGCGGGCCGCTGACGCCGCTGGTCTGCTGGCTGCCGCTGATCTCGACCTGCGCCATCGCCGGCATCGCGCTTGCCGATGGCGCTCGCCTCGAATGCGCGCCGGCCCCAGCGCCGCGCTGGCTGGCGATCGGCGATTCGCTGACCCAGGGCTTCAGCGTGCAGAGCCCGCTCGACGCCTGGGTGCCGCGGCTGTCGCGCCGCCTCGACCTGCCGTGTTGGAATCTCGGCGTCGGGGGCATCAAGATCGAGCCCGAAGCTTTTCGCTGGGCGCTGGAATCGCGGGTATGGGACGTGGTGAGCATCGGCCTGGGCAGCAACCATGCCTGGCGCGCGTCGGACACCGATGCGGTGGTCGAACCGGCCCTGCGGCTCGCCCGCCTGGCCTGCGCCGGCCCGCACCGTCGCATCGTCTGGATCCTGCCGCCGTGGAAACCGTGCGAAGCGGGCAAAGGGCCAGCCGACTTCCAGGGCATGCCGCTCGGCCCCGACACCGGCGCCCGCGCCGGCCGCATCCGCGAGTCGCTGCGTGCCGCGCTGACCCCGCTGACCCCGCGCCTGGTCCTCGCCGAGGGCCATGTGCCCGAGGATGTCCGCTTGCTGCCCGACGGTTTGCACCCGGCGGCGCATGGCTCGGCGATCATCGCCGAGCGCCTGGCGCGGTTCTTGGGGTGAGGT
>JALHRW010000248.1 GCA_022841245.1 Planctomycetota bacterium
CTTCCGATCTGAGCCCCGAGCGCGCCAGCCAGACCATCGTGCTCGCCGCCGAGCTAGCCACCGCCGGTGCCGTGCCCGATCTGTCGCCCGGCCGGCGCGAGGCGGCCAACGCCGCCCTGCTCACCGAGCTCGCCACGCGCCTCGCCGCGCAGCCGCTCGAGCGCAACGTGCTGATCTGCTTCTTCGGCAGCCACTACGCCGGACAGGACGGCGCACGCCAGTTCTACTGGGTGGTCAACAAGGTGATCAAGGGTTCGAAGGAGGCCGACCGCCTCGAAGATCGCGTGCGCTGGACCGCCGAGCAGATCGAGGAGTGCGGACGCCGGATCTCCCTGCTCGACGACCCCGAGGTGCTGACCAAGCCGGGCGATGACACCTTCGCCATCCGCGAGCGCCTGCGCCGCATCCTGGTCGGCCGGGTCAATGCGCTGAACTACGACTACCGCCTGATGAACCTCCAGCGCAAGGCGGTCGCCGATTCCGGAGACACCGTTGGCGCCACCCGGCTCGAAGGCGAGCTGACGGCGCTCAAGGCGCGCATCGGCAAGCTCAATGACATGCGCCGCCAGCTGCACGTGCGCAAGGTCGACGACGCCGAGACCTGGGCGATGGTGGTCGGCCAGCTGCGCGACGAGCTCACCGGCCTGCGTTCGGGATTGCAGGCTGACACCGGTCGCCTGGCCTCGGCCCGACGCCTCGAGGACGTCCTGCTCGGCAAGACGGTGATCGCGCATGCGGGCATCGATTTCGCCGCTGCCGACCGGGCGTGGTTCGCCAATCCCTTCGGCATCGACTGCAACACGATGCACGACATTCCGTCGCAGCCCGGCAACGTGGTCAAGCACGTCGATGCCTGGCAGCAGGCGTGGGACCGCATCGCCGCCACCCAGCCATCGGCTCCGCCGATGCGCTCGCCCGACCTCGCCGCATCCTACGGCTACGAGCGCCTCAACCACTTACGGCGGCGCCAGGTCGCGTCGGTGGTCCCGCTGAGCATGGGCCTGTTCGGGGCGCAGCTCGTCACCCTGGGCGATCCGGTCAACGATGATGAGATGCCGCGGGTCGCCGCCGCCCCCGAGCTGCTGCCCCTGGCCGGGCCTGTGGTCGCCTGGCTGCGCTCGCTTACCGGCGCCGACCTGCCACTGAAGACCGGCTACACCGTCGCTACGCGCTATGACGACAAGCTGGTATGGCGCCGTGACGGCTCGGCCTGGGCCGGCCTGCGCGTCGATCAGCTGTCGCCCGGCTCGGAGGAGGTCGAGGGCCCGGCCGCCGGCGCCCTGGTCTTCGTCAACCAGCAGGTGCGCCTGGGCCCGTCGTTCAGCGACGGGGACGCGGTCTGCGGCCGCTACAACGCGCCGATGGCGCGGGTCAACCACGCCGGACACGTCTTCTGCCCGCACGTCATCGACCAGTGGACGCTGAACCGGGTGCATGGCATCGCCTTCGGCGACCACGGTGCGCCGCGCTCGTTCCATGACGGCGAGGGGGCCTCCGGTGCGATGTCCTTCAATATCCGCCTGTTCACCGCCTTCGGCAACGGCTTCTACGTGCCGTTCCTGCCGGTCGAGTACAGCAGCCAGTCGTACTTCTCGCGTTTGGTCGGACGTACCGACTCGACGGTGAAGCGCGAATTCGGCCGCGATGGCACCGGCGGCATGACCGTCTACACCAACGAGGAGCGCTCGCTCAAGCTGATCGGCAGCGGCCTGTTCCTGCTCGGTTCGACCGAGAAGCGTCCGGTCGGCTCCGGCTTCCGCCCCGATCCGCAGGAGATCCTGTCGATGGACGTGCTGCGCCGCTCGGCGCATGACGCGGCCCTGCTCAACACCCAGCGCCTCGAGGTGCTGCGTTCGAAGAACCTGGTCGATCGTCCGGTCGAGCGCGTGCATGCCGACTGCATCGACCATCTCGAAAGCGCCGACGAGGCGCGCAAGGTCCTGGATGTGCGCGGTGCCGCCGCGCACGAGGCGGTGGCGGCGGTGCTCGCAGCGCGCGCCCAGTCGCCGCTGCGCGAGGGTGCAAACGACCTGCTCCGCGCCGTGGTCGTGCTGCTCGTCCTGTCGATCCCATTCGCCTTCTCGGTGGAACGCCTGGTCCTCGGCGCGGTGTCGATCTACCGCCAGATCCTCGGCTTCGTCGCCATCTTCGTCACCACCTTCGGCATCCTCTACTTCACCCACCCGGCCTTCGCCCTGGCCAACGCTCCGCTGATCATCTTCCTCGCCTTCATCATCATCCTGCTGTCCGCCTTCGTGATCGCGGTGGTGATGGGCAAGTTCAAGCACGAGCTCAAGGCGATGCAGGGGCTGTCGCAGAAATCGCACGCCGCCGGCACCGGCAACTCGACCACGCTGGCTGCTGTGGTCATCGGCATCGCCGGCATGCGCAACCGGCCGCTCAAGACCTTCCTCACCGCCAGCACCGTCACCCTGCTGACCTTCACCATCCTGGTCTTCGCCTCGTTCCAGAGCGGCAGCGCGGTGGTCACCAGCTATCTCGGCCGCAGCCGCGGCGCTGACCGCATCGAAGTGCACCAGCCGAGCTTCCTGCGCATCCCCGACCGTCTCGCCGACGCGATCGAGACGCTGCATGGCGACCGCTTCGAGGTCGTGCGCCGCACCGCCAGCTTCCGCAACCCGATGGCCAACAACGAGACCGAGAAGGCCTCCGGCAACGTGCTGCTCGATCCGGCCACCGGCAAGGCGATGGCGCTTGACGCCCTGCTCGGGCTGGATGCGCGCGAGGTCGCCCGCCTGCCCGGCGGGATCCTCGGCGATCTGGCCGAGCCGCCGCCCGGCTCGCTGCCGCCGCTGTGGCTGTCGGAGACCCTGGTCTCGCGTCTGTCGCTCAAGCCCGGGGTCGAGCTGCGCATCCGCGGTACCGCCTTCGTCTTCGCCGGCACCTTCCGCGACGAGGCGCTGAAGGCGGTCGAGAACATCGATGGCACCCGTCTGATGCCGCCCGACTTCGAATCGACCTTCGCCGCCCTCGGCAGCCAGTCGGTGGGTAACCAGAGCTCGTTCAACCAGGTCATCCAGGGCATGGACACGACCTCCTTCATCTTCGCCGCCCCGGCCCTCACCGCGATCACGGTCAACCGCACCGTGCTCGAACTCGGCGGCATGACCAACGTCCTGGTGCTGTATCCCAAGGCCGACGCCGATATCGGCCTCGCTGCCAGCGAGATCGCCGGAAGCTTCAACGGTCCGGTCTACGCCACCAGCGGCGAAGGGGCGCAGCGCTTCTTCTATACTCGCGAGATCACCGGCGGCGGCCTTGGCGACCTGGTCGTGCCACTGCTGCTCGGCGGTCTGATCATCTTCTCCAGCCTGCTCGGTTCGATCGTCGACCGGCAGAAGGAGATCTTCACCTACAGTGCGCTGGGCCTCAGTCCGCGCGACGTCGGCATGCTGTTCTTCGCCGAGAGCTCGGTCATCGCCGTGGTCGGCGGCATGGGCGGCTACCTCATCGGTCAGGGCGCGGCCAAGGTGCTGAATCTGCTTGCCGACCACGGGCTGGTCAGCGTGCCGGACATGAACTTCAGCTCGATGTCGTCGCTGATCACCATCCTCATCGTCATGCTGATGGTGCTGCTCTCGACCATCTATCCGGCGCTGATGGCCAGCCGCAGCGCGAACCCGGGCGTCAACCGCGCCTGGAAGATGCCCAAGCCCGACGGCGATCGCATGGTCTTCACCTTCCCCTTCACCGTGCCGGAGAAGAGCTTCGGCGGCATCGTCGCCTTCGTCCGCGAGCACTTCGGCAATCACAGTGACGCCTCGCTCGACGTCTTCGCCGCCAAGCATGTGGGCCTCTTCCGCGTCGACGGGCACCGCGTCGGCATCCGCGCCGAGATCGCCCTGGCGCCCTTCGACCTCGGCGTCTACCAGCGCTTCGCCATGCGCACCCAGCCGAGCGACATCGCTGGCATCGACGAGGTGGTGGTCGAGATCGAGCGGCTGAACGGCTCCAGGGCCACCTGGCTGCGCGGCAACCGCTCGTTCATCAAGGATCTGCGCGAGCAGTTCCTGATCTGGCGCTCGCTGCCGCCCGAGGCGGTCGAACACTACCAGTCCGAGGCCGGCCGCGTGCTTGCCGAGGCGGTGTCGGCCGCGCCGACCGATGGAGGCGCCAATGGCCAGGGTTGATGCTGAACTGGAGCGCTACCGCCAGCTGATGACCCCGCCGGGCACCTTCACGGAAGGATTCTCCTTCGGCTCGGTCATCGGCGTGTTCCTGGTGGCGATGATCCTCATCCCCGGAGCGCTGTACATGCAGCTGCTCGCCGGCCAGGGCGTCGGCTCGGCGGCCCAGTGGGTGACCCTGATCCTCTTCCTGGAAGTGGCCAAGCGGGCCAACGCCAAGCTCGGCCGGGCGCAGATCTTCGTCCTCTTCTACATGGCAGGCACCTTCGCCTACCAGAACGTGCACGGCACGCCGTTGTGGAACCAGTTCCTGGTGCGCAGCGAGGCGGCGCTGTCCTTCGGCCTCGCCGGGCAGTTCCCCGAATGGTTCGCGCCAAGCGATCCGGCGGCCTACGAGGGGCGCAGCTTCCTCTCCAGCGCCTGGCTCCCGGCGATCGGACTGATGCTGTTCAAGAGCTTGTTCACCCGCCTCGATTCGGCGGTGGCCGGCTACGGCCTGTTCCGCCTGGCCAGCGACATCGAGAAGCTGCCGTTCCCGATGGCCCCGATCGGCGCCCAGGGCATGATGGCCCTGGCTGACGATCTCGATGGCCAGGACCGCAGCGCTGGCGGCTGGCGCTGGCGGGTGTTCTCGATCGGCGGCGCCCTCGGCCTGGTCTTCGGCATGGTCTATCTCGGATTGCCGACGCTGACCTCGAACCTGATCGGCGAGGCCTATAAATACAGCATCCTGCCCATCCCCTTCGTCGACCTGACGCAGTACACCCGGCTGATCCTGCCGGCGACCGCCACCGGCCTGAGCTTCGACTTCAACCAGGTGGTCATCGGCATGGTGCTGCCGTTCTGGGCCATGGTCGGTTCGTTCCTCGGCCTCCTCGTCACCTTCATCGCCAATCCGATCCTCTACCATACCGGCATCCTGCGCAGCTGGACGCCCGGCGATTCGACGGTCGAGACGATGTTCAAGAACAACGTCGACTTCTACCTCAGCTTCGGCATCGGCATCTCGCTGGCGGTCGCGGTGGTCGGCATCTTCGGCATGATGCGGGCCCTGCGCGCCAAGCGTGCGCTGGACGCCCAGGACGCCGCCGCCGGCACTACCACCGCGAGCGTCCCCGAAGGCCGCGGTGACATCCCCAATCGCTGGATCCTCGGCATCTACATCATCGCGACCCTGCTGTACATCGTGGTGTCCGGCTGGCTGGTCGACTGGCATACCGGCGTCCTGCTGGTGCTGGTGTTCTTCGGCTTCATCTACACCCCGCTGATCAGCTACGTCACCGCCCGGCTCGAGGGCATCGCTGGCCAGGTGGTCGAGATCCCGTTCATCCGCGAGCTGTCCCTGATCGTTTCCGGCTACAACGGCATCGCGGTGTGGTTCGTGCCCATTCCGCAGGCCAACTACGGCACCCAGACGGTGCTCTACCGTCAGGCCGAGCTGACCGGCACCAAGTTCACCTCGCTGTGGAAGGCCGAGGCCGCCGTCTTCCCGATCATGATCGTGCTGACCCTGGTATTCGCCTCGTTCATCTGGGGTTTGTCCGAGATCCCGAGCGCGGTCTACCCCTACGCGCAGCAGATCTGGGAGCTGGACGCCAAGAACGCCTGCCTGGTGTTCTCTTCCACCGCCGGCGGCTACAGCCAGTTCCAGGAGGCGCTGTCCGGGCCGGTGGTCGGTATCGGCCTGGTCATCGGCACCGCGCTGTTCGGCGCCTTGAGCGCGATCGCCGCACCGGTGACCTTGTGCTACGGCTTGGTCCGCGGGCTCGGCCAGACCATGCCGCACGTCATCATCCCGCAGATCATCGGCGCCCTGCTCGGCCGCTACTACTTCCAGAAGAAGCTCGGACTGACCTGGTCGCAGTACGTCCCGGTGCTGGCGGCCGGCGTCTCCTGCGGCTTCGGCCTCGTCTCGATGCTGTGCATCGGCATCGTCTTCCTCGCCAAGTCCGCCAACGCCCTTCCCTACTGACAACCATGGCAGAACCCATCGTCACCGTCAGCGGTCTGGACAAGGTCTACAAGAGCGGGGCCGAGGAGGTCTACGCCCTGCGCGGCATCGAGCTGAGCATCGAACGCGGCGAGTACCTGGCGATCATGGGCCCGTCGGGCTCGGGCAAGTCGACCCTGTTCAACATGGTCGGTGCGCTCGACAAGCCGAGCCGCGGCGAGATCACCGTCGGCGGCGTTTCGCTGCCCAAGCTGTCCTCGTCCGAGCTGTCCTACTTCCGCGGCAAGCACATCGGCTACGTCTTCCAGAGCTACAACCTGATCCCGTCGCTGACCGCGCT
>JALHRW010000249.1 GCA_022841245.1 Planctomycetota bacterium
GCACCGCGGCGCAGGATGGTGCCGCGGATCGGCGCAGTCAGCACGGCATCGGCGAGCGCCGCCTCGGCCCGGCGCAGCTCGGCCGCGCTGGCGTCGCGGGTGGCGGCGAGCTGGTCGAAGTCCTGCTGGCTGAGGCGCTGCTCGGCGCTGAGCTTGGCGCCGCGCTCGTACAGCGCGGCATCATTGCCGGCCCGCGCCGCGATCGCGCGCTTGGCTTCCAGCAGCGCCGTCGGATCGAGTCGCGCCAGCACCGCGCCGGCGGCGACCACGTCGCCCTCGCGCCAGTCGCGACCGGGCTCGGGGCCGAGCAGGTCGATGCGCCCGGCCAGCTTGAAGGCGAGATCGACCTCGACATCGCCGGCCAGGGTGCCGACGTAGCTGACCACCGGGGCCAGGCGGGCCGCGGCCTGCACCGCGAGCGTGCCGACCACCGGCGGGGCTGGTGGTGGCGGCGCGGTGGTGGCGCAGGCGGCGAGCAGGGCGCTGCAGCAGGCGAGCTGGACGAGGTGCCTCACGGGGTCCTCGCAATCAGCCCGCTGCGCAGCAGGGCGAGGACGGTGTCGAGGTAGCGCTCGTCGTCGCCGGGGAAGCAGGCGCGCTTGCCGCTGACGAACCAGGCTTCGAGCATGCTGAAGATGGCGAACAGGGCGAGTTCGGGATCGATGTCGGCATGGAACCAGCCGGCCTCGCGCGCCTCGCGCATGCGCTGGCGGGCGAGGTCGAGCAGTCCGGCCTCCTGCCCGCTGAGCTGGTCGCCGCCGGCGAGATCGCGCCAGGCCATCAGGCGGAGGAACTGCGGATGCGCACGCAGCCAGAGGAAGTAGTTCCGCAGCGAGCCGATCAGCAGCTCCGGCGTCGCCGCGGAGCGGCGCAGCTCGGCCTCCTGCCCGGCAGCGTAGCTCGCGAACAGGCGCTCCTTGACCATCGCCCACAGCCCGGCCTTCGAACCGCCGTGATGCATGACCAGGCTGGTGCCGACCTTGGCGGCGACGGCGATATCGCGGATCGAGACGCCGGCGAAGCCGCGGGCGATGAACAGCCGCTCGGCGGCATCGAGGATGCGGTGTCGGGTGGCATCGGCATCGGGCTGGCGAGAGCGCGCGGAACGGGAGGTGGCCGGCATGACCGGGTTGTACCTCAATTGAACGAACGTTCAATCAATTACTGTAAGATATTTTTACATAATATATTAGATTAAATTATTTCGTCTTATCGCTGGCGCCAGGCGCGCGGGCTCTTGCCCGCCCAGCGCCGGAAACGTTGCGAGAAGTAGAACGGATCGCTGAAGCCGACCTCGGCGGCGACCTCGCTGACGCTGCGCGAGGTGGCGTCGAGCAGGGCGGCGGCGCGGCGCGTGCGCTCGCGCTCGAACCAGCGGCCGGGGCTGTCGCCGACCTGCTCGCGGAAGCGGTGGGCGAAGCGCGATGGCGACAGGCCGGCGGCCTGCGCCATGGCGGCGATGGGCAGCGGACACGCGAGATCGGACAGCGCGCGGTCCATCGCTGCGCGCAGCCGATCGTCGATGCGCCCGCCGGGTTCCTCGGGATTGGCCTGGGCGAGCAGCAGCAGGGCGCGCTCGATGGCGTTGAGCGCGAGCCGGTCACGCCGCATGCTGGCGCTGCGCGTCCAGTCATTCGCCTCGTCGAGGCAGGTGGTCACCGCGTCGTGGGCCGGGCCGTCGAGATGCAGGTGCAGCAGACCATCGACCGGCTCGGGCCAGGCGACCAGGTCGAGCCAGGCGTCGGGCATGAGGACGTGGGCCCAGACCAGTTCCCAGGAGCCCACCGCGGGGTCGGTGCGGTAGGCGTGGGCATGACCCGGGCGCAGCAGGATGACATCGCCGGTGCGCACGGCGAAGTCGGTGCCGAAGATACCGCCGCCAGAGATGGTGTCGATGATCAGCCAATCGTCGGAGCCCTGCGGCCGCTGCGTGCCGTAGCCGGTCTGCTCGTGGAAATGGCCGGTGAGCAGGCCGGCTCCGGCGGGGATGGTGCGCTGCGGGCGGCTGGTCGCTGGCCGCTGGCTGCTGGCTGCTGGCCGCTGGTCGCTGGTCGCTGGTCGCTGGTCGCTGGTCGCTGGCTGCTGGCCGCTGGCCGCTGGCCGCTGGCTGCTGGCTGCTGGCCGCTGGCCGCTGGTCGCTGGCCGCTGGCTGCTGGTCGCTGGCCGCTGGTCGCTGGCCGCTGGCTGCTGGCCGCTGGCCGCTGGCCGCTGGCTGCTGGCCGCTGGCCGCTGGCTGCTGGTCGCTGGTCGCTGGGCCATCGTAGCAGGATCCTCCAGGTCTGCGGCAGCTGGTCAAATTCCCGTCCAGGACTCCCGGGCGACGATATCCGCCATGCCCTACGCCCTGCCTGCCGAAGATCGCGCCCACCTCCGCCAGCTCGCCCGTCGCCAGGCCGAGATCGCGGCCCTGCCGATCCAGGCCAAGCGGCGGGCGCTGTGGACCGCGGTCAACGACGATCAACCGGGCGCGCGTCCGCCCTTCGCCATCGAGAGCTGGACCTTCGACCGCGACTTCATGCCGGCGAGTTTGTTCCGCTGCACCAGCGACTACGGCAAGCGGCTGGAGAACGGCTTCCTGCGCCACATCCGCCACCACGAGATCCTCGGCGACGACCACGTCTGCCCGGACACCCTCGACATGGGCTGGCACGTGTGGAACGACGAGTTCGGCATCGAGATCAAGACCCAGTACATCAAGGACAGCGAGGGCATCGTCACCGGCTACCACTTCGACTGCCCGGTGAAGGACCTGGTCAACGGCTTCGCCATGATCAAGCCGGCGCAGTTCGGCGTGAACCGCGAGAGCACGCAGGAGGAGTTCGCCTTCCTCTCGGAGACCTTCGGCGACATCCTGCCGGTGGTCATCCGCAGCGGCACCTTCGGCAACAACAACCTGACCCAGCGCATCATGCGCATCTGCCCGCAGGAGGCGATGTTCATGGCGATGTACGACGCGCCGGAGCAGCTGCATGCGCTGATGGCCCTGCTGCGCGACAATGCCAGGCGCATGGCGCTGTGGGCCGAGAGCGAGGGCCTGCTCGAACTCAACAACCAGAATCAGTGCACCTGCGGCACCTGCTTCAACTTCACCGACACCTTCCCCAAGACCCGGCCGGCGCGCGGCCAGGTCAAACTGAAGGACATGTGGGCGGTGATGGACAGCCAGGAGACGGTGGGGGTGAAGCCCAAGCTGTTCCACGAATTCTTCTATCCCTATTACCGTGAACTCGCCGAGCTCTACGGCCAGATCTACTGGGGCTGCTGCGAGCCGGCCGATCCGCTCTGGGAGAACTCGCTGTCCAAGCTGCCCAATCTCAAGGCGGTGTCGATCTCGCGCTGGGCCAAGCAGGAATACATGGCCGAGGCGCTGGCCGGGAAGGGCATCGTCTTCTCCAGGAAACCCAACCCCAACCTGCTCGGCGTCGACAAGGTGCTGAATGAGGAGGCCTGGGCCGCCGAGCTGCGCTCCACCATGGCGGCGGTGCAGGGCAAGCGCGTGCCGCTCGAGTTCGTCGTCCGCGACGTCTACAGCATGCACGGCGACCTGGGCAAGGCGCGGCGGGCGGTCGAGATCGCGCACCGCGAGATCGACGCCGTCTATGGCCCGATGTAGCTGGGCCGGGCGGCGCTGGAGCAGGGCCGCCGCACGCGCATGCTGGCGGCATGGCCTCCAAGCAAGCGCATCCCGGCTGTCTCGTCCTCTTCGGACTGATCTTCGTGATCGCGGGCAGCATCCCCGGATGCATCGCACTGCACGACCTCTCGACCGCCGAAGGGACCGCCAGCTGGAGCGAGACGACGGCGGTGCTGCTGACGGTCGACAAGCACCAGGGCGACGACACCTGGAGCGTCGAGGCAAAGTACCGCTATCGCGCCCCCGACCCCGAGTCGCTGGAGCCTGGGGCCATGCGCGACTACGACGGCTTGCGGGTCGGCATCCACAGCGGCAGCGACAACATCGGCTCCTGGCAGGAGGACACCTACCGGCGCCTGCATAAGGCCTGGAAGTCCGGGCAGCCGGTGCCGTGCTGGTACGATCCGGCCCAACCGGCCCAGGCGGTGCTCGACCGCACTCCGCGCTGGGAGCTGGTCGGCTTCATGTTCATCTTCCCGCTGGTGTTCGGTCTCGCTGGCGGCGGCATCGCCTGGTTCGGCATCAGCCTGTGGCGCAAGCGCGGCCAGCCGGCGCCGGAGCCGCAGGTGCTGGCGCAGCAGACGGTGATCCGCGCCGAGAGCCGCTCGGGCTGCGTGATGTGGGTCGTCGCCATCATCTGGAATGCGATCTCCACCCCGGTGCTGTTCGTCCTGCTGCCCGACAGCGATGTGCCGTTCTGGGCCAAGCTGCTGTTCGGCCTGTTCCCGCTCATCGGCTTGGCGCTGCTGTGGGCGGCGCTGCTCGGGACGCTGCGGCGGCTGCGCCACGGCCGCACCGAGCTGCGCCTCGATCAGGGCTCGTGGAACGCCGGGCGCACGGTCCACGCCACCGTCGTGGTGCGCACTGCGCCGCAGCCGGACGATGTGGTCGAAGCGAAGCTCGCGGTCGTGCGCACGGTGACCACGGGTTCAGGCGAGGACGAACGCACCTCCGAGCAGACCGAATGGAGCGTCGTGCTGCCGGTCGACGCCATGGCGGCGCGCAACGCGGGCGGGATGTGGGCCTACGCCCTCGACCTTCCGCTGCCCAGCGATCTGCCGTTGCCCGGCGAGCGTCTGGTCTGGCGGCTTGAATGGAGCATCGTCCGGCCCGGCCCCGACCTCAGCGAACGCTTCGTCCTGCCGGTGGCTGCCGCCACGGACGGCGCCGAGCTGCAGGCAGCGGCAGTCGCCGCCGCGGTCGATCGCGCCGATCCCCTGGCCGTCCTGCGCCGGGCTGGCGTCCGCGTCACGGAGGAGCGCGGTGACGTCGTCATCCACCTGCCGGCTTGGCGCAATCCCGGGCTGCATCTCTCCGGTCTGATCGCCTCCGCCATCCTCACCGGCGCAGCCTATGGCCTCTGGCTAGAGGTCGGCTGGTGGACCGCCCTGCTCAGCCTGCCGATCCTGCTGCTGTCCTGGCGTGCCGCCCTGCGCAGCGCGTCGTGGCGCTCGACCATCACCCTGGGCAGCGGCCGGGTGGCGGTCGCCGCCGGCTGGTGGCGGCTGCTCCGCCACGAGCTGAAATCGTCGGAGATCAGCGCGGTCGAACGCCGTTCCAGCATGAGCTCGGGGGAGACGGCGTGGCACAATATGTGGCTGCAGACCGGCGACGGGGCGCGCATCGCCATCGCGCGCGGCATAGCCGGACCGGCGGCGGCGCGGCTGGCGGAGATGATTGAGGCGATGCGGAGGTAGGCTGGCTGCTGGTTGCTGGTTGCTGGCTGCTGGTTGCTGGTCGCTGGTCGCTGGTCGCTGGTCGCTGGTCGCTGGTCGCTGGTCGCTGGTCGCTGGTCCGCAAGCGGGGGCTGAGACTTTGGTTCGGCTCCTTGTTCCGCCTACCGTACCGCTCGTGCTCGGCGTCAAGGCGGACCGCTGCGCGGCGCGCTGCGCGCGGCCTTGACCCCTGCGCGCGAGCGGTGCGGCAGGCTGCACAAGGAGCCTTCACCATGGCAAACTTCCACTCACTCCGGGTCTGGCACGCGGCATTGCGACAGACGACGGAGGTTGCACGACTCGGGGTCAGGTACGGGGATCTGGGATCTCAACTGCGACGGGCAGCGATCTCGGTGGCGAGCAACATCTGCGAGGGCTGCGGCCGCGACAGCGACACGGAACTCATCCGCTTTCTGGAGATCGCACGGGGGTCCAATACGGAGATCGAAGGACAGCTGCAGATATGCCAGGCTCTCGGTACTGGTGTCGAGACGCTCGTGGAGACCAACGCCAGCGTCGGTCGGATGCTGACGGTCCTCATCCGTCGCCTGCGCAGCGGCGGATGAGACCGCCGATCAGGCGGCCGACGTCGGCCGCTTGATCGCGGATGCCCGCGGCGGTGACCGCGTCGAATACGAGGGCGTCTTCAGCGATATCGGTGAGGGCTTGGACTTCGGCGTTGGAACCGTCGGCAATCCGTAGGAACCGGATGAACTCGCGGTCGGAACCGCGTTGTGCGCCTTCGGCCACGTTCGCGGCCACGGAGATCACCGCGCGACGCAGCTGCGAGATGAGGTCGCCCTCGCCGCGGGTGCCCACGCATCCGCGCGAGACGCGTCGGACGAGTTCGCGGGCGTGGTTCCAGAGGAGGAGATTGGGATAGCGAGCCATGTGAGGTTTCCTTTCGAACCCCAGACCCATGCCGCGCGCAGGTGTCAAGGCCGCGCGCAGCGCGCCGCGCAGCGGTCCGCCTTGACGCCGAGCCCGGCATGGAA
>JALHRW010000250.1 GCA_022841245.1 Planctomycetota bacterium
GGCCAGCGGCCAGCGGCCAGCGGCCAGCGGCCAGCGGCCAGCGGCCAGCGGCCAGCGGCCAGCGCGCCCCCACGGTGGCGCGAGCATACAGGCTTCCTAGGCTCCCGGCTTCCCGTGCGCAGCCACCTCCTCGCTCTCCTTGCGCTGTCCGTACCGGCCGTGGTGGTCGCCGCCGAGCGCCAGGTCACGGTCGACGAGGTCCGCATCGAGGGGACCAAGAACGTCCATCCCGACCGCATCCGCTTCATCACCACGGTGCGCGCCGGACGGGCCTACGGCATGCAGCAGGAGCTGCCGCTGGTGCTGGCCGACGACGTGCGCGCCATCTCGCGCATGGGGCCGTTCACCGACCCCCAGACCACGGTGCAGTTCGGCGCCGACCCCGGCCACGTCACGGTGATCATCCGCGTCACCGAGCTGCCCTACATCTCCAGCATCGCCTTCGATGGCCTCGACAACGCCGGCTGGAGCGCCGAGGGCGACCTCAAGAAGCGCATGGACACCAAGGTCGGGGGCTACGCCAACCCGCTGATCATCGAGAACGACCTGCGCGGCATCGAACGCGAGTTCCGCGACAAGGGCCACCGCGGCGCCACCGCCCGGCTGCGCCAGGTCGAGGTCCCCGGCGGCGTCGCCCTGACCATCGAGGTCGACCTGCCGCCCGCGGTCGAGGTGGCGCGGGTCTTCTACAAGGACCTGCCCGCCCACCAGGCCCCCTACGGCATGACCCGGCGGCGCCTCGACGGCATCCTCGAACGTACGCAGGTCAACCGACCCGGCCGGCCGTACCAGCCCGAGATGCTGCCGCTCGATTCCGGCGATGTGGTTCGCGCCCTGCAGGACGAAGGCTGGCTCGACTGCGCCATGGACCGGGTCGATGTCGAGCGCACCGACTTCGTCCGCCCGCTGGAAGAGCGCCGGCGCAACGGCCCCGAGTTCGTGCCCGACGGGGTCTACGACGACCGCGTCCACCTGGTCTACGACCTCGCGCCGGGCGAGCGCTACACCCTCGGCAGCGTCAGCTTCGTCGGCAACACCGTCGTCTCCTCCGACGATCTGCGTGCCGCCTTCGCCTTGCAGGAGGGCGCCTGGTTCCGGCGCAGCGACGTCGGCCGGGCGGTCGAACGCTCGCGCCGCGCCATCTCCAACCTCGGCTACGCCCGCTGCCGCGTCGTGCAGGAGCGCCGCGTCGACCTCGACGCCCGCATCGTCCACCTGACCCTGCGCCTCGATGAAGGCCGCAAATACCGCCTCGGCCGCGTCGACGTCAGAGGCAACGAGCTGACCCGCGACGGGGTGATCCGCCGCGCCATCGCCCTGCATCCGGGCGAGCTGTGGAACGACGACGCGGTCGACGAGAGCCGCCGCCAGATCCTGCGCGGCGGTTTGTTCGCCGACGATCCACGCCGGCCGCTGAGCCTGCGCCCGACCTTCCCCGAGGACCGGCCGGACGAGGCCGACCTGGTGGTCGACGTCGAGGAACAGAGCAGCGGCAGCCTGAACGTGCAGGTCGGCTACAGCAGCGCGACCGGCATCTTCGGCCAGTTCGGCTATTCCGAGCGCAACTTCGACCTGCTCGGCGCGCTGTCCGATCCAACCGGGCGCTGGCGCGGCGGTGGTGAGATCCTCGATTTCGACATCAACTGGAGCCCCGACCGCAACAGCCTGTCGGCGGCCTGGACCAACCCGTCGCTCGCCGACGGCCCGTACAGCTTCGGCTTCAGCGCGGCGCGCATCGAGAGCACGCAGCGCGATTGGGACGAGAAGCGCCTGGCCGGCAGCGTCACCCTCGGCCGCGTCTTCTTCAAGCGCGACCTGCGCCTCGGCCTGACCTACGGCTACACCGACATCGAGGTCACCGAGGTCGACCTCGACGCGCCCGACGACGCCGAGATCGGCTCATACTTCTACAACTCGCTCGGCCTGTCGCTGTCATGGGACCGCCTCGACAACGTCCGCCTGCCGACCAGCGGCATCCTGCTGTCGGCCAACGAGACGGTGCAGGGCGCGCTGTGGGCCGCGACCGACCCGATCAACGAGTACACGCTCAAGGGCGACGGCTTCCTGCCGCTGCTCGAGGCCGAGGACGGCGGCGTCACCTTCCTCCACCTCGGCGCACGCTGGCGGCAGAGCACGCCGATCGGCGACAACGACGCCGTGCCGTTCTACCAGCGCTACCTCGGCGGCGGCCCGGCCCCGCGCCATCGCGGCTTCGGCTTCAACGAGCTGACTCCGCGCTCGATCAACAAGAACGGCTTCGAGTCGCGCGACGGCGGCGACCGCGACCTCATCGCCACGCTCGAACTGAGCTATCCCTTCCAGGGCTACAACGAGGGCGTGCGCGGCGTGCTCTTCGCCGACGCCGGCAACGTGTGGGCCGATGGCGACAAGGCCGAGATCGACTCGCTGCGCTACGCCTGGGGCTTCGGCGTGCGCTTCCCGATGCAGTTCCCGATCTCGCTCGACTTCGCCTGGCTGGTCGATCCGCAGGACGGCGAGTCGACATCTCAAGTCCACTTCGGCCTCGGCCAGGTCCGCTTTTAGCTTGGGGCTACCGCCCCCGCGGCCCTGCGGGCTTTAGTCGCGGCTTGGTTTGCTCGCAAGCTCGCAAACCATGGGCGGATGGGCTTCGCCCATTTTATCCGCCCAACGCCGCTCGGCGCCCGGGTCATTCCAAGCGGCGAGCAAGGTCTCGCGGGCGTCGTCTAAGTCCTGATCTGAGCTAGGGTTGACACGTGGGGCAAATGGGGCTTCAGGGTTGATGCGCGGGCTGCGCTCCTACACTCCCGCGATCCCCGAAGGCGCCTCGATGAACCAGCCGAATCCGTCCGACAACAAGCCCTCCGCCGACTACGGCGCCGACTCGATCCAGGTGCTCGAGGGCATGGCCGCGGTGCGCAAGCGGCCAGGCATGTACATCGGCGATCCGGGCGGTCATGGCCTCTACCAGCTGGTCTGGGAAGTGGTCGACAACTCGGTCGACGAGGCGCTCGCCGGATTCTGCAGCGAGGTCGGCGTCATCATCCACAAGGACGAGTCGTTGAGCGTCAGCGACAACGGCCGCGGCATTCCCGTCGCGCCGCACCCCAGCTCGGGCAAGAGCACGCTGGAGGTCGCGCTGACCGTGCTGCACGCCGGCGGCAAGTTCGGCGGCGGCGCCTACAAGAAGTCCGGCGGCCTGCACGGCGTCGGCGTGTCGTGCGTCAATGCGGTCAGCGAGTGGCTGGTCGCCGACGTGCACCGCGACGGCAAGCACCACCGCCTGCGCTTCGCCCGCGGCGAGGCGACCGGCGAGCTGGAGATCGTCGGCGACAGCGCGAAGCGCGGCACCTGGATCCACTACAAGCCGGATCCGACGGTGTTCGGCGCCAATACCGTCTACCAGTGGGACGTCATCGCGACCCGCCTGCGCGAGCTCGCCTTCCTCAACAAGGGCGTGCGCATCGTCCTCACCGACGAGCGCGCAGAAGGCCGCAGCGAAGTGTTCTGGTCGACCGACGGCATCGCCGGCTTCGTCCGCCTGCTCAACCAGGGCAAGGAGTCGCTGCATCCGGTGGTGCACATCAGCACCACCACCGACGACAACATCGACCTCGAACTCGCGCTGCAGTACAACGACGGCTACGACGAGCACGTGCTGTGCTTCGCCAACAACATCCGCAATCGCGACGGCGGCGCCCACCTCGAAGGCTTCAAGACCGCACTGACCCGCGAGATGAACGTCTACGCCAAGGACGCCGGCCTGATCAAGGGCGAGAAGCCGCCGACCGGCGACGATCTGCGCGAAGGCCTCTCGGCCATCGTCTCGGTCAAGCTGGCCGAGCCGAAGTTCTCCAACCAGACCAAGGACAAGCTGATCAACGGCGAGATCGCCGGCGTGGTCAGCAGCCACCTCGGCACCGCGCTGAAGGACTACCTCGCCGAGAATCCGAAGATTGCCAAGCTGCTGGTGCAGAAGGCGCTGTCGGCGATGGAGGCGCGCGAGGCGGCGCGCAAGGCGCGCGAGATGACGCGGCAGAAGCGCAAGAGCCTGCTGAGCAGCGCCGGCATGCCCGACAAGCTGCGCGACTGCGAGAGCCGCGACGTGCACGAGACCGAGATCTTCCTGGTCGAGGGCGATTCGGCCGGCGGCTCGGCCAAGCGCGGCAGCGACGCGCGCATCCAGGCGATCCTCCCGCTGAAGGGCAAGATCGTCAACGTCGAGAAGGCGCGCATCGACAAGATCCTCGGCCACTCCGAGATCTCGGCGATGATCCAGGCCTTCGGCACCTCGATCGGCGAGGACTTCAGCCTCGATGGCCTGCGCTATGGCAAGGTCGTCATCATGACCGACGCCGACGTCGACGGCAGCCACATCCGCACCCTGCTGCTGACCTTCTTCTTCCGCCACCTGCCCAAGCTGATCGAGAACGGCCACATCTGGGTGGCGCAGCCGCCGCTCTACAAGGTGACGCGCGGCAAGCGCGAGGAGTACGTGTTCAACGGCAAGCTGCTCGACAGCGAGATCGTCCGCCTCGGCACCACCGACGCGACCCTGCTCGACGCCGCCGGAAACCGCGAATTCACCGGCCACGCTCTCGCCGACCTGGTCGCGACGCTGAGCGTGTTCGAAGAGCACGAGCACGCCCTCGCGTTCAAGGGCCTGACCCTCAACGAGTACCTCGCCCTGCGCGGCCCCGACGGCCGCCTGCCGGTGTACCAGCTGCGCCGCGGCGAATCGATCACCTACCCGATGGACGCCGCCGCCCTCGACGCCGCCCTGGCCACCGGCGGCGAGCCCGGCCCCGACGGCCAGCCGCCGATCCTGCCCGAGATCATCGAATTCGCCGAGCGTGGCGCGGTCGAGGCCAGCCTCGCCCAGCTCGGCCGTCTCGGCTTCGACGCCGGCTGGCTCAGCGACGCCCCCGGTCGCGAGCCCAATTTCACCCTGCGCGACGCCAAGGACGAGCGTCGCCTGGGCAGCCTGCTCCAGGTCCTGCCGGCAGTGAAGGAATTCGGTTCACGCGGGCTCGACATCCAGCGCTACAAGGGTCTCGGCGAAATGAACCCCGAGCAGCTGTGGGAAACCACCATGGACCCCACGCGCCGCAGCATGAAGAAGGTCGACATCATCGACGCGGTCGAGGCCGAGCGCATGTTCGCCACCCTGATGGGCAGCGACGTCGGCATCCGCCGCGACTACATCGAGCGCCACGCGCTCGCGGTGGCCAAGAAAATAGACGTTTGAGGTCGGGCCTCAGCCGCGCCGCGTAGGCTGCTGCGGACGAGCGGCACGGGCGGCAGCGCGGGCCGCCTGAATCTCCTCGCGCTTGGCCGCGTCGCGCTTGGCCGCCTCGATCTCGCGCAGCACCACCTGGGCGTCGACCACGTTGCGCGCGGCGGCGAAGCGGCCGGTCAGCTGGCTGTCCGGGCGCAGCGAGGTCTGCTCGTGCAGCAGCCACATCTCCTGGCCGTACTCGCTGCGCCTCAGCTCGGGGGCGAAGCGGCTGAAGAAGCGCGTCAGGTTGGCGACGTCGCGCAGCAGCAGGCGCTTGGCGTTGGTGTTGCGCGCCGCGTCGATGGCCTGCGGGAAGTCGATGATCACCGGCCCGTCGTGGGCATGCAGGATGTTGTACTCGGAGAGGTCGCCGTGCACCACGCCGGCGCAGAGCATGCGCGCGACCTCGCCGACCAGCCCGCTGTGCCAGCGCAGCGCCTTGTCCCGATTGTACTGCTGGGTGGCCAGCTGCGGCGCCGGCTCGCCGGCGGCGTCGCGTACCAGGTCCATCAGCAGCACGCCGTCGCCGAGCTGGCGCAGGCGCGGAATGCGTGACCCGGCGGCGTTGAGCCGGCGCATGGTGTCGGACTCGTGGGTCTGCCAGGCCGCCTCGCGCTGGCGCTGGCCGAAGCGGCTGCCGCCCGCCATCGCACGGTCCTGGCGCGAGTCGCCGCTGCTGCGGCCCTCGACGTAATCCTGGCGCTGACGGAAGTTCCGCCGGTGGGCCTCCTTATAGACCTTGGCGGCGCAGATCTCGCCGTCGGCCTCGACGATGAAGACCTCAGCCTCCTTGCCGCTCTTGAGCGGCCGCAGGATGCGCTGGATGAATCCCTCCTCGAGCATGCTGCGGAGGCGGTCTGGAATCAGCATGCGAGGGATCCTGGCGGCCGGCTACCGTGCGCCAAGGACCTGGAATCGACCAGCAGGGCGGCCAGCGGCCAGCGGCCAGCAGCCAGCAGCCAGCAGCCAGCAGCCAGCAGCCAGCGGCCAGCGGCCAGCGGCCAGCGGCCAGCGGCCAGCGGCCAGCAGCCAGCAGCCAGCGGCCAGCGGCCAGCAGCCAGCAGCCAGC
>JALHRW010000251.1 GCA_022841245.1 Planctomycetota bacterium
GACCCGTCCGTCGGCGGTGCGCGCCGCCGCCGCCGAGGCCCTGCGCGGCTGCACCAGCCTCCGGCCGGAGGCGATGACGGCGCTGGTGGCGCAGCTCGCGCTGCAGCCCGACGAGGCCGGTATGCGCTGGGCGATCGCGGCGCTCGAGGGCGTCAGCACGCTGCCGCCCGAGCTGCTGTCGTCGATCCTGTCGATCGCCACCACGCTGCCGTCGCGGGCTGGCATCCTCCAGGCCCTGCGCGAGCGGCTGGATGCCAGTCCCGATCTGGCGACCCGCATCGAGGACGCCGTCCTCGCCTCGGATTCGTCGGCCCTGTGGCAGGAGGCGATCACCCTGCTGGCGCCGGGTGGACGCGACCGCGTCGCCCTGGCCGGTCTCGCATCGCCCGCAGGCGCCACCCGCTCCGCGGCCCTGACCTGGGCCGAGTCGGCTCCGCCGGCCCGCGCCGAAACCGTGGTCGCGGCGGTGGCGCAGCAGCTGCCACGCGAATCGCTGGCCGGACTGCGCCTCCGCCAGGCGGCCATCCTCGCTGCGGCCAAACTGGTCCCGGCCGAAGCCGCGGAACGGCTCGTCGCGCATCTGGCGGTCGAGAGCATCCCCGAGATCCGTCGCGACCTGGCGTGGGCTTTGTTCCGCTGCCAGATCGGCACCGGTCCGGTGCGTTCCGGCCTGCTGGCGCATTACACCGCACTGCTCACCGATCCGACCACGCCGTCGGATCTGGCGCATGCGATCTCGGTGCACCTCCAGCGTGTCGCCACCGAGAACGGCGACGCCAGCTGCGTCCCGGCCCTGCTGACGGCCCTCGCCCAGGCCAGTTCGCTCGACGAGGTCGAGCGGCTCGACCGCATCGTGCGCACCCTCGAACCGGAGCTGACCCGGCATGCGACGTTGACCTACGGTCTGATGCGCCGCCACCACCATATGTTCCCGCAGGATCCGCTCACGCAGTGGGCGCGCGACATCCGCGATGGTGCCAAGGCCGGCGCCCTGCCGCCGTCGGCGGTGCTCGACACGGTACGGCTGACCGGAGCGTCCTGGCTGCTGGAGGGGGGAGCCTTCGCCGAGGACAAGGACCTCTTGCTCGGCACGATCCGCAGTGCAGTCCTGGCCGACCGTTCGCTGGATGCCGAGCGCGCGATCCGCGAGGCCTACGAGCAGAAGTCGATCCGCAAACGCGACCTCGCCGAGATCGTGCGCCTGGTCGCGTTCCGTCCGCGCTGGCACCATCTCGCCGACCGCGCCATCCGCATCTGCGTCGCGGAGCAGCTCATCTCGCCGGCCCTGGTCGACGCGGCGTGGCCGATCCTGCTCGGCGACCCGGCCTCGGATCTGGCCTACAGCATCGCGCAGCACTTCGCCGAGCACGCCGCCGATCCGCATCTGGCGGCCCGCGCCCGCGCCAGCTGCATCCCGTCGGAGCACCGTCCGTTCCTGCTCGCCGACGCCAACCCCGACTACACCGGCAAGTCCTGGCCCATCTTCACCATCCTGATCGCGGCTGGCGCCGATGCGGTCGCCCAGGTGTTCACCGGCATCGCTCCCGATGCGGGCTTCCATGGCGGATTCATCACCGCCCTGCGCAGCCGACAGCGCAAAGGCCTGGCCTACTGGGAGCAGCACCATGTCATGCTTGCAGCGGCTACGATGTGGCGCTCGATCGCCCGCGAGCCTGCGCTGGCCAGCCTGCGTCGCGAGTTGGGCAGGATGCTGACCGGCAACAAGCCGGCCCGGCCGCGGCAGCACACCGGCGGCGAGGAGCGCAGCCGGATCTGGAACGACTATGTCGCCAAGGTCGGCCTGCAGGCCCTTGCCGCCCCGATGCCCGAGATCGGTGCCGAGCTGTGGATCGACTTCTGCCAGCAGCTTTCTCCCGGTCCCGGCCTGCCGCCGGCCAAGCTGCCAGCGGTGCCCAGCGGCGTGTCGCTGGAGCACCTGCGAGCGAAGTGGCCGTTCGCGATGGGCATGTAAAACGAAGCACCCGGCGGGAAACCCGCCGGGTGCGTTTCGTCAGCAGCAGCGTCGGCTGTTCAGGCCTTGGCTTCCTGGCGTCCGCTCTTGAACTCCTTCCAGAATTCGGCGGGCATGTCGAGGGCGAACTTCAGCGCGCCGTTGGAACCGGCGTACTGCGGCTCTTCGACGGTGGTGACGTGGCCGCCGCCGTACTCTTCGAGCGCCTTCTCGATCGCGACGCCGAGACCCTTGATCACGCAACCACCACCGCCGAGCAGGATGTTGTTGCGCATCTGGGCCTGGAATTCCGGATCGTAGGTCGAGATCAGATCCTGCAGGGCGGCGACCGTCGGGGGGACGAGGGTGTAGCAGGCCTTGTAGATCAGCTCGGTGACATCGAACTTCTGCGGCTTGCCGGCCACCGGCATCTCGACGACCGCACGGTCCATGTTGGTCGAGACGCTCGAGTACTTCTCCTTGAAGGAGCGGATCATGTTGATCGAGAATTGCGCCTCGGGGTACTTCTCCTTCACCAGACGGGCCAGCTCCTGGTCGATCGCGTCACCGGCGATCTCGTGGGTGCGCTGGTCTTCGGGCTTCGGCATGGTGCCGTGGAGACGGCAGAGGTCGGTGGTGCCGGCGCCGATGTCGATGACGAGGGTGTTGTCGATGTGGTCGAGGCCATAGGCCACGGCGTACGGCTCCGAGCAGATGATCACGGAGTCGATGCAGTCCTTGGCGGCCTCCAGGATGGTGGCCTTGCCTTCGACGCTGGCCTCGGCCGGGGCGCCGATCATGCCGTAGACGGTGGCGCCCTTGGGGATCTTGGCCATGCCGACGACGTACTCGAGCAGGTCCTTGATCGCCTTCTTGCGCTTGCCGTCGTCCTGGGCGCCCTTGTGCTTGACCGACGAGCCGGCCATCGGGCGGTACAGGTCGAGGGCGAGACGGCCTTCGAGGGCCTCCTTGCCGTAGACGATGTCACGGCCGCCGAACTTCTTCTTCGCGACGTGGTCCTTGGGGTAGCCGACGTAGGACCAAACGGTCTCGCGGACGCCGGTGGAGGTCGTGATCGAGGTGCGGCTGGTGCCGAGGTCGATGCCGAGATAGACGGTGTCGGACATGCTGGGTTCCTTCAGGGGCTTGGTGTAGGTGCGGGGACGGGTGTGGGTGGTTGCCGGACGGGATGCCCGACGAGAGGTGAGTGACGCGGGTCAGGTCCCGGCGGCCTTGCTCTGGGAGGCGTCCCAGGGCTGATCATCCGGGTCGACCAGGACCTCGTCGTTCTCGCCCGGCCGATCGATGATCTGCAGGGGGGGCGGCTCGGTCATCTTGAAGTTGCGCAGGATCTTGACCCCGCGGTCGTCCTCGGCGGCGGTCTTCGCCGCAACGGGAGGAGCTTCCCAGACCTCGTCGTCGGGATTGACCGCCGGCTCGGCGCCTTCGGGCGCGGCTTCGCCATCCGCAGTCGCTTCGGCCACGGGTTCTGGAACGGGCTTCGGCTCCGGCTCGGGTGCGGCGACGGGCTTGGGCTCGTCGAGTCCGAGCGCCTCGCGCTTGGCCGCCTCGGCCTCGGCCTTCTTCTTCTTGTCCTCTTCGGCCTGCTCGCGCGCGACCTCTTCCGGATCGCGCGTCTTGATGCCGAGCGCCTTGCGCAGTTCGCGGTTCTGCTCGACCAGCTCGCGCATCAGCGCCAGCTTGCGCTCGCGGTTCGGGTCGTCGCCGTCGAGGCCGATCTTGTACTTGTTCTTGACCTCGGCGTAGCTGAGGCCGTCGCGGGCCATGAGGTCGGCGATCTGGCGCGCCTCGTCGCGCTCCTTCTCGGTCGAGTCGAGGCTGTGCGCCAGGCGCGCGACCTTCTTCTCGAGCAGCGCGATCTTCTCGTTGTGCGCCGAAAGCTCCTTTTCCTTGAGCTTCTCGCGTTCGGTGTCGAGGATGTGCGCGATCATCTCGCGCAGCTTGAGTTCCAGTTCGGGGCCGGCGTCGCCGCGGGTGACGGCGCGCTGGATGATCGTCGCCATGCGCACGTCGATCTCGGCCAGGCCTGCCTCGGAGACGGTGAACTGGTCGGCGGCGATCGAGCGCTTGCGCTCCTGTTCGAGCAGCTCCTTGGCGGCCGAGAGATCCTTTTGCAGGACGCGGGCCTTCTCCTCGGCGTCCTTCTTGTCGAGCTCGAAGGCCTTGAGTCGCTCCTTGAAGCTGTCCTCGGCCTCCTCCATCAGGCGCTTGCGCTCGGACTCGCCCAGGGCGCGGGTGAGGTGCGTCGCCGCCTCTTCCACCGCCTCCTGGATGAGCAGCTTGATCGTCGCCATGTTGAGCACGCGCACGTTGTCGTGGCGTGCGGCGAGTTCGGAGGCGCGGACGGTCTTGGCCTTGGAGCGGATCGCCGCCCCGACGTCCATGCGGCCGTCCTTGCCGATGGATTTGATGCGGCTGCTGCCGCCGCTGGAGGGCTGCACCTGCTCGCTGCCCACCGGCACGGCGCCGAGGATGGGCGACGGGCCCGGGGTCGGTTGGGGTGCGGCGGCCGGCTGCTCGGGCTTGGCCTCCTCGATGTGGCGCAGCTGCTCGAACTTGTCGGTCGAGGCGATGACCACCGGCGAGGCCTTCGACTCCTCGCCCGGCTGGGCCGCAGTCGGGGCATGCTCTTCCGGTTCATCCGGGGTTGGCGCGGGCTTGGCCCCGGGCCGAATCACCCGGCGGGTGCCCTTCTGATGCGGAGGCTCCGGCGGCATCGCCGGCATCTGCACTTCTGGCTGGGCGGCGCCGAAGGGCGTGAACGTCTCGCTCTTGGGCTTGATCACCCGGCGGGTGCCGTGGCCGGGCCCGGCAGTACGGGCGTAGGCGGCGAGCAAACCCTTGAGCTTCTGCTCCTCGCCCGGGTCGAGATGCATCCAGCGGATGCGCACTCCGGCGCTTTCGCGTCCGACGACGTGGGCGAAAAACTTGCGCGGCGGCTGGCCCTTCAGCTGCAGGGTCAGGTCGAGGTAGGCGTTGGGCTCGAACTCGACGTCGGTCTCGATCATCGCCTGGGTCGCGCCGATCTCGAGCAAGGGCGCGATGATGGGCGCTCCGGTCGGGTCAGCGATGCTGACCTGTGAGGAGCCGTCGGCGGTCTGGAGTGCGAGGGGGTCAGCCACAGGGTTTCGTGATACTCGCTTGGCCCAACTCTGTAGGTGAGGGGCGTAAGGGGTCAAGGGCAGCGCTGGAGAGCATTGGCATGGCCTATTGTCCTTGAAGTAAGCCAACCCCGTCGCGCAGCGATGGGGCTGCCGCCGAGCGGCGGAGGGCGGATACAATGGGCGAAGCCCATCCGCCCACGGTTTCGGAGCGGCTGCGACGAAACCGAGCTGCGACAAAGGGGCCCGTAAGGGCCGCAGGGGCGAAGCCCCTGAGCAGTTGCAGGTAAACTTCGGTTGCCGGCGGAGAAGTGCCAGGACATTGCCGCCATGCCCCAAGTCCAGGTCGTCCGCCTGCCGCATTTCAGCGGCCTGCCCCTCCCCGCCTACGCCACCGCCGGATCGGCTGGTATTGACCTCCTGGCTGCAATCACCGAGCCGGTCGAGCTGCCGGTCGGGCGTCGCACGGTGATCCCCACCGGACTCAAGCTCGCCATCCCCGCCGGCTTCGAGGCGCAGATCCGCCCGCGTTCCGGCCTGGCCGCCAACCATGGCGTGACGGTGATGAATGCCCCCGGCACGATCGACAGCGACTATCGCGGCGAACTGAAGGTGTGCTTGGTGAACCTCGGCCAGGAGCCGATGATCGTCACCCGCGGTATGCGCATCGCGCAGCTCATCCTCGCCAAGGTCGAACGCCTGGAGTGGCAGCCGGTCGAGAACCTCGACGGCACTGCCCGCGGCGAGGGCGGCTTCGGGAGCACCGGCAAGGCGTGATCTTCGCCGACTGCGGCAACACGGCGATCAAGCTGGCGAGCGGCGCCGAGCGCGTGCGACTGTCGCCTGAGCAGGCGGTCGCCTGGCTGGCGTCGCATCCGGCCGACCGGCTGCTGCTGCTGCCGGGGGCGTCCGCCGCTGCCGAGGTCGTGCGTCGCGCCTGGCGCGGATCGCTGGCCGAGATCGGACGCGATCTGCAGCTGCCGGATCGCGGGCAGTACGCGAGCATGGGCGTCGACCGCATCGTCGCCGGTCTGGCGGCAGGACCCGCGGCCATCGTCGTCGACGCCGGCACCGCCACCACGCTGACCGCCTGGAACGCGGACGGCCGCTTCGCCGGCGGACTGATCCTGCCGGGCGCGCACGCCCTCATCGCCGGCCTCTGCGTCCGCGCCCCG
>JALHRW010000252.1 GCA_022841245.1 Planctomycetota bacterium
CCGCCGGCGAGGGCCGCGTGGTGCTGGAGACCTGGCTGCCGCAGGCCCGCCTGCGCGTGCGCCGGCGCCTCGCCCTCGACGGCGACCGCCTGGTCGTCGATACCGCGGTGCGCCCGAGCGGCACGCGCGAGCGCGACGTCGAATGGTGCGAGCACACCACCCTGGGCGGGGCCTTCCTCGACGGGGTCGAGTTCAGCGCCGACCTCGGTCCGGGCCGCGACATCGACGGCTCGCCGGTGGCCGACCCGCTGGCCATGCCGCTGCCCGGCGCCCCGCCGACCGGCAGCATCCGCACCGCCCAGGTGCGCGCCGGCTGGTGGAAGGCGGTGAACCCGCGCCTGTCCGCCACCCTGCTGGCGCAGTTCGATCCGCGCGATTTCCCGCACCTCTGCCTGTGGACCGAGCACAAGGGCCGGACCCAGGCCCCGTGGCTGGGCCGCGAGCGCACCCGCGGCATGGAGCTGTCGACCAAGCCGCTGCCCCTGCCGACGCCGGCCGACGCGCCGCGCTCGTGGCGGCACGTGCTCGACCCGGGGCGCTGGCACAGCCACCGCCTGACCTTGTCCTGGCTGCGCGGGCCGGCGGTGGCATTGGGCGCCTGAACGTCCACCCTGCCGCTGTGCCCGATCCGAAACTGACCCGTGAAGGCAACCTGCGCCTGGCCTGCGCCGCCGGCCAAGGCTGGCCTGCCGATCCGCTCCTCCTCGCCGCCGAGGTGCGCCGCCTCGCCACCGCCCAGGGCGGCAGCCCGTACGGCGCGGTGCAGGTATTCCTCGCCGGCGCTCCCGACGATGAGCCGCCGCAGGCCTGGGAATGCCACGTCGGCTGCGCCGTCACCGGCATGCCCAAACCGGGCGGCGTCACCGCCAGCGGCGAACGGCTGATGATCGAGGACTACCGCAACCTCGCCGCCTTGACCCTGGTCCACCACGGACCGGTGCGGCTGCTCGGCCAGACCTGGCGGCGTCTCGCTGACCACGGCAAAGCCCTGGGCCACCGCCTGCGGCCGTACTGGCGCGTGCGCCTGCGCCGCACCCAGCTCGCCGACGGCAACCTGCTGCCGGCGGCCGAGGTGGCAGTCTTCCTCGACGCATGAACCCGCGCCATACCGCCACGCTGGAGCCGGCCCCGTCGCCCAGCCGCGGCGGTGAGCGGGCGGCGCGCGTGCTGGTGGCGGTGGTCGCGGCCGGTCTGCTGGCGGTGGCGTTGTGGCCGACCCTGGCCCGTCGCACCGCACCGGTCGTGGCCGATCCGGGCTGGGAACAACTGGCGCCGCCGCCCGAGGCGCGGATGCCGACCTGGCGCTGGCTGGTGGTCAGCGGGGTGGCGCGCGAAGCGCATGTGCGCATCAGCGCCAGCCACGACGACGAGGCGCGGGTCGAGCTGCTGCCGGCCTGGCGTCTGCAGCGCGCCGTGCCGGGCTATCCCGCTGACGCCGTGGTGGTGCGCGTCGGCCAGGGCGATCCCGCGGCGCTCGAACGGCGCTGCGTGGCGGTGGCGGCTGAGCTGCTGCGCCGCATTCCCACCCTCAGCGTCGCCCGCCTCGGCGCCGATCGCCACGGCGTCCCGCCGGGACTCGACCAGGAACGATTGCGGTTCCTGGTGCGGGAGCGACTGGGGAAGTAGCCGCTGGCCGCTGGTCGCTGGTCGCTGGCCGCTGGCCGCTGGTCGCTGGCCGCTGGTCGCTGGTCGCTGGCCTGCCCGACCCTCCTTGCTGGTGCCCCGCGACGGGCTATCCCCTGGCATGCCCCACGCCTTCACCTTCTTTCGCATCGGCGGGTTCGACCAGGTCCGCCTGTCGACCGCCGCCGACCTCGCCGCCCTCGGCGAACTCGACCGCAAGCTGTGGGCGGCGCTGGCCTGCCCAGTGCAGGGCCTGGAATTCGACGAGCGCACGCTGCAGCTCATCGATGGCGATGGCGACGGCCGGGTGCGCGCTCCCGAAGTGGTGGCGGCGGTGGCGTGGTGCGGCACGCAGCTGAACGACCTGGGAGCGATCATCGCCGGCCAGCCGCGTCTGCCGCTGGCCGCGATCAAGGCCGGTACGCCGGCCGGCACCGCCATGGTCGCCTGCGCCAAGCGCATCCTCGCCGCCGCCGGCAAGCCTGGACAGAGCGACATCGGCATCGACGAGATCACCGCGGCAGCAGGCGAGCTGGCTAAAACGCGCTTCAACGGCGATGGCGTGCTGCCGCCCGGCGTGTCCCAGGACGCGCGTCTTGAGCAGGCCATCGTCGACATCCTCACCACCCGCCCTGGCGTCGCCGATCGCGGGGGCGTGGTCGGACTCGACCGGGCGACCCTCACCGCCTTTGTCGCTGAGGCCAGCGCTTGGCTGGCGTGGTGGGATGCCGGCCAGGCCCGCGGGGCGGAGCTGCTGCCGCTTGGCGACGCCACCCCCGCCGCCTTCGCCGCGGTCGAAAAGGTGCGCGCCAAGCTCGATGACTTCTTCGTGCGCTGCGCCGCCGCCGCCTTCGACGGGCGGGCCGGAGTCCAGCTGGCGCGCTCAGAGGCCGACTGGGCGGGCCTGGCGGCGGGCAATCTCGCCGATGCCAGCGCGCTGGCCGGCTTTCCCATCGCCGCGGTGCGCGCCGGGGCTGCGCTGCCCCTGGGTGCCGGGATCAACCCGGCATGGTCGGCGACGGTGGCTGCCTTGCGCGAGCTCGCCGTCGCACCCTTGCTGGGTCATCGCGATGAACTGGCAGAAGCGGAGTGGCGCGCGCTCTGCGCCAAGCTCGAACCCTTCCGCGCCTGGCGTGGCACCGAGACCGCCACTGCCGCCGGCAAGCTTGGCGCTGCGCGGCTGCGCGAGCTCCTGTCGCCGGCGGTGCAGGACGGGTTGCTCGGGCTGTTCAACCAGGACGAGGTGGTGAAGCCGGAGTTCGAGGCGATCAACGACCTTGAGCGGCTGGTGCGCTACCACCGCGATCTGCACCGCCTGCTCAACAACTTCGTCAGCTTCACCGACGTCTACGATCCAGCGCGCCAAGCCATCTTCCAGAGCGGCAAGCTGTTCCTCGACGGCCGTGCCAGCGAGTTGTGCGTGCGGGTCGGCGATATGGCGCGGCACGGCCTGCTCGCCGGCAAGAGCAACGCCTATCTGGTCTACGCCGACTGCACTCGCCTGGGCGGCAAGATGACGATCTGCGCCGCGATGACCAACGGCGACGCCAGCGGCCTGTTCGTCGGCCGCAACGGCCTGTTCATCGACCGCAAGGGCCAGGACTGGGATGCCACCGTGGTCAAGGTGGTGGAGAACCCGATCAGCATCCGCGAGGCGTTCTGGTCGCCCTACAAGCGCGTTGCGCGTTTCGTCGAGGACTTCGTCGCCAAGCGCGCGGCCGAAGCAGACAAGGCCGCCGACAGCAAGCTGGGCGGGGTCGCCACCGCGGCGGCGGCGGCGGCCGAGAAGGGCAAGGATGCGGCGGCGAAGCCGAAGTTCGACATCGGCGTGGTCGCCGCCCTCGGCGTCGCGGTCGGTGGCATCACAGCCGCGATCGGCGCCCTGCTGCAGGCCCTGTTCGGTCTCGGCTACTGGATTCCGCTCGGCATCGCCGGCCTCATCCTGGCGATCAGCCTGCCGTCGATGGTCCTCGCCTGGCTCAAGCTGCGTCAGCGCACCCTCGGCCCGATCCTCGATGCCAACGGCTGGGCGGTGAACGGCAACGTCGCGATCAACATCCCGTTCGGCGCCACCATGACCGAGCTGGCCAAGCTGCCGCCCAACGCCGTGCGTCGGCTCGATGATCCGTACGCGGAACAGCAGACGCCGTGGAAGACGTGGATCGTGCTCGGCCTGATCATCGTCGGCGTACTGTGCACCGGATATGGGCGGTGGCGGCATGGGACGTACTGGTGGAGCCGTCTGGCCGAGCCGGCGGCGGCGGCGCCGACGGTTGAGGTACCGGCGAAGCCGTAGGTAGACACAGGCCGCTGGTCGCTGGTCGCTGGTCGCTGGTCGCTGGTCGCTGGTCGCTGGTCCGCAAGCGAGGGCTGAGATCGCGGTTCGGCTCCTTGTTCCAGCCAGTGACCACCGACCAGCGACTCTCTCGCCTTGGCTTCCGTCAGTTCTGCCCTCGGGCCAAGAGCCGCCATACGCGCAGCGCCTCGGATACGCTCCACGCCTGCGCATCGCAGCCGCGCTGCGTATGCGGTGCGTCGCCGTCGAGAATCTCGGGCAGCTGTCCGAGGCAGCCGGCATCGAGCAGCGCGTCAACCGAGCCGAGCCAGGCTCGTGCGGTCGCCACCGCCGCCGGGGCGTGATCCCAGGCCATCGCCACCGCTTCGCAGTAGCTCGGCAGCAGCCACGGCCAGGCCGTGCCGTTGTGGTAGGCGGGCTTGCGGCGGCTGTCTTCGTCGCCCTCGTAGCGGCCCTGGTAGGGACGCAGCGGGTCGGCGAGCATGCGCCCGTCGGTGGAGCGGATCTCCAGCGGCGGTTCGACCGGCAGCGGGGCGAGCGTGCGCATCGCACCGGGCACCAGCAGGAAGCGTTCACCGGCGGCGCAGGCGCGGCGCGCCGGCACGCCGCCGAGCAGACCGAGGGCGATGGCGATGTACTGGTTCGGGCGCAGGCTGCGGTCGGGCACGGCGTTCTCGGCCGGCTCGCCCTGCGGCGCCAGCAGGCAGTCGGACAGCCATCCTTCCGGCTCCAGCCAGAAGCGGGCGCAGGAGGCCTCGGCGCGATCGGCCCACTCCTTCCACGGTCCGCGCGCCGCCGGCGCCTTGGCCCGTTCGAGCTGGCGCAGCAGGCGGATCCACAGGGCCTGGATCTCGACCGGGTAGCCGGTGCGCGGGGTGCACGCCGGATAGTTGGTGTCCATCCAGGTGAAATGCGGCGGGCTCCAGGCCAGCGCGCTGGCGTGGTCCACGCGGATACCGTTGGGCGTGCCATCGATCCACCCCGTGGCGATGTCGGCCAGGGCCTGCAGCAGGGTGCGGCCGGGCGCGACTTCCAGGGCGTGGCCCGGCTTGTGGTTGCGCGCCACCCACTCCTCGGCGGCGAGGGCATACCACAGCGGCGCATCGCTGGTGTCGCGGTTGCACGCCTCATCGCCGTTGAGCAGGTTGGGCAGGGTGCCGCGATCGACGAAGCGGCCGAAGGCGCAGAGCAGCCCGCGCACCTCGTCGTCGAGGCCGGCCGAGAGCATGCCGCGGGCGCTGATGAAGGTGTCGCGGCCCCAGTCGAGGAACCAGGGATAGCCGGCGATCACCGTCGAGCCGGCGCCGCGACGCACGACGAAGGCCTGCAGCGCGGTGGCCAGCGCCCGGCCGAGCTCGTCCTGGCCAGGCAGATTGGCCCGCGCCACCGCGTCGGCGGTGCGTGTCCGCCGGGACTCGGCGAAGGCGGCAACCTCCGCCGTGGGCGGAGCGTCCGCGTCGGCGTGCAGCACCAGGGTGGCGGCCTCGCCGGCGGCGAGCGGCAGCTCGAACCAGCCCGGACTCCAGCTGTCGCCGGAGCCGGTCATGCCGCGCCCGGCCTCGACCGGGTGGCCGATGCGTTCGCACCACTCGGCGTCGGCGTGGAAGGAGCCGCTGTCGGCACCCGCCACCAGCCGGCGATCAGCAGCGAAGGAGCAGGTGAAGCCGCGCGGCTGCACGGTGGTGGCGCCGGCGAGGTGGGCCTCGGCCTCGGGGCTGCGCCGGGTCTCGCCATGGAACGAACGGTCCTCGACGTCGATGCGCACCGTCACCGAGACGCGCACCTCGGGCGGCAGCGGCCGGCCCCAGCGCGGGGCGGCGGCCGGACGCTCAAGGCGCGCGACCACGGCATTCCGGCCGGCGAGCAGGTCGACGGTCAGACGCAGCTCGACGGTGCGGCCATCGCCGGCGTTGGCGATGAAGCTCCACTGCGCCGGCGGGCCGGCGGTGCAGTCGGCGAGGTTGGCGGCGTCGAGCGGAGTGATGAAGCCGTCGGCGTCGACCCAGGCGCGTAAACGCTTGGCCAGGACATGGCGGTCGCACGGCGCGTCGGCGTGCAGGTTGGCGCCGAGCAGACAATCGTACTTGCTGCTGATGCGACCGAGGTCGGCGTGCAACCGGGTCATCGCGCCGCGGCCGTTGGCCAGCAGGACCAGGCCGTCCTGCAGCCGGCGCGCCGTTGGCTCCGGCGGCAGGGCGAGGAACAGCACGCGCATCACCGCCTGCGCGCCGCTGGTGGCGAAGCGCTCGAGGGTCAGCTCGGCCGGGCCGGACTCGGGCTGCGGGCTGATCACC
>JALHRW010000253.1 GCA_022841245.1 Planctomycetota bacterium
GGCGCTGGGCGCTGGCCGCTGGCCGCTGGTCGCTGGGCGCTGGGCGCTGGGCGCTGGGCGCTGGCCGCTGGCCGCTGGTCGCTGGCCGCTAACCTCCTGCCATGCCCGTCCTGCCCGCCACGCGCTGGCTGCATCGGCCGCCCGGCGAGGCGGCGGGACAGGCGTCGTTCCTCGCCATCAGCCAGGTCGAGGCCTCCTGCCCTGGCGGCTGGGACCGGCATCGCCATGCCGAGCACGAGGTCATCGTCGCGATGCGCGGCGACTACCGCAGCACGCTCAACGGCCAGGCGATCGCGCTGGCACCAGGCGAGGCCCTGGTGGTCAAGCCGGGCGACTGGCACGAAGACCTGCTGCAGTCGGGCACCGCCTTCACCGCCCTGTGGTTCCGGCTGCCAGGCGGCCTGTTCGTCGCCGAAGTCCCGGCCAGCCGGCAGGTGTCGCGGCCCGCTCCGGCGTTGCTGGCGGCGCTCAGCGGACTCGAACATCTCGCCGAGGCCGGCGCCAGGCCAGCCCGCCTCGACGCGGCGCTCGCCGCGATCCTCGGCCTGCTGGTCGACGGCCTGCCCAGCGAGGCGCTCGTCCCGGCCTTCACCGCCGACCACGGCTTCGCCGCGCGGTTGCAGGCGCTGTTTGCCCGGCTGCCGCCCGGTCCGGCCTCGGCCGAGACGATCGCCCGCACTATCGGTCTGAGCCGCCGCACGCTCGAACGGCAGTGCCGTGCCGAGCTCGGCTGCGGGCCGGTGCAGGCGCATGCCCGATGGCGGGTGCAGCGCGCCGGGGAACTGCTGCGCACCACCGACTGGCCGGTGCGCTCGGTGAGCGCGACGCTCGGTTTCGCCAACCCCTTCCACTTCAGCCGCGCGTTCGCCCGCGTGCACGGGACCGCGCCGACGACGTGGCGGCTCAGCGGCGGCAGGCCGCCAGCACCGCCGCCAGCTCGGCGAGGCGGATCGGCTTGACCACCACGGCCGCAAGACCGAGGGCCTCGCGATCGATGTTGTCGGCCGGGATGCAGCCGCTGAGCAGTACCGCCGGACAGGCGAGGCCGGCGGCGCGCAGCCCGGCGAGCAGCTCGGTGCCGTGGCGACCGGGCATGATCTGATCGAGGACCAGGACGTCCGGCCGCCAGGCCAGCGCGATGCGCTCGCCTTCGTCTGAGGTGGCGGCAGTGCGCGCCTGCCAGCCGAGCACGGTGAGCCCGGCGGCGAGGGCGGTGCGTACCGACTCGTCGTCGTCGACCAGCAGGACGCGCATGCCGCCGCCCTGCGGCAGGGGCAGCTCGGCCTTGCGCACGATGGCCGAGCCGGCGGCCGGCAGCAGCAGGCTGAAGCGCGCGCCGCAACCGGGCGGGCTCTCGACCACCACCTGTCCGCCGTGCTGCTGGACGATGCCGTAGACCGCGGCCAGACCCAGGCCGGTGCCCTTGCCATCCGGTTTGGTGGTGAAGAAGGGCTCGAAGATGCGCGACAGCACCGGAGCGGGAATGCCGGGGCCGCTGTCGGCGACGGTCAGGACGACGAGTTCGCCGTCTTCGCCCGCCCGGCGCGTGGTCGACACGGTGATCGTGCCACCCTCGGGCAGGGCATCGCGGGCGTTGATCAGCAGGTTGAGCAGGGCATTGGCCAGCAGGTGCTCGTCGCCGATCACGCCGGCCGGCCGGGCCGCGAGATCGAGGTGGACCTCGAGGCGCCGGTCGACGCCATGGCGGAACAGCTCGACGGTCTGGCTGACCACCGCGTGCAGGTCGACGGCGCGGCGGGCCACGCCCGAGGTGCGCGAGAAGGCGAGCAGCTGCTGGCACAGCGCGGCGGCGCGTTCGCAGTTGCTGGCGATCTCGGCGGCATGGCCACGGGCCGGCCCGGTGGCCTCGAGGACGAGCAGCTCGGCGTAGCCCATGATGCCGGCGAGCATGTTGTTGAAATCATGCGCCACCCCGCCGGCGAGCTGGCCGAGGGCGTCCATCTTCTGCGCCTGGCGCAGGCGGTCCTCCATCTGCCGGCGTTCGCTGATGTCGAGGGCGATGAGCAGCCAGCCGCGCACGGTACCGGAGTCGCGCACCGGGGTCACCGCCAGCGAGACCTGACGGCGCACGCCGTCAGGCCGCAGGTAGGTCCACTCCGACAGCTCGCGGTCGAGGCGGGCGGCCTGGTCGACCAGGACGTCGAAGGCGAGCCGTCCGCCGCGCTCGCGCACCTCGGCGGGATCGTGCAGGATGAGCGGCGTCTCGCGCCCGATGACATCGACGGCGCGACGGCCGCTGAGGCGCTCAGCGCCGCTGTTGAACACCGTGATGATGCCGTGCGGATCGGTGGCGACGATCGACACCTCGGTGGCGGCGTCGAGCAGCCCGGCGAGCAGCTGGTTGGTCCCGGCCAGCGCGGTGCTGGCCTGGGCGACGCGACGCCGCAGCGTGCGGTTGACCTGCCACAGCGCGGCGGCGACGAGGGCGGCGGCAGCGAGGGCGGCGCCGCTCCACCACAGCCAGCGTCCGCGCGATTCGACCAGGCTGCGGCCGCGTTCGGACGGCAGCCAACGTTCGACCACGGCCCGGACCTCGGCCGGTGGGATGCGCGCGAAGCCGGATTCGAGAGCCGCGAGCAGCTCCGTCCGACCCACCTTGACCGCCGGGCGGAAGCCGGTCTCCAGTACCGGCGGCTCGAGCACGCGGACGCGGCCGAGGGCATCGCGGCGGGTGAGCAGATGGAGCAGGACCTCGGTGCTGGTGGTCGCCGCGGTGACCTTCCCCGTGAGCAGGCCGTCGACCAGGGCGCTGTAGTCGGGGAAGGCGCGAGGCTCGGCGCCCAGGCGCAGGAGTTCGGCCCCCACCACCTCCTCCGCGACGATGCCGACCGTGCGGCCGCGCAGATCGGCAGGAACGGCGGCGGTGTCGCTGGCGAGCACGACGATGTGGTTGCGCTCGGTGAGGAAGGCAGGAGCGAAGTCGAAGATGCGGGCGCGCTCCGCCGTCCAGGTCATCGCCGTGATGACGTCGCCGCGACCATCGGCGAGGGCGGCCAACGAGGCGCTGAACGGCTGGCTGACGAACACGATTTCGCGGCCGGTGCGGGCGGCCCACAGCCGGTACAGCTCGATGAAGGCGCCCTGCGGCCGGCCCTGCTCGTCGAGGTACTCGTACGGCGGGTAGTCGGGCGCATGCAGCACGCGCACCGGCTCCCCAGCGACCAGGGCTGCGGCAACGCACAAGACGAGCAGGAGACGAATGGCCACGCGTCGGGTATAGGCCGGGCAGGAACCGGGTGCAATCCCTGCTGTCAGGCCAGTAAGCCCTTAGTTGATGGCACACCGCTACCGGTCACGCGGATGGCCTGGCGCAGGGCGCGGGCGAAGGCCTTGAAGCCGGCCTCGACCACGTGGTGGCTGTTGCGGCCGGCGCGCTGGTGCAGATGGACGGTGATGCAGGCCTGGTCGGCGAGGGCGCCGAAGAACTCGGGCACCAGTTCGGTGGCGAGGCCGCCGATCGAGGCCGCCGCCGGGGCCAGCTCGTAGGTCAGCCAACCACGACCGCTGATGTCGATGACCGCCTCGACCAGCGCCTCGTCCAGCGGACAGGCGATGTGCCCGAAACGTTCGATGCCGGCCCTGTCGCCGAGCGCCTGCCGCAGGCACTGGCCGAGGACGATGCCGCAGTCCTCGGTGGTGTGGTGGCCGTCGATGTGCAGATCGCCGACGCACGACAGGCGGATGCCGGTGCCGCTGTGCTTGGCCAACGCCTCGAGCATGTGGTCGAGGAAACCGATGCCGGTGGAGATCTCGCTGGCGCCGCCATCGAGGTCCCAAGTGGCGGTGATATCGGTCTCGCGGGTCTTGCGCGTGACGGTCGCGGTGCGGGGCATGGCGGGACGATAGCGGCCCAGTCGTCAGCGGCCAGCCCAGGACCGTGGGCTTCAGTGACCAGCGGCCAGCGGCCAGCGGCCAGCGGCCAGCGGCTAGCGGCTAGCGGCTAGCGGCTAGCGGCTAGCGGCTAGCGGCCAGCACGAACCCTGAGATAGTCCGCTTGTGACCGATCCCGACCCATCCCCTGCCGTGCCTCCGAAGAAGCCCGGCCTGCTCCGTCCCGCTGCGCTGTGGCTGCTGCCGCTGACCGTGCTGGTCCTGCTCGCGCTCGTGCCGCTGGCGGTCGAGCCGTGGCTGGCCGGCAAGGTGCGCAGCGCGGCCGGGCTCGCCGGACTGGAACTGGCGCCCGAAACGCAGATCGCCGTGTCGGTGTTCGGCGGCCGCATCACCATCGACAAGCTCGACCTGCGCGAAGTGGTCGAGGGCCAACCGCGCTCGCTGTTCAAGGCGGACCGCGCCGAGCTCGACGCCGACCTGCTCGCCTGCCTGGGTGGCGACATGGTGCTCGACACCCTGGTGCTGGAGGGCGCGTCCGGTGACCTGCGCCGGCGCGGCGACGGCACCATCCCGCTCGCCACCCCGCCGCCCGAGGAACGCGGCGGCACCGACTGGGGCAAGCTCGACTGGTGGAGCTATGCCAAGAAGGCCTACGAGTGGCAGAAGGGCGAGGACGAGAAGGCCGAGCAGGCGGAGTCGGCGCCCGCCACCGAGAAACCGCCGCGCACCAAGCCGGCCCACGACTGGAGCGGGGCGCGCAGCTACGAGCCGGCGCCCGGCCCGCGCGGCCCGGCCATGCGCGTGCTGATCCGCGACCTGCGGGTCAGCGGCCGCGAGCTGCTGCTGCCCGACGACACGCCGTTCGCCGTCACCGCTTTCTCGGCCAAGGGCACCAACCTCGGCTGGGGCAGGCGCGAACGCGGTGCCGACTGGGGCCTGGACCTGCAGGCTCAGACGCGTGGCGCCGGCGGGCTCGACCTCGGCGTCGGTCGCGGCCGATTCAAGACCGTCGCGAAGCAGCTGCCGCTGGCGGCCCTCGCCCATCCCGCTCTCGCCGGTGACGCGATCGCCAGGCACGGCGCCAGCGGCACCGCCGACCTGACCCTCGATGCGCAGTGGTCGCAGCAGCTGAGCGGCACCATCCAGGCGACGGTCAGCGGCCTGAAGCTGGTGCCGCGCGAACCGACCCCGCGCCAGACCCAGGTCGCGCAGATCGTCAACCGGCTCGGCGGCAAGCCGCTCGCCTGGACGATGACGCTCGGCGGCACGCCGGAGCAGCCCGAGATCGCCGACGACGGGCTGGAAGCGCTGGCCAAGGGCTCGCTCGCCGACGCCGCCAAGCAGGCCGCGATCGAAGAAGGGACCAAACGACTGGAGGAGCAGCTGCAGAAGAACGAGAAGCTGCAGGAACTGCAGAAGAATGAGGACGTGAAGAAGGCGACCGACAAGGCCAAGGACCTCTTCAAGGGGCTGGGGAAGTAGCCATGTACCTGGTCTTCAAGCTGTTCCGCGGCTTCGTCCGCGCCCTCATCTCCGCCGCCGAACCGTGGCAGATCGCCCTCGCCGCGGCGCTCGGCACCCTGCTCGGCTTCATGCCGATCTGGCTCGGCGGGCCGAACCCGCTCGCCTTGATCGTGCTGCTGCTCGCCATCGTGCTCAATTGCCACCTCGGCACGGTGTTCCTGTTCTGGGGCGTGATGAAGCTGCTCGCCCTGGCGGTCGGGCCGCTGGCCCTGGTCCTGGGCAACGCCCTCGACGGCGTGGCGCAGACGGCCTCCGGCATCGGCCTGCTGCACGGCAGCGGCTGGTCGCACACCGGTTGGCTGGGGCTGGCGCTGCTCGGGCTGGTGTTGGCACCGGTGGCGGCCTTCGCCATGGCGCGCGTCACCGTACTGTTCCGGGTCAAGCTGCGCGACCGTTTGCTGGAGAACAAGCGCTTGGCACTGGCCGGCAAGGTCGGCGGGAATCCGCTGCTGGTGCGCTGCGCCTGCTGGTTCTTCGATCTTTAGCTCGTAGGGCTCTGCCCTACGTACCCGCCGGGGGCCTTCGCCCCCGGAACCCCCGCTCGACACGCCGCGCATACGCGCGTCGATTCGGTGTATCAGGGCCGACCGTTCCAGTCTCGCTGCGGACTCGCGACATCTACCACACGGTGCTGATCCGATCGCTCGTCGCTCGCCCGGGCGCTCGCTCCATGGACGGTTACAGCCAGCAGCGTTCAGTCCCGCGCTTGCGGGCCAGCGACCAGCGACCAGCGACCAGCGACCAGCGACCAGCGACCAGCGACCAGCGACCAGCGACCAGCGACCAGCGACCAGCGACCAGCGACCAGCGACCAGCGACCAGCGACCAGCG
>JALHRW010000254.1 GCA_022841245.1 Planctomycetota bacterium
GCGGCGTCGAAGCCGGGGCGCAGGCTGAGCGCGACCAGGGTGCGGTCGAGGGCGGCGAGCAGCTGGCGCGTCTCGGCCCGCGCCTGGTCGCTGGGGCCGTCGCTGGTGAACATCTCCGGCGCGGTCTTGAACGGTCCGCTGGCGACAGCGTGGAATGTAACGCCAATCCGGCCCAGCGCCCCGGCGAGGTACCAGCTCTCGGCCGCCAGGCCCTTGATCGCCGTCATCCCGCCACTGGGGATGACCACCTCGTCGCAGGCAGCGGCGACCACCAGGACGCTGTCCTCGCACTGGTCGACCAGGCAGGCGACCTTGCGGCCGGGAGCGCGCTCGCGCAACACCGCGGCGATCTCCTCAGCCGCTGCCAGACCGGGGCGGAAGCCGCGCGAAAGATCGAGGATGACGCGACCCTCCGGCCCGCCGAGCGCCTCGCGCAGCTGCTGGGTCGCTTCGTGCAGCGACGGCTCGCCGCCCCCGAAGAGCCCCTCGGCCGGACGCAACTCCAGTCCGCCGGTCAAGGTGACGACCACTGTCCCCTTGGCCTCCCCTGCCGCCAGCGCCACCCCGAGCAGCAGCAGCAGGCTGATCCTGCGGAACCACGAACGACGAACCACGAACAACGAACCGGGGCAATGACTCATGATATCCCCTTGCGTGAAAGAGCCCGCGCGATGACTCCGCCGAGGTGGTCCTGGGCGTTGCGCAGGTCGGTCGGGTCGCCGTGCACGGCGGTGAAGAAGTCGGCGCCGCGGTCGGTCGGTTTGATCCCGACGATGACGAAGGCCATGCCGCCGATGGCGATCTGCACCGCCTTGCGCTGGTCCTCGGTGAGTCCATCCGGGCCCGTAGCCTCGGGCGCAGCCGGTGCAGGCGCCTTGGCGGCCCCGGGAAAGCGGATGATCTTGTCACTCATGACGCGCACGGTGCCGGCCGGGGATAGCGCGTAAACCCCGACGATCGCCTGGCCGGACGGCCGGAAAGCCGACGCCATCCCGGTGACACACATGCACCCCCCCCGCCTTCCGCGCCCCTTGGTCGCGGCCGGCCCGGGCGCTAGCGTGACCCGACGCCCGGCTCTGCGCCGGCACGCATCCACCCGTGGGGATAGACGTTATGGACAGCCATCCGGTCGCTTGGGGCCTCGACATCGGCCACGCGTCGATCAAGGCGGTCAAGCTGTCGCGCAGCGGCGATGGCGTGACAGTGCTGGGCTACGCGATCGAGCCGATCACCGTGCCAGAGGGCGGCGACCGCGACGTCGCGGTGAGCAACGCCCTGCAGGCGATCATCGCCCGCGAGGAGTTCGGCACCACGCCGGTCTACGCCGCCATCAGCGGGCGGCAGGTGTTCTCCCGCGCGGTCAACGTGCCGGTGATCAACCAGAAGCGCATGCACGCGATGGTCGAGCTGGAAGCCAAGCAGCAGATCCCGGGCAACTTCGACGAGGTCGAATGGGGCTACCACAGCTCGCCGGCGCCGGATGGCAGCTCGCTCGACGTCGCGCTGTTCGCGGTGAAGCGCGAGATCATCCAGGAGCTGATCGCCAAGACCAAGGCGGTCGGCATCAACCTCGCCGGCGTCTCGGTGCCGTCGCTGGCGCTGTACAACTTCATCAAGTTCGACCAGTCGTTCCCCGAGGGCGAGGCGGTCATCATCCTCGACGTCGGCGCCGACAACACCGACCTGGTGGTCTACCAGGCCGACCAGCTGTGGATGCGCAGCCTGCCGGTGTCGGGCAACGACATCACCCAGGTCTTCGCCAAGAAGTTCCGCGTCAGCGTGGCCGAGGCCGAGACGCTCAAGCGCCAGGTCGGCGACAGCCGCCAGGCCGAGAAGATCATCAAGGTGATCGAGAGCGGCTTGACCGAGCTGGTCAGCGAGATCAACCGCAGCCTCGGCTTCTACCGCACCCAGAACACCACCGCGACGCTCGACAATCTGGTCATCTCCGGCAACACCTTCCGCCTGCCCGGGCTGCCCGAGTACATGGCCGAGAAGCTGCGCCTGACCATCAACATCCTCGAGGACCTCGACCGCATCCAGGTCGCCGGCGGCCTCGACCGCAGCCACTTCATGCAGGATCTGCAGGCGCTGGGCGTGGCCATGGGCCTCGGCCTGCAGGCCACCGGAGTCTCGCGCGCCGACGTCAACCTGATGCCGCGCGGCATGCAGACCGAGCGTCTGCTGGCCAGCAAGCGCTGGGCCGCGGTCGCCGCCCTCGGCATCATCGGCGCCACCATGTGGGCCGACTACGCGGTCGCCAGCAGCGCCGCCCAGGTCAACTCCAACCTCGCCACCAAAGTGACGCAGTACGCCAAGGAGAACCGCGAGCGCATGCAGGACTCCAAGGCGGTGCTGGAGAAGGTGCAGACGCTGGCGCCAAAACTCGCCGCCTTCGACGTGGTCGGGGCCAACCAGGGCCTGGCCCACGCGGTGCTCGGCGGAGTGACCAGCGCGGTGCAGGGCATCGCCCTGACCCCCACCTTCCGTCCGCCGGCCCCGACCCTGCAGGCGATGATCGAGACGACCCCGGCCCTGCAGGGTGCGTACCTGCGCAAGGTCGAGTTCGGCGAGGCGACGGCCGCCGGCGCGGCTGCCGGCACCGGCGGCAACGATCCCTTCCGGCCCCTGGCCGTCGTCCGCACCGTCTCGGTGCAGATCGACATTCCGGCCGGCCCCAGCCAGGGCGAAGTGCGCTCGGCCCTGCTCAAGACCCTGCGCGAACTGCCCATGCCGGCCCACCTCCAGGACCTGGCCAAGGCGCCGACCCTGTTCGCCGACGTCCAGGCGACCTCCGACATCGAAGGCGTGGTCAGCTGGTACTACCTCGACCGCGACAAGCTCGACGAGAAGGGCGACCTCCGGCCGATTGAAGAGAAGAAGACGCTGGCCACCAGCACCACCACCTATACCTGCACCATCGCCGCGGTCGGCGGGGAGGCCGCCAAGTGAGGCATCTCTTCTGGATCATCTGCGGCGTCGCCCTGGTCGCCATCATCGCAGCCTGGCTGCTGCTGGTGCCGACCAGCACCGCGCGCGACACGAAGAACGAGCTCGACCGGCAGTCGAAGGACCTCAAGGAGCTGGAGAAGCGTGCCGATCGCGGCGACCCGCCCGGTCTGTTCGACGCCGAGAATCCGGCTGACACCCAGCGCCTGGCCAACGACTACCTCATCACCGAGAGCTGGAAGCGCGTACTGCAGCCGCACGTCGAGAAGTACGAGAAGCAGCTGATCGACATCAAGGCTCAGCTGCTCGGCCGCAGCGTCTGGCTGCACAAGCCGGTGACCTCGACCAAGAACGTGCTCGAGTGGTACAGCGCCTACATCACCGCCAGCGAGGCGCTGATCGTGCGTCTGCGCGAGGCTGGCTGCATGAAGCGCGCAGCCGAGACCGATGTGATCAACGCCAGCAACGAGAGCCCCGCGACAGTGCGCGCCTCGATCGGCTTGTACACCAAGTCGGGCACCTTCCCCGATCCCAGGGAGCACGCCCAGCTCACCGCCCGGTTGCGTGCCATGGAGTTGCTCGCCGACCGCCTGATCGCCGCCCGCGTCGCCATCGCCGACAACCCGGTGGTCGGCCCGACCGGCCCCAGCGTCGACCGGGCCAACGCCAGCGCGGTGATCGCCTCGGTGGAGTGGGTCGGCGGCAGCACCGCCGACAGCGAGGCCGGCATGCGCCAGCTGAGCACCGCGATCAGCGGGCAAATCATGACTCGCGCGATCGGTCTGCGGCTGACCCTCGACGGGCCGCTCAGCGCCTTGCTGGCGCTTACCGCCAACCTCGAACGCAACGCCGAAGCCGACAAGCCGCTGATCGCCATCACCTCGACCACCCTGAGCCGCCGCGAATCGGCGGCGGCTGGCGAGCGCTACGACGTGGCGGATGACAATATGCACCTGGTCGCTTCGCTTGAGGTCATCGAATTCGCCGAGCCTGGCGCCGCCGCGCCGGCCGATGGCACGACCGCCCCGGGCGTCGTACCCGGCTTCATGGGAGGGAACTGACATGAACGCCCAGACCTTCCTCCTCGCCCACGGCGAGAAAATCGTACTGGCCATGGTGGCCGGCAGCTGCGGCCTGGTCCTGTGGGGGACGATCAACGACCCGACCATCCGACCCAAGGACAACCAGCAGCAGATCGAGGCGATCAACGCCAAGATCGCAGCCGTGTTCAAGAAGCAGAGCCCACCGGTAATGAAGGAGCCGCGGCCGTACCTCGACCAGCTGCTCGGCCGGGTCGGCGAATCCGCTCCGGTCACTCCGACGATGGCGTGGCTGACCAATCCCCCAGACAAGGGTCAGGGGGATAAGGTCATTGACGATGACGGCCCGAAGAGCGTCTACCTCTACATCTACGAACTGCTCACTCCCACGGTCGGCATCAAGGACGCCATCGGCTCTCTGAAAATCACCGTCGCCCCGCCCGAGTCAGAAGCCAAGGGCGCCAGGCGCATCAGCAGCGAGGCCGACCGGAAGTGGACCCGCGAAGAGAAGGGCACGGTGGTCAACACCGGCCGTTTGCTCGGCCTCCAGATCGAGATCAAGGTCGGTGACAACGACTGGAAGCCCCTGGTCCTGCCCGGCGCCAGCACGGAAGGCGTGCTGCCGCTGTCCGCGATTCCGTCCGGCGAGGTGACAATCCCGACGCCGGAGCCCTGGCAGACCCACAAGGTGCGTGCCCGCCTGATCGCCGCCGCCACCGCCCTCGACATCGATAAGAAGATCGCTGAACGGCCGCGGCAGACCGTGCTGGTCCACTCCGGTCCGGCCTCGGGCGGACCGATGGAAGACCCCGCCGTGCTAGAGAAGGCCCTGGCCCAGATCAGCGCCAAGAATGGCACCTTCTTCAAGAACCTGCTGCGTCCCTCGCCCGGTCCGCTCCCAGCCGGAACCAGACTGCAGACGGACGAGAAGCTGTTTCTCGGAGCCTACAGCCTGGACACTCCCGAGGCCACCGTCCAGGCCACCGACAGCGTACGCTTCGCCCTGCTCGGCTTCAGCACCGCCCAACTGCCGGAAGACCCGCAGAAGACGCGGGATGTCGGTCGCTTCCTCCTGCTCCGCCTGTTCGAGCAAGGTGGCGAGCGCAAATGGATGGAGAGGCCGATCGAGGAGAAGTTCGGCGTCGGCGACCAGCTTGGCCTCAAGCAGGTGAAAATCCCCAATCCTTTCCCGCCTCCCCAGACCATCGTTCAGGACCTCGATACGCCTTTCGTGGTCGACAAGCTGGTCAAGGACCAGGAGCGCGTGCTGTACTGGTTCATCAAGCCCGTGGCGCGCCAGGGCGGCGGCAAGGGCCGCGACCTGTTCCTCGACAAGAAGGTGGTCAAGACCGATATCGTCGAGCTGAAGAACCCGAACACCGGCAGCGTCCTGGTGCTGACCAAGCTGATCAGCGTCAACCCCCCGTCGGGCAGGGAGGTGCTGTTCTACCCGCACCGTGCCGCCAGCCTGGTCGAGAAAGACGAGTTCACCAAGGCGCCGAGCGATTTCCGCCAGTGGAAGCTGGTGCCCGAGGCGCCCAAGGCGTTCAAGCCCGGGACCGGCCCGCTCGACGAGTTGCACAAGGCGAAGAAGGCTGAAGGCGCGCTCGATCTCGCCAGTTATGAGACCGACACCGACTACTACGTCTTCCCCGATGGCCGCATCGCCTGGTGGGAGCTCGTCGAACGCAATGTGAAGGTGCACGACCCCGACGGTGTGATGACACCCAAGGCTGCCCCGGCCCCGGTCGCTCCGGCCCCCGAAGCCGCCCCCGAACCGGTCGGCCCCACCGGCCCTGGACCGAGAGGCAAGGCAGGCAAGCAGCCTGATGGTCCCGCCGTGCCCCCTGGCATGGAGCAGCCCGGCATGCCACCCATGATGCCCCCCGGCCAGCAGCCCCCACCGCGTTGACCATAACGCGGTGAGAGTGACACCATGGACGCTGGCGGGGCCTTACCCCTCCGGCATCCACCTCCCATCCTAGCATCCACCCGACCGTCGCCAGCGGCACGATTGCCGCCTTCTTGCCCCGAGGGACGCCCCATGCGCCTGCGTTCACCCCGTCCGAACCACCCGCTCGCCCTCTCGCCGCTGCTGCTGGCTCTTGCCGTGCTGGCTCCGGCGG
>JALHRW010000255.1 GCA_022841245.1 Planctomycetota bacterium
TTAAGGTTGCCACCGCCGCTCAGTTCTTGACACTCCGCTTAGTCCCATTTGGATCCACTCGTGTGGGCTGTGTTGATCCGGATGGTCCGGGTCACGCGCCCCGGTACCTCGATGTTAGGCGAATGATATGCCAATAGTGTTATCGTCGAAGGGAAAAAGTGTACAGTATGTGAATTCTGATGATGATTTGGCAATAATCCTTGGCCACTCCAATTTTGACGGTGAAGATTGGTCAATTGGTGATATGATAGTCTTCGAAGATTCTACCATGGCATCAATTATATGCGATGTCAGCAAATCGTTTCATGTGTGGACTGATCAAGAGTTGGTTACTGTGGATGAAGTCATTCAGAAAATAGAAAGTGTTACTGGTGAAAAGGCAGTCAAGGGTAACTACCACAAAGATATTTCCTCTATTATTGAATCATATAGGCCACGAAATAAGGCTGGTTGCTTGTCTGTCGTTCTGTCCCTTACGTTGATTGTATGGATTGGGTTATTCGCCTAACGAATCGTTGAAACCGAGCCCATTTCGTGTGGTTTTCCAGGTGCCCGGCTCCGGTCAAGAATTCGCGGACTGAAGTGGTTGACGAACTTGGCACTCTTCCCCGCTCAGTTCTTGACGCTCCGCCTCTGTTTCTGTTCCAATTGCCCACTACCCCGTCCGTTCCATCTTGCCCACCCGTCGGCAAATGGGCCGGTTTAACTCTGTGTTAGCCACCTGATATTGATATAAGTCATCAATCAATAATAAGGTATAAAATTCCCATTTCAGGCCTCTGATTTATGAACTTTAACTACTTTGATAAACTTAATCCACAAATGCAGGCTTACGTTAGGAAGATGATATTCCTTCAACGAATGATGGCGTTTGTTTTCATGGGCTATATCATTGTTGCCCCGATTTATTGGGTTATCACTGATCTGATTTCGGGTTCATCCCTTAGTTGGATAGCTGTCGAATTCAGTATGGTTTTCTTGTTCTGGCTGATTGGCTTTGCGGTTTTTGTATATTATTTTAGGTCAGCCTATGGTAATTGTTTTAATGAATATTGGAAAATCCGGGATTTGTTCTCATTTAAGCAGAATCTTTCCTAACGAAATAATTATACGGTGTTTGAAATAAGATGAAGTGGCTAACGAATCGTTGAAACCGAGCCCATTTCGTGTGGTTTTCCAGGTGCCCGGCTCCGGTCAAGAATTCGCGGACTGAAGTCGCCGGCGACCCCGATGTCTTCCCCCGCTCAGTTCTTGACGCTCCGCCTCTGTTCTCGTTCCAATTGCCCACCACCCCGTCCGTTCCATCTTGCCCACCTGTTGGCAAATGGGCCGGTTTAACTCTATGTTAGGCCAATACTGTTACTACGAAAGGACTTATGCATGGCTATGTTTACTAATGTTATCTATAATGACACAACCAACCGGCATGAGTTTGAATACATAAATCAGCAGATGGATTACATTGTAGGCGTCAGATGGTATGATGAGTTTAATGAATACAGAATGGGATGTAGCAATGAGCAGTTCCGTGAATTCACAAAACTTTGGCATGGTAAACCGAATAATATTGAAGAAGTACTTCCGGGGATAATTGATAAGTTATTAGCGGCCGATGCTAAAAAATTGGCCTAACTAGTCGGTACGGGGAGCGCGTGACATGTGGTTATGACTTAGGCTGCCCTAGTTCTCCATATGGGGTCGCCACCACGTTCTAGGCAAGTGGGTGTCGCTGCGGTCAAGAATTCGCGGCGGCCAGGACTAATTAACAGATAAGCTGCCTCCGCCGCTCAGTTCTTGACGCTCCGCTTAATCCCAGCCGGTTCCACTCATGTGGGCTGCTCTGATTCGGATGTTCCGGGTCACGCGCCCCGGTACCTTGATGTTAGGCCGATAAATGTTATATTGCAAAAATTTGCGTACTTGCGCTATAATACAGATTGTCACCCGCCAATTTTGGACGCAGATTGAAGTGGTTGATAATTGGCCGGCGGATAGATGCGGTATCGGATTTGTGAACATTTTGAATCGTCGACGCCTGTTATATGTAACTACATATGGCTGCGATAAACGTTATTCACTAAAGTATTCACTTGATGCGGTGCATAATGCTGAAGTTGTTAGTGGTGGAATATTAACGGTTTTAAATATTTCTGAATTAGTTTCCCACATTAGACAGGGAATCGGCCTAACTAGTCGGTACGGGGAGCGCGTGACTTGTGGTCATGGCTCAGGCTGCCCTGATTCTCCACTTAGGGTCGCCACCACGATCCGGGCAAGTGGGCGTCGCTGCGGTCAAGAATTCGCGGCGGCCAGGACTACTTAACAGATAGGGTCGCCACCGCCGCTCAGTTCTTGACGCTCCGCTTAATTCCAATTGGTTCCACTCACATGAGCTGCGATGATTCGGATGGTCCGGGTCACGCGCCCCGGTACCTCTATGTTAGCCGAATATTAATATGCCTACAATAGCCTTAGTGATTATAGTTGGTTATTTTTGGATATATCTTGGGATAAATACGATTCCATATCTTAGGCTATGTCTTAAAGAGCCAGATTTATGGCAGATAAATGCAGTTGCGTTGTTTGCTGCTGAACATTGGATGGTGATTCTGGGACTGTACAGCGTGTTGTCCATTATAGGGTGTATAATTAAATCTAGGTATTCCTGGGTGATTTTATCTTTTGCATTTGTACTAATTTGGATTGCATCATTGTTGATATTGTCAGATAATATTTATAGCAGATCTTTTATCCATAATTATGTCATTCTTGTTCTTATGAGATTCACATTATTTATGGGCGGGATATTCCCGGTGACTCTTTTCATGATAGGCTATTATGTTCGACGTAATATACAGAAATCGGGGTATAGAAATTCGGCTAACTAATCGTTGAAACCGAGCCCATTTCGTGTTATTTTCCAGTCCACCGGCTTCGGTCAAGAATTCGCGGACTGAAGTGGCTGGCGACCCTGATGTTTTCCCCCGCTCAGTTCTTGACGCTCCGCCTCTGTTCTCGTTCCAGTTGCCCTCCACCCCGTCCGTTCCATCGTGCCCACCCGTCGGCAAATGGGCCGGTTTAACTCGATGTTAGGCAATCATGCGTAAATTACCACGCTATACTAGGAATATGGAAGAAGAGATGTGGCAAAAATCGCGAATGAATGCCATTAAGGTTAATAGAGATCAAATGAATCCAGTTAGTTTGCGATCGTATTTCGTCCCGGAATATTATAGTAATACGACTGCAACTTGTAATACCTGCGGCAATAAGTTTTCATTTACAGCCAAACAAAAACAATACATGTATGAAGTGTTGAAGCTCAGCATCAATGTTGTCAGAAAGAATTGCACAAAATGCAATGAAATGAAAAGGTCAATTAAACGAGAATTAGACGAGATCGAAAAGTTAGTATTTCCTAAGGGTCATAAGCAGTTAATGACACATGGTGACGCTAAGCGGTGGCTTCATCTGTATACTGAATATTCCAAATATTTATCCCGCACCGACTATTCAAAAATTAATAGGATTAAATCATTTATTGAGGGGATTGCCTAACGAATCGTTGAAACCGAGCCCATTACGTGTGGCTTTGCAGTCGCCCGGCTCCGGTCAAGAATTCGCGGACTGAAATTGCTGGCGACCCTGATATCTTTCCCCGCTCAGTTCTTGACACTCCGCCTCTGTTCTCGTTCCAATTGCCCTCCACCCTGTCCGTTCCATCGTGCCCTCCCATCGGCAAATGGGCCGGTTTAACGCTATGTTAGGCACATGAAATATATCATAGTAGTTTCAATGCTCCTTGGGGGATATGTATCTAATGCTGTGACAATATGGAGTGGAACTTATAGCTTATCCTATTCTATTGGTGGCGCTGGTTCAATTACTCAATACACTCAGGACGTTTCACATTCGTATTTCCCATTTGTGTTGCACTGTAAAATAATTAGAGATTCCGGAAGAGGAAAACCCAGCACTACAGATACAATGATGGTTTCGATATTCGGATTATTTAAATTCGATTTGGTTGTATAAGAAATATGCCTAACCAGTCGGTAGTGGGAGCGCGTGACTTGTGGTCATGGCTCAGGCTGCCCTGGTTCTCCATATAGGGTCGCCATTTCGGTCCAGACAAGTGGGTGTCGCTGCGGTCAAGAATTCGCGGCGGCCAGGACTACTTAACAGTTATGGACGCCACCGCCGCTCAGTTCTTGACGCTCCGCTTAGTCATAAGTGTTGCCATTGAAGCTATTTGCGATGATTCGGAAGGTCCGGGTCACGCACCCACACTACCTCTATGTTAGGCTGAAAATGAAAGAACCAAATTATCCTGAAGTTATATCTGATTTAAATTGGATAATCCATCCGGCAGTTGCAATGGTTGCTGTGGCCATAGCCATGTCATTTGGCGTGTTTGGTCCGCTGATCTTTTCAGTATTTACTGTTTCCATATCCCTAGTGGCGGTTACTCAGGTCGTAAACGCTTATGGTGCTCATATAATCAAACAACATATTGTACATCTTAGTAAATCAGACAATACTCCAATACATGATGCGCGCATTAACAGAATATTAAAAACAATATCAATATCATCTACGCTAATGATTGCAGTTGCGCTATTGTCCGTTGCAGTAATTTATTTATCTGTCCACACGTTGTCATATAAAATCGCTGTACTTTATGGATGCGTAGTGGTATCCGGATTGTATGATTATTACATTATAAGTGTAGTCAGAAGGTTTATCTTGGATTATTTAGCTTTAAGTAGTACGGCCTAACGAATCGTTGAAACCGAGCCCATTGCGTGTGGCTTTCCATGCGCCCGGCTCCGGTCAAGAATTCGCGGACCAAGGTGGCTGGCGACCCTGAAGTCTTCCCCCGCTCAGTTCTTGACGCTCCGCCTCCGTTCATGTTCCAATTGCCCTCCACCCTGTCCGTTCCATCTTGCCCACCCATCGGCAAATGGGCCGGTTTAACTCTATGTTAGCCCAAAAATATGAATATTATACGAAAGAAAGTATGAATAAGAATAGTGAGAACAAAGATGTAAGAATGGTGGATGTGCCTCAGTATATGGAATGGTCTAAAAGGAAATTACATGATGGTGAATCTCCGGCAATAATATCGCATTTAGACGCCACTAGTCTTTGGGCCACTACTGAAGACATAGCTGCGCTAAGTGATGATGATTTTGATGACATGCTCAAAGATTTGAAAGTGGGATTGGGATTGGGCTAACGAATCGTTGAAACCGAGCCCATTACGTGTAGTTTTCCAGGTGCCCGGCTCCGGTCAAGAATTCGCGGACTGAAGTCGCTGGCGACCCTGATGTCTTTCCCCGCTCAGTTCTTGACGCTCCGCCTCTGTTCTCGTTCCAATTGCCCACAACCCCGTCCGTTCCATCTTGCTCTCCCGTCGGCAAATGGGCCGGTTTAACTCTATGTTAGCCAACATTTTATGCGCGATAACCACCCAGGAGATTCCATGAGAACCATCATCCTTGCGCTTTTGTCAGTACTTTGTTTCGGGGAAGAGGCTGTAAAGCTTAAGAAATTTGTAATTTATCCTGATAAAATACTGACAGAAGGTATGTATGAAATACAGGTTGAAAAGATTGTAGTCCTCGGACAGCGAATTGTTCATGACGGCGGGAAGATGGCGTCGTATATCATCCGTAGAACGCCGTTCGGTGATAAGGGTGATGACGCTAAGCCGATTGTAGTTTTAACATTTAGAGAAGGGAAACTGTTTAAAGCCGAATACGCTGATCGCGAATAGGGCGTACTAACCTCGATTGCTAAACTGTTTAAGATTGATGGGAAAGTTGGCTAACGAATCGTTGAAACCGAGCCCATTACGTGTGGTTTTCCAGTCCACCGGCTCCGGTCAAGAATTCGCGGACTGAAGTTGCTGGCGACCCTCATGTCTTCCCCCGCTCAGTTCTTGACGCTCCGCCTCTGTTCTCGTTCCAATTGCCCACAACCCCGTCCGTTCCATCGTGCCCACCCGTCGGCAAATGGGCCGGTTTAACTCGTTGTTAGCCAAAATACAACAAATATGGAGCGCTTGTTTTTGATTACGTCTTTGTCTGTATTGGTGTTCGTGGTTTTTA
>JALHRW010000256.1:0-1546 GCA_022841245.1 Planctomycetota bacterium
ATCTACGTAATCATCATCGGCATTACTGTATGCCTTTACACAAACGGCATCACCACCCAATAGCCACATCATTTGACAAACATATATTCATACGAGCTAGAAACATTTCTGCCCAACATCGAGGTACCGGGGCGCGTGACCCGGACCATCCGAATCATCGCAGCCCATATGAGTGGGACTGATTGGGATTAAGCGGGGCGTCAAGAACTGAGCGGCGGTGGCAACCCTAGCTGTTAAGTAGTCCGGGCCGCCGCGAATTCTTGACCGCAGCGACACCCACTTGCCTGGAACGTGGTTGCGACCCTATGTGGAGAACCAGGGCAGCCTGAGCCATAACCACATGTCACGCGCTCCCCGTACCGACTAGTTGGGCCAATTTACCGTTTCTGGGAGTAAAACGTAATACGATTACCGAATGGGTCACCAATAGTCATATCGACAGTATTCCAAGGCATGAGCTGAAATCCTGGACGCGCATGCCTGTACTTCTTAGCATTTAAATCCCGACAGAAGGCTTCGACATCATTAATTTCAATACGCATGTGGGAACCTGGCGTACTATCTCCATGATGTTCAGATATATGGATAATCGTTTCCCCCAGCGATATCTGCATGTACAGCGGAGTGTTATCTTCGAATCGGTGTTCCCAATCAACTTTGAAGCCTAGGAATTCGACATAATATTCCTTCGCCTTAGCTTCATCAAAGCTACGGAGAATCGGTATTGGCTTAGAATAGGTATAGTTCGACATAGTTTTGGCCCAACACAGAGTTAAACCGGACCATTAGCCGACGGGTGGGCAAGATGGAACGGACGGGGTTGTGGGCAATTGGAACGAGAACAGAGGCGGAGCGTCAAGAACTGAGCGGGGAAAGTTATCAGGGTCGCCAACCAACATAGTCCGCGAATTCTTGACCGGAGCCGGGCGACTGGAAAACCAGACGAAATGGGCTCGGTTTCAACGATTCGTTAGCCAACTTTTCTGTACCAAAGAAATTCACCAACTACACCAACACAACACCCTACCACATAACAAATCATGTCCGACCATAAGAATCCATGCCCCAATACCAAGCCACCAATGCCAGAATTGCGAATAGAATCAATCCATTCGGCATGATATAGTTGAGAAACTTCAATGAGCACTGAAATTCCTAGCGCGACCAAAGCTGTATAAATTGTAGACAAATTAGAGAATACTATCCCAACCAGTAAGAAAACCATTAATGACCACAATGTGTCGCCAGCATAGGCTTTCAATACCGGTGGAATCTGACCACCATACGCCCTTGAGGCTAACCCAAGAACAACTACCACAACAACCACACCAGAATAGAACAGTCTGTGTCTATTCATATTAACTGTTGGCTAACATAGAAGTAATGTGGGTGCGTGACCCGGACCGCCCAAGTCATCACCACCCACTTCAGTGGAACCAGAAGGGGTTAAGCTGAGCGTCAAGAACTGAGCGGCGGGGTAGACCTCAACCTGGCTGGAGACCATAGCCGCCGCGAATTCTTGACCGAAGCGACACCCACTTGCCTG
>JALHRW010000256.1:1556-6100 GCA_022841245.1 Planctomycetota bacterium
GTGTCTATTCATATTAACTGTTGGCTAACGTAGAGTTAAACTGGCCCATTTGCCGACGGGCGAGCAAGATGGAACCGGAACGGTGGTGGGCAACTGGAACGAGAACAGAGGCGGAGAGTCAAGAACTGAGCGGGGGGAGATACCAGGGTCGCCAGCCACCTTAGTCCGCGAATTCTTGACCGGAGCCGGTGGACTGGAAAACCACACGAAATGGGCTCGGTTTCAACGATTGGTTAGCCAAGGCCCCCTTCACTTATTGCATCATCACACCCAAAACAGTCATTTCGTCTTCAATCAACTGCTTTTCCTTGATCAAAGCTGCCTCCTGAACCTCGGCAAACTTTTTCAACGCGGTCAAATTTTCAATGACGATAGTGATCTTATCGCTAAACATTTTATACGTTTCTGGAACCGTGGTTTTACCATTTTTTATCCCATTAACGTCTACTGCGATTTCGGAAATCGACTGCATAATCCATTCCATATCTCGACCATGCTTTTGAGCCTTTACCCTAGCTTCAATTATTCCACATTCCACCTCCTTCAATCTGTTCTGTCTGTTAATTCGCAATTCTCCTGCAACCACCTTCAATTTATCGCCCACGGCAATGACATCATTTGGTGATGCTGTGATAGAAACATTTATTTCCGTCTTCCCACTCGATATCTTTAATTCCAGAGCCTGGGACGAGCAGAATAATGCCGCTAGAATGAGTAGGTATATATGCTTCATGTGTATTCCGAGTTTCTTGGCTAACATCGAGTTAAACCGGCCCATTTGCCGACGGGTGGGCACAATGGAACGGACGGGGGTGGAGGGCAATTGGAACGAGAACAGAGGCGGAGCGTCAAGAACTGAGCGGGAGAAAACATCAGGGTCGCCAGCGACTTCAGTCCGCGAATTCTTGACCGGAGCCGGGCGATTGAAAAACCACACGTAATGGGCTCGGTTTCAACGATTCGTTAGCCCAATTATCATCCTGGAGGGCGCGTCATGATAAAATTCGAATCGGGATAATCCGCATGCTGACCAGTAACCGTACCATCATCTGTGTTGATAACACCCGTGAATAACACAACAAAATCAGACTTTCTAATTATTCTTAATGTGTTCCCATTTGTGGATATGTAATGTTCAAACCAATTATGACCAGTAGTTACTAACCTATATTGTGAATTATACTCAATGTTGAAATCCCAATATTCAATGGCCGGAGGAGCGTTATTGTTATACTGGATCCACATATGCCATTGACCAAGAATATAGTCGTTTATTGCACTGTTTGGGTCTTGTACCAATATTATGAACTCGTCATGGTTGTTCGCTGCGTTTGATCCATCGTAAATATCAATCCCTATCCTCCAGCGTCCGTATCTGTTAAACGTGCAAAAGGCCAATTCACCAACATTTGCACCCACTGAATACGTCTTACCGACGACAGTGGTTACGGATTCAGAAATGCCGTCAATTGGGTCATTTGCATCAAGATATGCTATTGTAACAACCGTCTCAACCACGGATGATGACGCACCACCTAGATTTCGGATATTGTACTGAATTGAATGCGATCCTATATCAGCATTTACACTTGTGATTAATGTTACGGAAACATCACTGGGGAGTTCTGATTCCGATACTGGAGTACCACTTGAATCATCGCAACCCATCATGACCATTATTATGACGAGAGTGATTATTTTATGCATGTTATTATTGGGCTAACATAGAGGTACCGGGGCGCGTGACCCGGACCATCCGAATCATCGCAGCCCATGTGAGTGGAACCGAGTGGGATTAAGCGGAGCGTCAAGAACTGAGCGGCGGTGGCAACCCTATCTGGTTAGTAGGCCTGGCCGCCGCGAATTCTTGACCGCAGCGACGCCGACTTGTCTGGAACGCGAGGTGAATTCTATGTGGCAACTAAAGATATTCTTAGTCATGACCACAAGTCACGCGCTCCCCGTACCGACTGGAAAGACCATTCCCATTCAACTAAAATGGTTAATCAGCATCGGGATCAAGACACATATTACAATAATTCCTATAACAATAGCGCCTAACATGGCCAATGGTGTAATTGCTTCGATTACATTCCTAGTCACATCCGATTGCTTTCTGAATCTAGCACAGCAGTAGGTAATGAACGCAAGAACCCCAATGCCAATTGAAATCATAAAGAAAATCGTTGCGCCTTTACTATGCTGTTCTTTGACTCCAAGCATTATTACGACGTTTGCAGCAAAGAGAACCCAACTGGCTGCCCTTACTAATTTAATATTACTTTCAGTGCTCATAAATGGTCTAACATAGAGTTAAACCGGCCCATTTGCCGACGGGTGGGCACGATGGAACGGACGGGGTGGAGGGCAATTGGAACGAGAACAGAGGCGGAGCGTCAAGAACTGAGCGGGGGAAGACATCAGAATCGCCAGCAACTTCAGTCCGCGAATTCTTGACCGGAGCCGGACGAATGGAAAACCACACGTAATGGGCTCGGTTTCAACGATTAGTTAGATCGATTTCACATCCATGAGCCACGTTCCTTGTTGACTGAGTAGATCGAATAGCCAAACAAGACTATGTCATATCCCTTCCGCCAATTACCACTGCCACTAGTTAAAAGATATACCTCTTCAATATTCATGAAGACCGGCGATTCCCATTTCCGATCGCATCTAATGACTTTCCAAGATTGCCCATTTGCAGCTAACCGCTTTAACTCCTCATCCATTCTCTTGTTGTAGACTATTGGAGAAATGATTATTTGAGTAATTATTACAACACCAATAAATAGTAATAAAATTATTCGTCTACTCATAGGGTATAATGTATTATAAGTATCGATCTAACACAGAGTTAAACCGGCCCATTTGCCGACGGGTGGGCACAATGGAACGGACGGGGTGGAGGGCAATTGGAACGAGAACAGAGGCGGAGCGTCAAGAACTGAGCGGGGGAAGATACCAGGGTCGCCAGCCACTTCAGTCCGCGAATTCTTGACCGGAGCCGGGCGACTGGAAAGCCACACGTAATGGGCTCGGTTTCAACGATTCGTTAGGCGAATTATTGCATCGCCGAAACCAATTCAATGTATGTCCATAGCTTCACACGTCGTCTATTCTTAGGTTTTCCATCTCCACCTAAAAACATGAATGGTTCGCACGTATATATTTCTTCATCCAGAAGTTTCCCATGTATTTTCTCGCATGCCTTTACTAGCTTTTCTCCAGCAATATCATTCGCAGCCTTAGGATCTGCATTGATGATATCGTTCACATCACTTACGGTTTTACCACGAATTGGGACTACTTCGAACGGCTGAGTAAACAGTATTGCCAATTCCTTACTTCCCTTATCGCGTATGAGTAAGTCTCCAAAGGGTGAGTATGCAACAATCTCCACTTGAAGTTTAAACTTTTCTTCGAATTCCCCAAGATATTCTTTGGGTTTCGGTTTTGATAACTGTTTAAATATCATCATTATGATTCGCCTAACATCGAGGTACCGGGGCGCGTGACCCGGACCATCCGAATCATCGCAGCCCATATGAGTGGAACCGATTGGGATTAAGCGGAGCGTCAAGAACTGAGCGGCGGTGGCAATCTTATCTGTTAAGTAGACCTGGCCGCCGCGAATTCTTGACCGCAGCGACACCCACTTGCCTAAAACGTGGTGGCGACCCTATGTGGAGAGCCAGGGCAACCTAAGCCATAACCACATGTCACGCGCTCCCCGTACCGACTAGTTAGCGCCAATCTAGGCAGCTAAATAACTGTCATTGATGGCCTTATGCGCTTTCCAACGCAGAGCGATGGTCGCCTGGGAAAATCCCAGGACCAACAATCTCCCTATACATCACGGATTTGACCTTCAACCCCCTACATGTGTTCAATTTCCGAGACACCCATCACAAATCCAACCCACAACCAAACCTGGCGACATCATCCAACAATAGGTTCCTTAGATTACCACATTTAAGAATGATATAATATCGGTTTGGCGCTAACATAGAGGTACCGGGGCGCGTGACCCGGACCATCCGGATCATCGCAGCCCATATGAGTGGAACCAAATGGAACTAAGCGGAGCGTCAAGAACTGAGCGGCGGTGGCGGCCTTATCTGTTAAGTAGTCCTGGCCGCCGCGAATTCTTGATCGCAGCGACACCCACTTGCCTGGAACGTAGTGGCGACCCTATGTGGAGAACCAGGGCAGCCTGAGCCATAACCACATGTCACGCGCTCCCCGTACCGATTTGTTAGACCATCGTCATTACGACATACCAGCCCCATAACTCTTTTACCGAGTACGTACAATGGCAACTTTATTACAACGGAACCGAATCAGAACATATCCCGCACCTAAGAACGGAACATCACCGACACATCCATCCAATCCAGAAACAAAATCATAAACCAGAATCACTGATCGCGCAGTACCGTCATCGCCAATGCAATTTCTAAGTCGTGAAACCTAGAAGGCACAAACTACTAATGTGTATCATTCGTATGTCTTGGACATGAATTATAAGTGCAGGTCTAACA
>JALHRW010000257.1 GCA_022841245.1 Planctomycetota bacterium
CGCGCCTGGGCGAGGCGGTCGGCGAGGCCGCCGCCCGCCTGCTCGCCGAACTGGCGGCGAGTGCACCGCGCGAACTGGCCTGCGCCTCCGCCGGTGCTCTGGCCCGCAGCATCAGCTGGAAGAACGCGATCGATCCGCAGCCGCTCGCCGAGCGCCTGGCGCGCGAAACCGACCCGGCGGTGCGCCACGCGCTGTTCGCGGTGCTGCTGCGCCTGGCCCCGGCGCGGGTGGCGTCGATCCCCGGAGCGGGGGTGTGGGCCGACCTGGCGCGACACCGCGAGGCGCTGCAGGACTGGGCGTGGCGCCGGTATTAGGCTGCAGCCAGACCGCGTAAGCCGCCTGCGCAGGCCACCGAGCGCCACCCCTCCGACTGCATCATCCTCTTGCCTTGCCTCATCATACACCCCCTCCACACCCATTCCGCGGGGGGTTGTCCCCATACCCCCCCATGGCCAGCATCGCCAGCCCAACCAACGGGTGCGCAACCTGCGACCCGCGCGAAGGAGGAGTGATGAGCATGACGCATCTGGTCAACCCGCGAGCCCGTCTCCTGCGCCCGCTGGCCTCCGTGCTGCTCGCCGCCGCGCTGTGCGCGCCGGCCGCCGCAGCCGAAGGCGAGACGCCGAAGACGGACCCCAATTTCCCGGGTGCCGACCAGGCGCGCTCCTACTTCGCCGAGGGTGTGCAGCAGTACCGTGCCGGACGCTACAAGGAGGCCGCGGTCTCCTTCCACACCGCGCTGAAGCAGGAACCCGAGAACAAGCTGGTCTACGAGTTCTACCTCGCCTGCGGCGACGCCCTGGTCGTGCAGATGCAGGACAAGGACGTGCTCGACGATGTGCTCAAGGATGTGCTGCGCCGGGCCCGCATCTACCAGAAGCAGATGCGCCGCGACCCCGCCTACATCAACCTGCTGATCGGCAAGCTGGAGAAGAGCGAGGAGGAGCGCGTCGTCGCCTCGCTGGAACTCGCCGCGGTCGGCCCGTGGGCCGTGCCCCACCTCGTCCTGGCGATGTCCGACACCCCGCAGGAAGAGCGCCGCACCTACTGCCGCGTCGTCCTGACCAAGATGGGTGGCCGCGCCGTGCAGCCGCTGTCCGTCGCCCTGGCCAGCGAGGACCAGCGCCAGGTCCGCTCCGTCGCCCTGGTGCTCGGCGACCTCGGCGATCCGCGCGCGCTGCCCGCCCTGATGCGTTGCCAGGCCCGCGAAGGCCACGAGGACATCACCAAGACGGTCCTGGCCAGCGCTATCACGTCGATCGCCGACCGGGCCCAGATCGCCCAGCTGTCGACCCCCGAGGAACTGCACCTGGCCGAGGCCCTGCGCTACTTCCGCGGCGGTGTCGAGGTGCGTGACGAGCTGGCCGGTTCCGAGAGCCTGATCTGGCGCTGGAACACCGCCGGCGAAGGCGCCGCCAAGCTGACCCCGGTGCGCGTCCCGGCCTACGCCTGGAACGAACTGGTCGCCGAAGAGCTGCTCTTCTACGGCCTTGCCGCCTATCCCAAGACCGCCGCCTTCCACCCCGCCCTCGCCGCCGTCTACGCCGCCGAGGTCAGCGAGGCCCAGCAGCGCGAGCGTCTGGCCAAGGAGCGGGTCATGCCGGCAAGTGCCGGCGAGGATGCTGCCGACGCCATCGCCGAACGCGTTGCCGCCCTCGGCGAGCAGGTCCACCGCGTACGCATGGCCGGAGCAGAGAACCTCTGCCGCGCCGTGCAGCAGGCCCTCGCCTCCGAGCGCTTCGACGTCGCCGTCGCCCTGCTGCGCGTGCTGCAGGAGCGCGACATCGCCCGCCCCGAGGCGATGCTGCCGGCGCCCGGCGCCGGGCTCAACCCGGACAAGCCAGGCAGCGTGCTGATCGCCGCCCTCGACCACCCCGAGAAGCTGATCCGCTACCAGGCCGCCATCACCCTCGCCAGCCTCGACCCGGATGCCGGCGGCAAGGCCTCCGCCGCCGAAGCCAAGGCTCTGGCTGCGCAGCTCGCCGAATCGATCAAGAAGGACAACGAGCGCACCAACGAGGAGCTCATCGCCAAGCTGCAGGCGGTCATCGCCGGCGGCGCGGTCAGCGGCTACCAGGGCTCGGAGAAGGTCATCCCGACCCTGGCCGAGGCGCTCGGCGAGTGGGGCGTGCGCGTCGTGCTGGTGGTCGACCCCGACTACCGCATGCGCAACGCTGCTCGCGCCGCGCTGCAGGCCAAGGGCTTCATGGTCATCACCGCGGCCGACGGCTTCGAGGCGATGAACCGTCTGGCCGAGGCGCCGGTGAAGGACGCCGTGATCGTCGCCGGCGACCTCACCCCCAGCCTCAAGGACCAGCACGGCGCCCTGCTCGACGCGCCGCAGCAGACCGCTTCCGGCCTGGTCGCCATGCTGGCCAGCGATCCGCGCGCCGCCGGCGCTCCGATCTTCGTCTCGCTGCCCGACGTCCCTGAGAAGGCTGCCGCCCTGCAGACCGCCTTCGAAGGCAAGCTGCCGGCCTCCGGCGGTTTCGTCGGCAAGCCGTTCGACGCGGTCGAGCTGCACGACAAGATCGACGCTGCGCTCAAGCAGTCGCAGCCGCCGAGCGCCAACCAGGCCGCCGCCGAAGACATCGCTCTGCGCGCCGCCATCGCGCTGCAGCAGCCCGATGCCCAGCGCACCGGACTCGACCTCGCCGCTGCCGCCCAGGCCCTCTCGGCCACCCTCGACGCGCGCGCCGACGCCCTGCGCATCGAGTCGCTCAAGGCCCTCGGCCATGCCGCCACCGGCCCCGGCCATGACGTGATCAAGCCGCTGATCGGCCGCCTGACCGACGTCTACGGCGCCCAGGATGTCGAGCTGGAGAAGAACGCCCAGCTGCGCGCCGCCTTCGTCTTCGCCATCGGCAAGGTCGACCCGACCACCGAACCGGCCGTCGCCATCCTCAAGAAGGCCCTTGCCCACACCGATGCCGGCGTCCGCGCCGCTGCAGCCGGGGCGGTGGGAAGCTCGCCGATCATCACGCCTGAACTGCTCGCCGCCCTGCAGGCGCAGCAGCGTCTCGATGCCCGCGCCGCCGGCGCCGGCAAGGACTGACCTTCCTCCGCCCGTCGCCTCCGACCCCAGATTCTCCCCGGGAGCCCCCGATCCATGAGCCTCGCCCTGCGCATCTTCATCGTCCTCACCCTGGTGATGACCCTGGCGTTCATGTTCATCCAGATGACCCTGTTCGCCACGCGCGAGAACTGGAAGCGTCGCTGGGACAGCGAGACCAAGGCGCTGGCCATCGAGCTGAAGTCCAGCACCCAGGCGCTGACCAGCGAATCGGCCGGCCGCGTGCGGGCTGAGAACCAGGTCGCCGCGCTGCAGAACGACCGCGTCGCCGACCAGGCCAAGCTCAAGGAGCTGGAAGGCCAGATCACCGAGCGTGCGGCCAAGATCCAGAACCTCGACCGCGACCTGGCCAAGGCCCAGACCGACTTCAACGCGCTGAAGGAGGACTACCAGACCCAGAGCAAGTCGCTCGACATGGTCCGCCAGCGCAACGGCGAGCTGACCAACATCGCCTCGGTGGCCCGCGCCGTCGCCTTCAACCTCAACGTCAAGCTGGCCGAGGTCGAGGACGACCTCAACAACCTCCAGACCGAGCACACCCGCAGCCTCGAGAACCTCGAGAAGACCCTCGCCGAGCGCAAGCAGGCCGACGCCTTCGTCTCGCAGGTGCGCGAGAAGTTCCCCAAGGTCTACGAAGCGCTGGCTGACGGCCAGGGCACCACCGCGGTGCTGCGTGCCGTGGTCGCCGCCGTGCGCCCGAACAACCAGGGCCAGCAGGAGTTCGTGATGCTCTCCATCGGCAAGGAGGAGAGCGTGCAGGAAGGCCAGGAGTTCATCATCTTCCGCGAGAACAAGTACATCTGCAAGGTCCGCGTCGAGAAGATCATGAACGACATGGCGCCAGCGCGCGTCATCCCGTCGTCGTGGAACACCAACGGTCTGACCATCCAGCAGGGTGATCAGGCCGCCAACCGCCTGTGATCGGAAGGACGCCCCCATGCTGAACGACAAGGTCTACGTCTGGCTGGTCATCACCTGCTGCATCGCGCTGGCCGTCGCCGGCACGCTCGGGATCATCGAGCTGATCGAGCTGCAGGACCAGACCATCATCACCGGCGGCAACCCCTTCGCCGGCTGACCCCGCCCTCCGGGCGCATCCCAGGGCCTGCATCCGCTTGGATGCAGGCCCTGTTCGTTTCAGCTTCGTCCCGCAGGGCCGTGTGGGCGGTAGCCCCCAAACAAAAAAGCCCACACCCGGCGCGGCCGCGTCGGGTGTGTCTGGAGGGTGGGGTGCCTGGTGGTCATTGCCGGGTTCACCGGTTGATGGCGACCATCTGGGCAGCCCCGCGAATGTGATCCGGGCCGTAATCGGTTGTACTACAGCGCAAATTGTCTGATTCCTCCGACGCTCTGTTCCACGGCGTGCCGCGCGCGGCTCGATCTCCGTCTGGAAACCACTGCCATCACCTCGGCTTGCCCGTTTCGCGTCCGCGTGCCCTCCGTCCGCATTATACCGAACCAGGCGGGCAGCCCAAGGTCTACCCGTGCATCACGATGGGCCGATGGCTTTTCCCTGGACCTGGGGCGGGACTTCTGAGATTCCCGGCCCATGCAGATCGCCAAAGGCACCGTCGCTTCCATCCACTACAAGGTCGCCACGGCCGATGGCGAGCATGTCGACGCCAGCAAGCCCGGCGAACCGATGCCCTTCCTCTGCGGCACCGGCCAGATCATCCCCGGGCTCGAAGACGCCCTCATGGGCAAGAGCGCCGGCGACGCGATCTCGGTCGAGATCCCGCCGAGCCGCGCCTACGGCGTGCGCGACGCCGACCTCGACATGGCGGTGCCGATCGCCGCTTTCCCCGAGGATGTGCGCGAGCGCCTGCGTCCTGGCATGCAGTTCCAGGCCCCGCATCCGACGCGTAACGAAGAAGTCATCGTCTTCACCATCCATGGACTGCGCGGCGAGGAAGTGCTGGTCAGCGGCAACCACCCGCTGGCCGACAAGACGCTGCATTTCGAGGTCACCATCGACAGCGTCCGGGCCGCGACCAAGGAAGAGGCCGAGCACGGCCACGCCCACGGTCCCCACGGACACGCGCACCACTAGCGCCCCGAGGTCAGCGGGCGATGACGTCGAACACCAGCAGCTTGCCGACCATCGCAATGCTCACTCCGACCACCACCCAGCGAACCAGGCCGGCGCCGCTGCGTACCACCAGGTGCGCCCCGGCCCAACCGCCGAGCGCCTGCGCCACGCCCATCACCAGCGCCACCAGCACCACGATCTGCCCGTGCCAGGCGAACACCGCCAATGCCCCGAGGTTGCTGGCGAAGTTGACCACCTTGGCGTCGGCGCTGGCCGCGTCGTAGGACTTCCGCCATAGCAGCAGGCCGGCGAGGATCAGGAAGGTGCCGGTGCCTGGACCGAAGAAGCCATCATAGGCCCCGATGACCAGGGCGACTGCCGCGGCGACCCAGGGCGACAGTGACCTGGGCTGCGCGCCGGCGCGCGGCCGGATGGCCACCGCCAATACTGCTGCCAGTACCAGCAGCACCAGGGTCAACGGCTTGAGCACCGTCGGCGGTATCACCTGCACCAGGCAGACGCCGCCCATCGCCCCAAGCAGACCGCAGCAGAAGGCGAGCGGGGCGATCGCGCGGTCGAGCAGCGGCGAACGCCAGAAGCGGAGCAGCGCCGAGCCCGCGCCCCACACGCTCTGGCCCTTGTTGGTCGCCAGCGCCTCGTGCGGCGGCAACCCGGCCATCAGCAGGGCGGGCATGGTCAGCAACCCGCCGCCGCCGGCGATCGCATCAACCATGCCGGCGACACCGGCGACACCGGCAAGCACGGCCAGAATCGTGGGATCCACAATCATGGCTGACACTGTGGAACCTACGTAGATCATGCCAGTCCAGTGTGGCAGTGGCAGCTCGGACGGCTCCTCGGCCTTCTTATCGAGTGGACCAACGAAAAAGCCCGCCTTGCGGCGGGCCTTTTCGTTGGTCGGACTGACAGGATTTGAACCTGCAACCTCTTCCACCCCAAGGAAGCGCTCTATCCAGGTTGAGCTACAGTCCGA
>JALHRW010000258.1 GCA_022841245.1 Planctomycetota bacterium
GCGGCCTGACGCTGCGGCGCGGCGCTGACCGCGGCGCGCACCGGCTCGGCCAGGCGCAGCACCACGCCGTCGGGCGAAGCCTGCGCGACGTTCAGCCGCACCTGCGTGCCGGGCTTCAGCTCGGCCTCGCTGCTGGCGACGAATTCCGTATTGCCCAGGGCGACGAGGAAGCGGCCGGCGGTGAGGGCGCGCAACACCGTCACATCGATGGTCGTGCCGGCCTGCAGCTGCGGCGTCGAGGCCGCTGCCGGCGTCGCAGGTGTCGCGGCTAGCGGCACGCCAGGCGTCGGCGCCGGTCCGCCCGCACTGACCGGCTCCATGGCTAGAGGACCAGCGCCGAACCGAAGCGGGCCTTGAGCACGCCCATGACCCGGCTGTGGATCTGGCAGATGCGGCTCTCGGTGACGCCGAGGATGGCCGCGATCTCCTTCATCATCAGGTTCTCGAAGTAGTAGAGCTTGAGGATCAGGCGCTCCTGTTCACTCAGCGTCGCCAGCATGCGCGTCAGCATGCGCCGGCGGTCGTCGGCCTCCATGTGCCGGCCCGGATCGGCCATCTCGTCGTCGCGCCGGGTGAGCCCGTCGCCGAGCGCGCCGTCTTCGCCCAGCGGCGTGTCGAGCGAGACTTGCGAGGCGAGCGTGCTCTGCGATTCCAGCTCAGGGAGCAGCGCGACGTCGATGCCCAGGCGGGTGGCGAGCTCGTCGTCCTTGGGCAGGCGGCCGAGGCTCTGGCTGAGTTCGCTGACCGCCTTCTGGTAGGCGCGGGCGCGTTCGCGGGCGCCGCGTGGCACCCAGTCGCGGGCGCGCAGCTCGTCGATCACCGCGCCGCGGATGCGCAGCACGGCGTAGGTCGAGAAGGCGTTGTCGCGCCCCGGGTCGAACTTGGTCAGCGCGTCGATCAGGCCGATGACGCCGGCGTGGAACAGGTCGTCGCGGTCGACGTGCGGTGGCAGATGGGCCGCGACGCGGTCGACCACGGTCTGGACCAGCGGCAGGTGGCGCAGCACATCGGACTCGTGCGCTCCGCCCGGACCGGCGGCGGCCTGGCGGTAGGCGGCGGCCGGGCCGCGGCGCTGCGATGATGAGCTGGCCTCGGCCATGGATCAGCCCCTGCCCGTCTGGCGTGACTGGGCCACGTGCAGCGCGTGCATGCCCGGAGCCTCGGCCTTGAGCGCAGCCTGCTCGGCGGCGAGCTGGCGTTCGGCGATGTCGGTGGCGACGCGTTCCTCGACCACCTTGGCGACCTGGCGCAGCAGCCAGCCGGCGACGATCATGGCGCCGACGGCGGCCAGCGGGGCGCGCCAGGCCAGGGTCGTCGGATCGGTGCCCAGCCACAGGCCGATGCCAACGTAGCCCAGACCCACCCAGAGGAGGACACGGGCCTGAATGGCTAGCAGGATCGTCTCCATGGATCTCCCCGGAAGTATAGCGTGCCGGGGGTGCTCACGCAAACCCCAGGCCATTGCCGTCTGGTCCTGGGCTCGGATATTGCCCGTTGCTGTGGCTGGACTTACGACTTATGGCCTCGGGCGAGGCGGTGGGTCCGCAGGCGCAAGCCTGAAGCCCGCAGCCGGAGGCGATCCGGCCGATCCTACCCCACGACGACGTTGATGATCTTGCCCGGCACGATGACCAGCTTCTTCATCGACTTGCCCTCGATGGCGGCCTTGACCGTCTCGTGGGCCAGGGCTGCTTCCTCCAGCGCCTTGCCGGTCAGCGAGCGGTCGAGGACGACGCGGCCGCGCAGCTTGCCGTTGACCATCACCGGGTACTCGACGGTGTCGCCGTCGATCTCGCTCGGGTCGTAGGGGGGCCAGCCAGCGGCGGTGACGCCGCCCTCACCGCCGAGTTCGCGCCACAGCTCCTCGCAGATGTGCGGGGCCATCGGCGCCAGCAGGCGGACCAGGGTGGTCAGGCCGAGCTTGAGCACCTCGGGCTTGAGCACGTCGGGCTTCAGCTCGTTGGTCAGCTCCATGCACTGCGCGACCGCGGTGTTGAAGGCGAAATCCTTCTCCAGCGAGTCGCTGCAGCGCTTGACCGTGGCGTGGACCTTGCGCACCACCGCCTGGTCGGCGCCGGAGAGCGCGCCAGCCTTGCCGGCGTACGGCGCGGTGGCGCGCAGGCGCTCGGCGTGCTCGGTGACCAGCACCCATAGGCGCTTGAGGTAGCGGTGGCTGCCGCGGATGCCGTCTTCGCTCCACACCACATCGAGCTCGGGCGGCACGTTCGAGAGCACGAACAGGCGGGCGCTGTCGGCGCCGTACTGGTCGATCAGGGCCTGCGGGTCGACGGTGTTGCGCTTCGACTTCGACATCTTCTCGACCCGGCCGATCGACACCGGCAGGCCGTCGGACTTGGCCTTGGCCGCGATCACGCGGCCCTTGGCATCGCGCTCGACGTCGACCTCATCGGGGTAGAAGTACTGCTTCTTCTCGCCCGGCTTCTCGCGGAACAGCGTCTCCATGCACACCATGCCCTGGCAGAGCAGGCGCTTGAACGGCTCGCGCTTGGTCGAGTAGCCGATGTCGCACAGCGCCTTCTGGAAGAAACGCGCGTACAGCAGATGCAGCACGGCGTGCTCGATGCCGCCGATGTAGAGGTCGACCGGCAGCCAGTGGTCGACCTTGGACTTGTCGAGCGGCTTGGCGCAGCCGAGATCCGCCTTGGTGTTGTCGTGGCAGGTGTAGCGGGCGAAGTACCAGCTCGACTCCATGAAGGTGTCGCAGGTGTCGGTCTCGCGGCGCGCCGCCTCGGGACCCTGCTGGCCGCGCACGGTCAGCGGCTGGCCGTCGTTGCCGGTGACCGCCCAGGTGGCGTGCTTCTCCAGCGGGTTGCCCTTGCCGTCGAAGACCACGTCCTGCGGCAGCACCACCGGCAGGTCGGACTTCTTCAGCGGCACGGCGCCGAGCTTGTCGGTGTAGGCGTAAGGGATCGGGTTGCCCCAGTAGCGCTGCCGCGACAGGCACCAGTCGCGCAGGCGGAAGGTGGTGACGGCGCGGCCCTTGCCGCTGGTCGCCAGCCACTGCGTGATCGCGGCCTTGGCCGCCTCGCTGGCCTGGCCGTCGAACTGGCCGCTGGCGGTCAGCACGCCCGGCTCGGTGTAGGCGTCCTGTCCGGCCTGCAGCTTCAGCCACTCGGGATGCTTGGGGTCGGTGGCCTGGATGACGGTGACGACCTCGATGCCGTACTTCTTCGCGAAGGCGAAGTCGCGGGTGTCGTGCGCCGGCACCGCCATGACCGTGCCGGTGCCGTAGTCGGCGACGACGAAGTTGGCGGCGTACAGCGGCACCTTCCGGCCGTTGACCGGATTGATGGCGTAGGCGCCGGTGAACACGCCCTTCTTCTCGGCCAGATCGCCGGTGCGCTCGTTGGCCGGCACGCTCTTCAATTCGTCGCGGAAGGCGGCGACAGCGGCGCGGTGGCTGGCCGGCACGATCGAGTCGAGCAGACGGTGCTCGGGCGCGATCGACATGAAGGTGACGCCGAAGACGGTGTCGGGCCTGGTGGTGAAGACGGTCAGCTTGACCTCGGGGTGGCCGTCGACGGCGAAGTCGATCTCGGCGCCCTGGCTCTTGCCGATCCAATTGCGCTGCTGGATGGTCACCGCGTCGGGCCACTGGCCTTCCAGCGACTTCAGGCTGTCGAGCAGCTCATCGGCGTAATGGGTGATGCGCAGGTACCACTGCGGCAGCTCCTTCTGGATCACCGGCATGCCGGTGCGCCAGCACTTGCCGTCGACCACCTGCTCGTTGGCCAGCACGCAGTTCAGGCCGGTCGACCAGTTCACCAGGCTGCTCTTGCGGTAGACCAGGCCCTTCTCGACCAGGTCGAGGAAGATGTCCTGTTCGCGCGCGGCGTAGCCGGGGTCGCTGCAGGCGAACTCGCGTGTCCAGTCGTAGCTGAAGCCCATGCGCTTGAGCTGGCCGCGCATGTAGGCGATGTTCTCGTAGGTCCACTTCGCCGGGTGGGCGCCGCGCTCGATCGCCGCCTGCTCGGCCGGCAGGCCGAAGGAGTCCCAGCCCATCGGGTGCAGCACGTGCAGGCCGCGCATGCGCTTGTAGCGCGCCACCGCGTCGCCGATCGAGTAGTTGCGCACATGGCCCATGTGCAGCTTGCCCGACGGGTACGGGAACATCTCGAGGACGTAGTAGCACTGCGCGCGCGGCAGGTCGTCGCGCGTCTTGTACGCGTTGGCGGTTTCCCAGGTCTGCTGCCACTTCGGTTCGATGGCGGCGGGCTCGTACAGGCGGGGCTCGGTCATGGGGCGAACAGGATGGTTGCCCGGCGACGGGGGCAAGGGACCGCGGGCTTCAGCCCGCGTTCCTTGGGTCTACCTGTTTTTCCCTGGCACCCAGGCGACGTCGCCGCGGCCGTCATCGTTGGCCCGGCGGGCCCAGACGAAGCAGGCGTCGCTCAGCCGGTTGAGGTAGCGGATGAGCTGCGGATTCCACGTCCGCTCCTGGTCGGCGGCGATCGCCGCCGAGAGGTCGCGCTCAGCCCGACGCACCACGGTGCGTGCCAGGTGCATCCACGCCGCGCCCTGGCTGCCGCCGGGCAGGACGAAGCTGGTCAGCGGCGGGACCTTGGCGGCGCTCTCCGCGACCAGCGCTTCGAGGCGGTCGACCTGGGCCTCGCTGATGCGCTTGAGGTGCGCCTCGTGCGGCCCGCCCGGCGGTACCGCCAGGTCGCTGCCGAGGTCGAAGAGGTCGTTCTGCACCGTCGGCAGGATCGCGGCCACGTCGGATGGCAGGGCGCAGGTCCGGCACACCCCGATCAGGCTGTTGGCCTCATCGACCGCGCCGATGGCGCTGATCAGCGGATGATGCTTGGGCAGGCGGGTGCCGTCGGCTAAACTGGTCTCGCCGCGGTCGCCGCCACGGGTGGTGATGCGATCGAGGCGGATCATGGCGGAACGGTTCGTTCCGGACGGGGCGGTGCAAGTCCGGCCTCGCCAGCCTTGCGCCGGCGGTGACCGGCCTACGAGATGGCATGCAGCCCATTGCCCCCGCCCAACTCGATGCCGCCCTTGCCTGGCGCTATGCCACCAAGGTCTTCGATCCGGCGCGGAAGATCCCCGCCGAGGTGTGGGCAGCGCTCGAGCGCTCGCTGGTCGCCACGCCCAGCAGCTATGGCCTGCAGCCGTGGAAGTTCCTCGTCATCACCGACCCGGCCCTGCGCGCCAAGCTGCGTCCGGTGAGCTGGAATCAGTCCCAGGTCACCGACAGCAGCCACCACGTCGTCTTCCTCGGCCGCACCGAGATGACCGAGCGCGACGTGCAGCGCCTGATCGACGCCACCGCGGCGGCGCGCGGCATCCCGGCGGCGACCCTCGACGGCTACAAGGGCATGATGCTGCGCGACGTGGTCAACGGCCCCCGCGGCAAGGCCGCGGCGGAATGGGCGACGCGGCAGTGCTATATCGCGCTCGGCCAGTTCATGCTCGCCTGCGCCCAGCTCGGCGTCGACGCCTGCCCGATGGAGGGCTTCGACCAGGTGCAGTACGACCAGATCCTCGGCCTCGCCGGCACCGGCTACCGCAGCGTGGTCGCCTGCCCGGCCGGCTACCGCGCCGCCGGCGACAAGTACGCCGCCCTGGCCAAGGTGCGCTTTCCGTCTGCCGAGGTCATCGAGCACCGCTGAGCTGCCGCTTCCCCGGCGGTCTGGTGCGGCGTAGGATGATCGCGTGCGCCGCAGCCTGCTGATGCTCGCCGTCATGTTCCTGGTTGTCGGCCTGTTGGGCGGCGTCGGGGGTCTGCTGGCGACGATGCCATCCGAGTCGTACCTGCCTGGGGTGGAACCGCAGGCCGAGGGCGATCGTGCTGTCGACCAGCGGCCAGCGGCCAGCGGCCGGCGACCAGGCCAAACCGGTCAGCCACAGCTTCCTCCTGGCCACCCACCGCTTTCCCGCCCGCTCGGCACGCATGCCCCCGGCTTGGTGCAGCAACGCGAGCTGCGCCGCCGTGTCGGCGAGGCGCTCGACCTGGCTCGGCGGGCGAAGTCTGGCGAGCAGGCGGCGCAGGACGCGGTTGCAGCCCAGCTGGCCGGCGAAGCCGATCCGCGCGTGCGGCAGGCCC
>JALHRW010000259.1 GCA_022841245.1 Planctomycetota bacterium
CGCCGTCCTGCGGCCGGCCGCGGCGAGCGGCGCACTGGTGGGCCAGAGCGGCGACCTGCAGCACTGTTCGGTCGTCCATGCACGCGGCCGAGCCGGCGAGGCGGCGCTGCACGATGGATCCGTCGCGATGCGCCCACCAGCCGTCACCGTCCTGCTCGCCCGAGACCAGCGCGTCGCCCAGGCCGCGCACCGCGCTGACCACGGCGACGGCGTGGCGTCCACTGACCGGATCGGCCGAGAAGGCGACGCCGGCGCAGTCGGCCTCGACCAGCAGCTGGACCAGCACCGCCGGTGGCGCGGGCGGGCCGAGGCCGCGCTCGGCGCGGTAGGCGTGGACGCGCTCGGAGAAGCCCGAGGCCCACACCGCGGCGACCTTGGCTGGCACGTCCTCTGGCGCGACGCGCAGGAACGAGTCGAGCTGGCCGGCGAAGCTGTGCCCGCTGCCGTCCTCGTCGACCGCCGAGCTGCGCACCGCCAGCGGTCCACCGAGGGCGCGGGCGCGGGCGATCAGCTCGGCCCGGAAGGCCGCATCGTCGTGTCCATAGGCCTCCGGCAGCACGACGAAGGACGGCGGAACCGGTAGACCTTCGGCAACCAGCGCAGCAAGCGCAGCGGCCTTGCCGCCAACGACGCGTGGATCCGTGCTGCTCTCGATGATCAACGGCATAGCTGCGGGGTCAGGCCGAGGGTGGCGTAGATGAGCAGGGTCCACAGGCCGGCGGCCAGTTCGATGCGCTTGCCAGCATCGCCGACCGGGGCGCGTGCGAAGCGCCAGGCCGCGAGCAGCGCGGCGCAGGCTCCGCCCACCAGGATGGCCCCGGCCTGAGGCAGAACGCCGGCCTCATGCCCCGCCAGGCAGCCGAGGCCAGTAGCGAGCGCAACGCACAGCCACCACCACAGCACCGCCGGGCGTGGGCCCCACAATACGCTGTAGGTACGTACGCCCTCCTCCTCGCGCTCGGGACTGCGGATCTTGCGGCCCAGCTCGATGACCAGGCCGGTGGCGAAGCTGGCGCCGAGGAAGGCGACCAGTCCCGACGGCGGACGACCGCTGGTCGTCGCCCAGTCGCAGGCGGTGCCGTAGAAATCGACGATCGGCATGATCAGCATGTGCGAGAGCAGGTAGGTCACCGGCCGCGCGGTCAGCCAGGCGCGGCAGCCGAACTCGAAGGACATCGCCGCCAGGTAGACCCAGGCGATCAGCAGGACGACGGCCTGGATCGGGCTCCACCACAAGGCGAGGGCGAGCTGCACCGCCGCGGCGATGATGAACAGCACGGCCAAGCCGCGCAGCGTGACCAGGCCGCGCGGCACCGGGCGGTACGGCCGCCAGCGGCGGTCCTCCTCGGCGTCCTTGAATTCGTCGGCGATGCGCAACTGGAGGAAGAAGCACAGGCTGGTGATCGCGGCCACCGCCACGGCGCTGACCTCCGGCCAGCCGGCGCCGCGCCGTGCCGACGAGAACGACACGGCGCAGAACGAGAACGATGCGATCAACGGACCGTGCTGGTGCAGCGGGAAGCGCTCCTGCAGATAGCGCCACCAGCGCCCGGCGAAGCTGGTCGGATCAGCCACGGACCAGTTTCCGCTTCCGGACCCGCGCCAGGCGCTCGTGGGCGCGGACGAACTCGCCGCTGGCCAGGGCGCCGATGATCGACAGCTCGCCGGCCAGGGCGCAGCCGGCGCAGACCTCGGCGAAGGCTCCGGCGGTGCCGTCGCCGGTCAGGCCCATCAGCTCCAGGCAGGCGTGCGGGGTCGGCAGGCCGGTGCCGCCGCCGACCGTGCCGACGATGAGATTGGGCAGGGTGACGGCGGCGTAGAGCGCCTCGCCGCGCAACTCGAAGCGGGTGACGCCGACCGCCGCCTCGGCGACGCAGGCGGCGTCCTGGCCGGTGGCGATGAACAGCGAGGCCAGTCCGTTGGAGTAATGGCCCTGCACGCCGATGGTGCCGGTGAGCACGCCGCCGAGCGCCGACATGCGCCAGTAGTCGACCAGGGCCGAGGCAGGCGCGTGCAGACGGGCGCGCACCACCGCATCGGGGATCAGCACCTCGGCGGTGACCTTGCGACCGCGCACGGTGGTGAAGGACTGCGCCGAGGCCTTCTTGTCGCCGCAGGCGTTGGCCTCGATGTACCAGGTACGCGGCTGCACCGGCGTACGGGCGAGGATGTCGGCGCAGATCGCCTGGGTGGCGATGGTCACCATGTTCTGCCCGGCGGCGTCGCCGGTGGTGAAGTCGAACAGCAGGTAGACGTGGTCGCCTTCGACGATCACGCGCAGGCCGGTGAGGCGGCCGTGCCGGGTGGTGGTGGCGGCGGCGGCGCGGAAGGCGTCCTCCTGCTCCAGCGCCCAGGCGACGAAGCGGCCGGCCTGGGCCACGCCGTCGAAGCAGAAGCCGGGCGAGCGGGTGACGCCCTCGGCCAGCAGCAGGGTCGAGCAGCCGCCGGCCTCGGCGATGACCTGGCAGCCGCGGTGGTAGCTGGCGACCAGCGCCGCCTCGTGGGTGGCGAGCGGCAGCCAGTAGTCGCCATGCGCGCAGGAGCCGTTGACGCGCAGCGGACCGGCGAGGCCGAGGGGCAGCTCGACCGCGCCGATGATGTGCTCGATGCTGGCTGCGTAGGCGGACAGCGGATGGCGGGCGGCGAGGCGCTCGCGCAGCTCGGCGTGGCCGGTCGCCTGCCAGCGCCGGTCGAGGGCCTCGGGCGACTGCCCTGAGCCGCCGAGGTTGGGTTGCGGCGCGCCCGGCCGCGGCGCCAGACGCTGCGCGACCTGCTCGACGGTGCGGCTGGCGGTCAGCCGGGTGGCGAGTTCACGGGAGCGGCGTTGGTCGTTGGCCATGGGTCAGGCTTCCAGCATGCGGCGCAGCGCGGGATAGTCGACCTTGGCGTTGTGCCGGCGATCGACCGGGATGCGGCAGGGGACCAGCCGATCGAGCCGCGCCCAGGCCAGCGCCGGACGCAGCGCGGGCAGGGGGTCGACGCCGGACTCGGCCTCGACCGCGAGCAACCGTGCGCCGTCGAGCGCGAGCAGGGCGCAACGGCGCACGCCGGGGACGGTCATCGCCGCCGCCTCGACCGCGAATGGAAACAGCACGCCCTTGCCGTCGCGCACCACCGCCGCCTGGCGTCCGAGCAGCCACAGTCGACCTGCCGCGTCGCGTCGGCCGCAGTCGCCGGTACGGTGGTAGATCCGCCCGTCACGCGGCAGCTTGTGCTCGGCGTCGCCGACGCCGTCGAGGTAGCCGGGGATGACGTGGTTGCCGGCGACGCAGATCTCGCCCGGCTCGTCGGTGGCGCAGTCGCCGTCGTCACGGCGCAGGATGCGGCAGTCGACCTCGGGCACCGCCGTGCCGGCGGGCAGGCCGCCGCCGGTGCTGATCGCCTGGCGCGTCGCTTCGCCCAGGCTGACGTGGTCGATGTGCGCGATCGGCTCGGCCTCGGTCGAGCCGTAGAGCGCGCAGACCCGGGCCGCCGGCGCGGCGGCGGCGAGGCGGTCGAGCAGCGCGGGGAACACCGGCGCCCCGCCGGTGAAGATGCGGGTCAGCGGCGAAAGGTCGCCAGGCAGGAGGCGATCGAGGAAGGCCGGCGAGGCGACCACGACGTCGGGCCGATGGCGGGCGATCTGGCGCAGCACCGGGCCGGGGTCGATCGCGCCGGGTCGGCGCAGGTCGGCGTCGGGGACGAGCACCGTCTGCCCGCTCGCGAGGTCGGAGAGGGCGAAGATCGCAAGTGTTGCCAGGCTGACCGCGCCGGGACGGCTATCCAGGGCGGCGGCGATGGCGCGGTGCTGGGCCAGCAGCAGGCCGTGGCTGCGCACCGCGATCTTCGGCTCGCCGGTCGAACCCGAAGTGGCGGTGAGCAGGGCGGGATGGGACGGATCGACGTCGCAGGGAGCCTGCGGTGTGCCCGGCAGGTCGAGGCGCTTGCGCAGGCTGAAGCCGCCGCCGAGTCGCAGCGCCAGCGGGATGCGGCGGAGCGCGGCGTGGCGCCAGCGCAGCCACAGCGCCGGTGCGGTGGCGAGCAATGCGCGCGGCGCGGTACGCTCCAGCACTCGTGCCGACTGCGCTGCGCCGGCGCCGGGATCGACCGCGACCACGGTTGCACCGATGCGCCAGGCACCGAGCAGACCGGCGTAGAGCGCGGCCGACATCGGGGCGAGAACCACGACCCGGTCGCCCGCAGCGATGCCAGCGGCACGCAAACCATCGGCGACGCCGGCGGCGCGCGCCAGCAGCGCGGCGAAGCTGGTGATCGCGTCGCGCTCGATGATCGCCGGCTGGTCCGGGGCCTCGCTGGCGCGTTCGTCGAGGATGCCTGCCAGGTTCACGCCAGATGCTTCCGGTACAGGCTGTAGCGCCGGATCACGGTGGCGTCGCCGGTCAGGTTGCGCGAGTGGTTGCCCTCGTGCATCAGCGCGTGGATGGCGCGGGTCAGGCCGAGCGCGGCGCCGCCGTCGTGGGCGCGCACGGTGAGCAGCTTGCCCAGGCCGGCGAGGCGTCGTTCCGGCAGCACGGCCAGCGTCTTGACGATCAGCGTGTCGACCGGCGCGCCGCGGCGCTGCTGTTCGATGTCGGGGATGGTGAAGACGAAGCCGACCGGCTCGTCGCCGCGTTCGGCCAGCCAGCACAGGCCCGGCCGCACCAGCTGGCGCGCGGCCTGGTACTGGGCGACGAACTCGCCCACGGACTGCGCGGTGTAGAGGTGGTTGCCGGCGAAGGCGGCGAGCGAAACGCGGTGGATGCGGCGCAGTTCGCCGTCGTAGTCGCCGCCGGGATCGAGCTGGCGCAGGCGCACGCCCTCGCCGGCGAGGCGCGCCTCGACCGTGGGCAGCCGCTGATCGATCAGGCGGATCGGCTCGATCAGGGCGGAGGAGTAGGTCGCGTCGACGGTGAAGCCGGCGGCCAGCCAGTGCGCCGGCCAGTCGTCGGGGGTGTCGGGTTCGAGGGCGAAGCGAGGATGCGTGCCGCGCCAGGTGGTCAGGCGGTAGCTCCTCCAGGTCGAGCCGTCCATCGGCCCGATCGCCAGGCTGCAGCCGGCCGCGTGCAGTCGCGTGCAGCAGGCCTGCAGCAGGCCTGCTGGATCGGCGCCCGGCTGCCAGCCGCCGATCAATCCGACGCGCTCATCGGGGACTGTGGGGGTGGATCTCCACCAGAATTGGGCGGAACCGCCCGCATGCTCGATCCGGCCGTCTGCTTCGGGCATGCAGGAGGCTATCCCCGGGATCAGCATCCGTCGAGCATCGTCCGTGCGGCGGTTGCCCCGCTGCGCCGTGGGCAAGCATGCCGATATGGATCCAGCCGAGGCCGAGACGGTGCTGCTCAAGCTCAAGGACGACCATCCCTACCCGGCCATGGTCATCGACCGCGTCCTGATCGATGTGCAGCGCGCGCACGGTCACGCCGCGGTCAACAAGCTGATCGACGCCTGCGATCTGGTGCGCCGCTTCGGCATCCGCAAGGTCTGGCCCGATCAGGGCTGAGGCGGATCGCGCGGCAGCGCCCCGGGCAGCACGGCGGTGGTCGTGCGCCGGCCCGAATTGTCGATTCCGGTGGTCCGCCGCCATGAGTCGGTCGGCGGTTCGACGCCTTCAGCGCGCAGATCCGCCGAGACGCGTTCCATGCGGCGATGGTACCAGCGGAACAGCGACTCGCGGTGCAGCAGTCCGATATAGGTCCCGGCCCCGTCGACCACCGGCAGATCGTCGAGCGGATGCTCGGCGAAGCGGCGCAGGGCGCGGGACAGGCTGTCCTCCGGACGCAGGGCGACGGCGCGGCCGGCGAGCAGGTCGGCGACGCGCACCAGGTCATCGGCGGCGTGATCATCGAGGAACTGGCGCAGGTCGTCGATCGTCACCACGCCCAGCAGCTTGCCGGCCGGGGCGAGGACCGGGATCACCGTCTGCCCGGTGCCGGCGAGCACGGCGCGGCAGTCGGCCAGGGTCGACGACGGCTCCAGGGTGCGGGCGGGCGGCTCGTCGGCGATCAGTTCGCCGACCCGCGCCTCGCTGAACGGGTCGTGGGCGCGGCCTTCGCCATGCGCGCCGCTCTGCGCCTGCGACCACGGCT
>JALHRW010000260.1 GCA_022841245.1 Planctomycetota bacterium
GGCCGCCGGACGCGCCGGCGATGCCGCCCTGGACAAGGCCGAGCGCGCACTCGACCGCATGCTCTCCGACAGCGATCTGACCCGCATCATCGCCCAGCTGATCGAACGGCAGCAGGCACTGCACGCCGAGACCCGCACCTTCGTCCGCGCCCACCTCACCAGCCAGCCCGACGAGGCCGGTCGCACCCACCAGGCCGACCTGGCGACGCGGCAGAAGGATCTCGCGACCCGCACCGCCGACGCCGAGCGCCGCATCCTCTCCGGCCCCGCCGCCCTCGACAAGGCCAAGGACATCGTCCGCCAGGATGTCCCGGCCGAGCGCATGACCGCCGCTGGCGGCGACATCGCCTCGAACGATCGCCGGCCACGCGCGCCAGAGGCGCAGCTGGCGGCGGTCGACGCGCTCAAGCGCATCCTCGAAGTGCTGCGCGGCGGCGACCAGCTCGCCGACCTGGCGCGCCGAGCCGGCGAACTGGCCGAACGGCAGGAGCGTCTCGCCGATGCGATCGAGCGCGGCATGCCGCGCGACGAGGCGGCGCGCGAGCAGGAGCGCCTGCGTCAGGAGACCGAACGCCTGGCCAAGGACCTGGAGCGCAATCCGGAAGCCAAGCAGGCGACCGACGCCGCCGCCAGCGCCCAGCAGGGTGCGCAGTCGGCCCTGGGCAAGGGCGACCGCGGCGCCGCCACGCGCGACGCCGGCACCGCCGCTGAACTGCTGCGTACCGCGCAACGCGCCCTCGACCCGAAGCAGGACGAGAAGGAGAAGCCCAAGGACGAGAAGAGCAGCCCCGACGTCGTGGCCCTGCTGCGCACCCTGTTCAGCCTGCAGGCCAAGGTCCTGGCCGACAGCCTGCCGATCGACCGGCGCATCAGCGAGGACGAGCCCGACTTCGCCGCCAAGCGCGATCTCTCGGGTGTCGCCCAGCAGCAGGACGACATCCTCCTGCGCCTGCGCGAAGAGGGCGTCAAGGTCCTCGACCAGCAGCCCATCGCGCTGGCCGCTCTGGCGCGGGTCGATGCGGCGATGGACAAGGTCCTGACCCACCTGCGCAAGCCGGCCCTGGGCAGTCGCGGCCTCGGCCTGGAACGCATCGCCCTGGCCGAGCTCAAGCGGGTGATCGACATCGCCGCCAGCATCCAGATGGCGAGCGAAGAGGGCGGCGGTGGAGGTGGGCAAGGCGGCGGCAATCAGGCCCCCTTCCCGCCCGCCGCCGAACTCGCCCTGCTCATCGCCCGCCAGGGCGAGATCCATGCTTTGGCAGCAGCCGGCAGGCCGGTCGACGCCGGGGCCATGCAAGGCGAGCTGGGCAAGCTCATCGCCCTGGTCGAAGGCGCCACCCGGCCGGGCAGCCGGCCCAACCTGCTGATGGCCCGCGCCCGCCGCGCCGCCGATGGCGCCGCCACCCTGCTGGCGCAGCAGGACCGCGGCGCCAACGCCCGCCACCACATGCTCGCCAGCGAGGAGGCCTTGCGGCAGATTTTGGCCGAGGCCAAGGGTTCCGGTAGTAGCGGCGGAGGTGGTGGCAGCAGCAGCGGCGGCGGCAAGCCGAAGCCGGGTGGCGACGAGGGCAAACCCGACCCGGGCGGCGCGAAGCCGGGCCAACCCGGACAGCCAGGTGCCGGGCAGGCCCAGGCTGGAGCAGCTGGCGCAACCGAAGCCGGAGCCGGCGAGACCGCCACCAGCGTGCAGGCCCTGCAGGACGCCACCGCCCTGCTGCAGTTGCCGCCCGAGCGCCGCGAACAGTTGCGCCAGGCGCGCGAACAGCGTCTGCCGGCCGGTGCGCTGCAGCTGTTCGAGCGGTATCTCGAGAAGCTGGAGGACCGGTGAATCGGCTACTGGGCGCTGGCCGCTGGTCGCTGGTCGCCGGCTGCTGGTCGCTGGCCACTGGCCGCTGGTCGCTGGCCACTGGTCGCTGGCCGCTGGCCGCCGGCTGCTGGCTGCTGGGCGCGATGCTCACCGCCGTCGACGCGCCGCTGCAGCTCGACGCGACCATCGACAAGGGTCTCGCCGCCCTGGTCAAACTGCAGGAACCCAGCGGCGCACTCGGGAACGGCGCCGGCATCACCGCGCTGGGCGGCATGGCTCTGCTCGCCGGCGGTCACACCCCGGTGCGCGGCCAGTACAACGAGGCCTGCCGCAAGGCGCTGCACTACGTGCTGTCGCGTCAGGACCGCGCCCGCGGCTACCTCGGCAACGACTACGGCAACATGTACGGCCACGGCTTCGCCACCCTGTTCCTTGCCGAATGCTACGGCATGGAGCCGAGCGAGCCGGTGCGCCACAGTCTGGAAGCGGCGATCGATCTGATCCACCGCAGCCAGAACGCCGAAGGCGGCTGGCGCTACCAGCCGGTGCCGGTCGATGCCGATATCAGCGTGACCATCTGCCAGGTCATGGCGCTGCGCGCGGCCTGGAACGTCGGCGTCGGCGGCAAAGCCAGCGTCGACGCCAGCGCCCGCGCCATCGCCTACGTCCGGCGCTGCGCCACCGGCGCCGGCGGCTTCAGCTACACCGCGGGCGGCGGCAACTGGGGCACCGAGGGTCCGGAGGGCGTGCCGCGCGCGGCGGCCGGCGCGATGAGCCTGATCGGCGCCGGCGTGCACGAGGCCGGCGACCCGCACCTCGGCCCGGCCCTGCGCTTCCTCCGCCGCCATGTCGGTGGCCACCTCGCTAGTTCGAACTATTTCTGGTACGGCCAGTACTACGCCGCCCAGGCGATGTTCCACAGCCCTGAGCGCGCCGACTGGGACAACTACTGGGGCGCCGCCGCCACCGCCATTGCCGCCCGCCAGTCGCCGGATGGCACCTGGCCCGGTCTTGAGGGGCCGGGGACTGCTTATGGCACGGCGATGGCGCTGATCATCCTGCAGATACCGAATCAGTATCTGCCGATTTTTCAGCGGTAGGTCAGGCGGGCGGCGAGCAGCGGCCAGCGTGGCCAGAGACGGCCCACGGTTCGATTCAACTCTGTCGCTGGTCGCTGGTCGCTGGTCGCTGGCAGCTGGTCGCTGGTAGCTGGTAGCTGGTAGCTGGTAGCTGGTAGCTGGTAGCTGGTCGCTGGTAGCTGGTAGCTGGTAGCTGGTAGCTGGTAGCTCTTAGCTGGTAGCTGGTAGCTGGTAGCTGGTAGCTGGTCGCTGGTCGCTGGTCGCTGGTAGCTGGTAGCTGGTAGCTGGTAGCTGGTAGCTGGTAGCTGGTAGCTGGTCGCTGGTCGCTGGTCGCTGGTCGCTGGTCGCTGGCCTCGGCACAGACGCCTCATCCACTGAGCCGGGTGTCAGTTCAGGCGCACCTTCTTGCCGACGCTTGCGGACCAGCAGCCAGTAACCAGCGGCCAGCGGCCAGCAGCCAGCGGCCAGCAGCCAGCAGCCAGCGGCCAGCGGCCAGCGGCCAGCAGTCAGCGGCCAGCAGTCAGCAGCCAGCAGCCAGCAGCCAGCAGCCAGCAGCTAGCAGCCAGCAGCCAGCAAGCCAGCAGCCAGCAGCCAACGGCCAGCGGCCACCCCCTCTGCCTGACAATCCCTCCTCCGAATCACGCTTGATCCCTTCCGGCTCGTGCTAATGGTTTGGTTCCTAAGCAATGATCATCCTGCGCGACCTGCCTAGCGACGATGAACTGCGCGCCCTGGCCAAACGGTATCCCGACCTGGATCCCGAGGCCGCGGCGGCGCTGCTGGCGTTCATGCGCGCCGCTTGCGAGATCTTCCACCATTCCGACGCCCACTTCGCGCGCTACGGCACCTCGTGCGGGCGCTTCACCGTCCTGGCGCTGCTCAATCGCCGGCCGGACCGCATGCTCACCCCGAGTCGCATCGCCGATGCCTGCGGCGTGACCCGGGCCACCATCACCGGCCTGCTCGACGGGCTGGAGCAGGACGGCCTGATTGAACGGACCCGGGGGGCTGGCGACCGCCGTACCATGCAGGTGCGACTGACAGCCAACGGGCGGCGCTTCCTCGACGACATGCTGCCCGACCATTTCCGCCGCCTGGCCAAGCTGATGCACGGCGTCGGCACGGCCGACCGCCGCGTCCTGCGTCGCATCGCCGGTACCATCGCCAGCAACGCCCCCACGCTCTCCGCCAACCAAGCCGATCCGCCCAAGAGGAAACGATGAATACCTTCCGCCCCGTCGCCGCCCTCCTCGCCCTGGCCTCCTTATGCGCCGAGGATGCTCCGCCGGCGGTTGCACCGGCTGTACCAGCCGCTCCCGCTGCAGCACCCGCGGCCCCGGCGGCGGCAGTGCCAGCCGCCCCCGCGGCTGTACCGGCAGCTCCTGCGGCTGCGCCGGCCGCCCCGCCGGCTGCGCCCGGCCTGACCATGGATCAGGCCATCGCCCTGGCCCTGTCCCGCAACGAGACGCCGGAGATCGCCCTGACACGCATCGAGGCGGCCCAAGCCACCGTCACCCGCGCCGCCTCGGCCCTGCGCCCGAGCGTCGTGCTCGGCGGCTCGCTCTCGACCAAGGACCAGGACGACCTGCCGATGGGCGGCCCGGCCAGCGAGACAGCGGCGTGGGAGGTCAATGCCGAGCTCGGCCTGCTGCGTGCCAGTGCCTGGTCCGGCCTGTCCGCGGCCAAGTATGCCCTGCGCGCCCAGCAGCTGGAATCCCTTGAGCAGAAGCGCGTGTTCGCCTTCGCCGTCGGCGGGGTGTTCCTCAACGCACTCGCCGCCGAACGCCAGGTGATCGCCGCCGAGCGCCGGCTGGAGGTGTCGCAGGCCTCGGTCGCCGATGCCAAGGCGCGGCTGCAGGCCGGCCTTTCGATCCGCACCGACGTCACCCGCGCCGAGCTCGAGGAAGCGACCGCCCAGCTGTCGGTGACCCGGGCGCGCAACCTCGTCACCACCACGCGCCTGGCCCTGTCCGACCTGATCGTCGCGCCGCTCGACGGCGGGTTGGAGATCCCCGCCGCCATCGACGTGCCCTCGCGCGAGGGCGAGGTGCTGCAGCGACTGGCCCTGGCCTACCGCGCCGACCTGCGCGCGCTGCAGTTCCGCGAGGCCGCCGCCGACCAGAACGTGCGCGCCGCCTACGGCCGCTGGGTCCCGGACGTGACCGCCCGGGCCGGCGCCAGCGAGTTCGAGACCAACGACCCGGCCCGCGACAGCCTCGACAAGACCCTCGAGGTCACCCTGTCGCTGAACGCCTCCTGGGCGCTGTACGACGGCGGCGACCGCGGCGGAGCCATCGCCGAGGCCCAGGCGGCGCGGCGCGAGACCGGTTTGAACCGCACGCAGCAGTTGCGCGGCCTGCGCAAGGACCTGCTCACCGGCCTGGCCGACCTCGAGACCGCCGAGGCCTCGCTGGCCCAGGCCCAGGCCCGCGACCGCTTGGCCAAGGCCAACGCCGAGGAGGTGCGCGCGCGCTACAAGCAGGGCCTGGCCACCGCGCTGGAGGACGCCGACGCGATCAGCGGCCAGTTCGAGGCCGAAAGCGGCCTGGTCGCGGCCCAGCTGCAGATGGCGCGCAGCCGGCTCGACCTGCGCCAGCTCGCCGGCGTGTGGCCGCTCAGCGACCGCGAGCCGGCCGGCAAGCCGTGAAGCGCGTCGTCGCGCTCGTCGTCGTCGTCCTCGCCGCCTGCGGGAAGCCGCCGGCCGACGCGGCGGGCGAGACGGCGAAACGCTTCCGGGTCGAGGTCGCGACGGCGGTGGCCGAGCCCGAGCAGCGCACGCTCAGCGCGCCCGGCAGCCTGGCGGCGCGCGAGACGGTGCGCCTGACCGCCCGGGTCGGCGGCGTGATCGACCGCGTGCTGGTGCAGGAAGGCGACCGCGTCGCCGCCGGCCAGGTGGTGGCCGAGATCGAAGCCGAGCGCTACCGCCTGGGCGTGGCCAGCGCCGAGGCGCAGGTGGCACGGGCGAAAGCGGCGCGCGATGACGCCGCCAGCCAGCAGCGCCGGCGCGAGCAGGGCGCAGCGCAGCAGCCCGGGCTGATCAGCGACGACGAATTGGCCCAGGTGCGCGCGCGCACTGCCCAGGCCGCCGCCGAGGTCGCCAGCGCCGAGA
>JALHRW010000261.1 GCA_022841245.1 Planctomycetota bacterium
TCCCAATCACGTATAGCACAAACACTAAAATGGCGGCTAATATGTAAACTCGTATTATCTTGTATTTGTAAGGCATTGTCCCTCAGTTTCGCCTAACATAGAGGTACCGGGGCGCGTGACCCGGACCATCCGAATCATCGCAGCCCATATGAGTGGAACCGATTGGGATTAAGCGGAGCGTCAAGAACTGAGCGGCGGTAACCAACCCTAACCTAGCAGGTATCACGGGCCGCCGCGAATTCTTGACCGCAGCGACACCCGCTTGCCTGGAACGTGGTGGCGACCCTATACGGAGAACTCGGGCAACTTGAGCCATAACCACATGTCACGCGCTCCCCGTACCGACTAGTTAGCGCCAATCTATATCCCTAAGCAACTGTTATTAATAGCCTTATGCGTTTTCCAACGCAGAGCGATGGTCGCCTGGGAAAATCCCAGGACCAACAATCTGCCTATACATCACGGATTTGACCTTCAACCCCCTACATGTGTTCAATTTCCGAGACACCCCATCACAAATCCAACCCACAACCAAACCTGGCGACATCATCCAACAATAGATTCCTTAGATTACCACATTAAAGAATGATATAATATCGGTTTGGCGCTAACATCGAGGTACCGGGGCGCGTGACCCGGACCATCCGAATCATCGCAGCCCATATGAGTGGAACCGATTGGGATTAAGCGGAGCGTCAAGAACTGAGCGGCGGTGGCGCCATTAACTAGTAAGTAGTCCTGGCCACCGCGAATTCTTGACCGCAGCGACACCCACTTGCCTGGAACGTGGTGGCGACCCTATGTGGAGAACCAGGGCAGCCTGAGCCATAACCACATGTCACGCGCTCCCCGTACCGACTGGTTAGCATCACCACCATCTTATGGACCGATAATTCTTCCATCCATAATACATAAGGCCAGTGTTCACTACAGTAACTATCATCAAACAAATGGTGACCATAACAACGAAATCTACTTCCAACATCCACTCAGAGACGCCTACGGATAATAGAGTCATAATTAGAAATATACACACTATTAGGCTTATGCCGCTTAGTAGTATTGTCATGCGACTACGTCGCCAATATATGTATCCGAGAAGAACAAGAATGATGCCGCTGACAAAATACAACAAGGGACTGAAATCATCATCGACATTGAAAATCGAATGAACTCCAATGACCATAGCCATCATACCGAAGAATGACAAATAGAGCGCATGAATAAGAGCGGCGGAGAAATACACTGTCATAAAAGTGATGCTAACACAGAGTTAAACCGGCCCATTTGCCGACGGGTGGGCACAATGGAACGGACGGGGTGGAGGGCAATTGGAACGAGAACAGAGGCGGAGCGTCAAGAACTGAGCGGGGGGAAAACTTCAGGGTCGCCAGCCACTTCAGTCCGCGAATTCTTGACCGGAGCCGGGCAACTGGAAAGCCAGACGTAATGGGCTCGGTTTCAACGATTCGTTAGGCAAAACTTCTAAGACTTAGTAAACTATCAGTTACCTTGGTTGATATACATGGGTGCCTTGTCCATATTCCCACCGCCAATCCACAGCTTCGTCCCATCTGAATATGAATACTCTAAAATATAAATGCCAGAACCTGTATCCTTATAGTCGTGGCCCAATACCCCAACTATTTCCCGCATGGTCATACTTTTATTAACCAACTTCATCGCATCACCAGCGGTTTCAACACCACACGAGCACAAGACAAAGACTGCCACCGATATCGACAATATACGCTTATACATAATGTTTTGCCTAACATCGAGGTACCGGGGCGCGTGACCCGGACCATCCGAATCATCGCAGCCCATGTGAGTGGAACCGATTGGGATTAAGCGGAGCGTCAAGAACTGAGCGGCGGTAACCAACCCTAACCTCACAGATATCACGGTCGCCGCGAATTCTTGACCGCAGCGACACCCACTTGTCTGGAACGCGGGGCAAATTCTATGTGGCGACCAAAGGGCTTCTCTTCCATAACCAAAAGTCACGCGCTCCCCGTACCGACTAGTTAGCGCCAATCTTGACACCTAAGTAGCTGTTCTTGATAGCTTTATACATTATCCAACGCAAAGCGATGGTCGCCTGGGAAAATCCCAGGACCAACAATCTCCCTATACATCACGGATTTAAGCTTCAACCCCCTACATTTGTCTAATTTCCGAGACACCCCATTACAAATCCAACCCACAACCAAACCTGGCGACAACATCCCACGATAGATTCTTTAAAACATCCCATTTAAGAATGATATAATGTCAATTTGGCGCTAACACAGAGTTAAACCGGCCCATTTGCCGACGGGTGAGCACGATGGAACGGAACGGGTGGAGGGCAATTGGAACGAGAACAGAGGCGGAGCGTCAAGAACTGAGCGGGGGAAGATATCAGGATCGCCAGCCACTTCTGTCCGCGAATTCTTGACCGGAGCCGGGCGACTGGAAAAATACACGAAATGGGCTCGGTTTCAACGATTCGTTAGCCGAATTTCTATATCCGCAATATGGTGTGCCGGTATGCCGACTGGGATATACTTACCGTCAGAACCAATTGGGTCAAATGAGACAACATCACCAACTACATATCTTTCCCGCACAATATCTGTCGCATTAAACACAACATAGAATTCTTCACCGGTATCAGAGATCATCTTATATCCTCTATACCGATTCTCCCACTCGATACCATCAGTTGTTCCCCATAATGCATATACTTCTGTTTCACGTTCAACTACAGTGGCTAGATTTACACGCGCACGACTGCAGCCAGCGAATGCAATAATCACAATAAGTGTTAGTGTACGCATATTTCGGCTAACAAAGAGGTAGTGTGGGTGCGTGACCCGGACTTTCCGAATCACCGCAAATATCTTCAGTGGCAACAGTCATAACTTAGCGGAGCGTCAAGAACTGAGCGGCGGTGGCGCCCCATATCTATTACGTAGTCCTGGCCGCCGCGAATTCTTGACCGCAGCGACACCCACTTGTCTGGAACGCGGTGGCGACCCTATATGGAGAACCAGGGCAACCTGAACCATAACCACATGTCACGCGCTCCCACTACCGACTGGTTAGACGCGATTCTATTATTCATACACCACGCCTATCAACTGAGCAATGCCAGGTATTGATACTTCCAATAAATTTCCACACATCACTATCCTCAGGTTTAACATATGATTCCACTGTCGGATCTTCTCCTAATTTCTCAAACATGGGAACCAACCAATCTGGACCATGGCCCGGGATCAAAAATTTAGAAAACCAAGTTTCTAATTCTCCATTTCTTACAACAAATAATCCATTTTTGTCTAATCTGTCAAATAGTGTATTGGCGCCCTCCGCATCCTCTACGGGGAGACCAGAAACTCCAAACTTTTTCATATCTAGGCCTAATGATTCGAATCTTTCCTTTAATTTTGCCCTTTGCATTCCCAGCGAAACGTGTTCTATCTCTGGAATATTCCCTGCAGTTAGGAAACTAGTCCATACCGTTCCACCGTCTTTTATAACATCAATATCAACAATAGCCGCGGCAGGAATTCCCAAATCACGCAATGGCTTAATAATCTGATGAATTGTTTGCTTATTTTGAGCGTTCAGGAACAGGCAATTCTTGACCCCATTTTTACCGTACAATAACATCCTTTCATTCACCTCTTGATAAAAGGCCCTGTCAGCGTCGCCTTCACCGACAATCACACAATCATGAAATAGTCCGGAGATGACACCGACTGACCTCAGTAATGGATTTCGCATTAAGCTGACCAAGTTTTTCATTCCCAGTAATCGCGCCGTGGCAGTATTTGCCTTATATGTTAACCTAACAATATTTATATCGACCCCCGATTGCAGGCACCCCATTATAAAATGAGCGCTATGAGTTGAGACAAATATGCGTTTCCCACTCTCTGATATGGCCCTGCAAATTTCCCTGCCAAGCTTAAATGCTAGAGGTGGGTGAAGAAACGCCTCTGGTTCGTCCATTAACAGCACTTTCGGATCTCCAGCAAATATTTCTGTAATGATGCCAGTAAATGCTTTTACACCATCACTGCATTCTGATATATGCTTGGCATTTGAGTGAAATTCTACTGCGTCCTTGTGTATTCCTCGTTCAACCTCATCTGCCGCTGGTTTAACCGGCGACATCCGTATTCTGAATTGTCCAAGATTAGTTGGATCAATGACGTAGTATTCTCCGAATGCATCATAGAGAATGTCTCTTACTTTTTTTCGCTTTTCGTCGCTTTGAAATAAAACCTGTAGACTTGTATTGGGCCTATCCTGGAGATTTCCCGCACCCTGATCAGCAACCAAGCCCAAGCGAGTCTGCCCATTTAGCAATAATGTCCGATGTCGTAGATAGTGCTGACAAAATGCCTGCTTCATGTCAGGGCCAGATAGTATTTTATTTATGCTATCCATTTGAATCTGAGTTCGGTTTCCTCTATCTCCCCATAATATATGCCCCGGATATGTATTTTCTTGAGGACCGGGTTTCAGAGTGAGATGCGATATTTCTTTTTGTGCTTCTTCCGGATCAAGATAGTCTATATCAGCATCTGTGATTATTTTATTGCCCTTACTCTGGGTCCCCTCAATACAAAAGTTATGGATCTCCTCTAAAACTTTACTTTTCCCGGAATTATTGGGGCCAACAAATATGGTTACAGCTTTAATTGGTATTTCTAAGGGTGTAGCCCCTAGCATTGCGCCAAACTTAAGTTTGATTCTATTAATCATAATACGCCCTTTGAGCGTCTAACATCGAGGTACCGGGGCGCGTGACCCGGACCATCCGAGTCATAGCAGCCCATATGAGTGGAACCGGTTGGGATTCAGCGGAGCGTCAAGAACTGAGCGGCGGTGGCAACCCTATCTGGTAAATGGGCCTGGTCGCCGCGAATTCTTGACCGCAGCGACGCCCACTTGCCTGGAACGCGAGGTGAATTCTATGTGGCGACCTAGATAAATCTTAACCATGACCACAAGTCACGCGCTCCCCGTACCGACTAGTTAGCCCATTCCCAATCCATCAGGGATGTTCTTTATAACGAATACTTCACATAGTCTTAGCGGATAATAGAAATACAACATTGTGTAATTTATATCCCTGATTCTAGAAGTAAAATAGTTTGGTGTAAATATTTCCACTCCAGAGTCAGTCCTGGTAACCACTAATCTTCCAGTCATGCGAACGGCCACGTAACTGCAAATATAAAACAATAAAACCAGCGCAGAGATCCATAATGCATATTTCATAAAATATGGGCTAACACAGAGTTAAACCGGCCCATTTGCCGACGGGTGGGCAAGATGGAACGGACGAGGTGGAGGGCAATTGAAACGAGGACAGAGGCGGAGCGTCAAGAACTGAGCGGGGGAAGATCTCTGGGTCGCCAGCTACCTCAGTCCGCGAATTCTTGACCGGAGCCGGGTGACTGGAAAACCACACGAAATGGGCTCGGTTTCAACGATTCGTTAGCCAAATCCCCAATCATTTAAATTTCCACCTACGTATGGCCAACCCAACATATACGACGATCATCACAACCGCGCCCAAACGTAGCAAATTTGACCAGTAATAATTCTGCAGGGAGGAGGCGAGCGAACCTGGCCACAAACCACCTTGTGCTATGAGATAATTGGCCCAAATTGCAAATAGTCCTGAAACGGCTGTCGCCACCAATATGGAAATTACGATTAATACAATATGCACTCGCTTTGGATTTTAATTCATATGGTTCACATCTAGCCCATATCGGCTAAGTATTTGGCTAACATAGAGGTACCGGGGCGCGTGACCCGGACCATCCGGATCATCGCAGCCCATATGAGTGGAACCAAATGGAACTAAGCGGAGCGTCAAGAACTGAGCGG
>JALHRW010000262.1 GCA_022841245.1 Planctomycetota bacterium
GATTACGTCAATAGGATCTTCACATCTACGCAATCATCATCGGCATTACTGTATGCCTTTACACAAACGGCATCACCACCCAATAGCCACATCATTTGACAAACATATATTCATACGAGCTAGAAACATTTCTGCCCAACATAGAGGTACCGGGGCGCGTGACCCGGACCATCCGAATCATCGCAGTCCGTATGAGTGGAACCGAGTGGGATTAAGCGGAGCGTCAAGAACTGAGCGGCGGTGGCGACCCTATCTGTTAAGTAGGCCTGGCCGCCGCGAATTCTTGACCGCAGCGACACCCACTTGTCTGGAACGCGAGGCGCATTCTATGTGGCGACCAAGAAACATCTGAGCCATGACCGCAAGTCACGCGCTCCCTGTACCGACTGGTTAGGACATCGTTGCTATCTTCTGCTTCTAGCCACATCACCCTGAGCTTGTTTCCATACGTACCAACCATTAATGGAAATAACGAAAAGAAATACAAAGAAAATGATTACCCAAAAGTAGTTCCTGTGTCCCACGACTCTATGTGTCATAGGCTGTGATGGTAGATAGATTATACTGACAGCATCGCCCTTCTCTGTTGCCGCTGCAACTTCACGGTCAACCGAATACTGACCCTTATACTCACCACGATTATCACCTTCCATGACTACATATTGATAGTATACTAGATACAATCCGGTTTCCTTTCTCTTCTCTGTGTCAATTTCCACCATTACATTCTCAACTTTCGCATCCACCAACTTTCCAGACACACTCAATCTCAATTCAGCGCACGATTGAAATGTTGCAATCAAGAATAGGAACAACGTGAAGACAAAGAATTTCAATGCGTTCATAACTTAGATGTCCTAACATCGAGTTAAACCGGCCCATATGCCGACGGTAGGGCGCAATGGAACGGACGGGGTGGTGGGCAATTGGAACGTGAACAGAGGCGGAGTGTCAAGAACTGAGCGGGGGTGAATATCAGGGTCGCCAGCCACTTTAGTCCGCGAATTCTTGACCGGAGCCGGGCGACTGGAAAACCAAACGTAATGGGCTCGGTTTCAACGACTAGTTAGGTTGCACTTCCATCATTTAATTGACCAATAATTGTCACCAATGGCTGAAACATAGCTATTTGCACATATCCCCAAATAATACCGCAAATCAGAATACCAATAATCGAAATTCCCATCCTAGTTGCAACATTGGAGATCATAAACTCCTTTATGACTATCCCAATCATCAGAGCTAAAATCGCATAGCCGAATCCCCAATTGACAAGATCAAGGCAAAACACAGTTGAGGCAGGAAGTTTGATATTTAAGTCTCTGAATATTTGTTCAAATTTTGGCACAACGAATATAAAGAGATATGCCACATACAACATCAATAGACACGATACAATAGTGCATAATATCGATGCCACTTGTAGAGTTTTCACTTTGCAACCTAACATAGAGGTAGTGTGGGTGCGTGACCCGGACCATCCGAATCACCGCAAATAGCTTCAGTGGGAACACTTACAACTAAGCGGAGCGTCAAGAACTGAGCGGCGGTGGCAATAATAACCGGTAAATAGTCCTGACCGCCGCGAATTCTTGACCGCAGCGACACCCACTTGCCTGAAACGCGATGGCGACCCCATTTGGAGGACCAAGGCGACCTGAACCATACCCACATGTCACGCGCTCCCACTACCGACTGGTTAGTCTGCTTTGTATTTTACAAAACGAACCCACGAGACAAGGATCACTACACCAAATACGCCCATCGCCCCAAATCCACCGAACAGAAAGAGTCCAGGATCAAATTCTGGTCCATGATGAAGACACATGGGGCCATCGGCAAATGGCACAAGCATGACCGTCACAAAAACATACGAAATCGTAATCGTTAATGGTAAGCAAAGTCGTGGCATTATTGATGATACTGCGACACCAATTATCCCGACTGCCATACCTAAATACTCACTGTGACTTATGCCGAATCCCGACCATGAATTGAGCGATAGATTTAGATCACGGCCCACTCGAGACAGTACGACACCAGAATACAATACTGCATATGCTACTAGTATTGAAACAACAACGTTATCGAAATTTGGTTTATGCATACAGAATGCAGACTAACATCAAGGTACCGGGGCGCGTGACCCGGACCATCCGAATCATCGCAAATAACTTCAGTTGAAATACTTACAACTAAGCGAAGTGTCAAGAACTGAGCGGCGGTGGCGACCTTATCTGTTAAGTAGCCCTGGCCGCCGCGAATTCTTGACCGCAGCGACACCCACTTGCCTGGAACGCGAGGCGATTTCTATCTGGCGACCAAGAACCATCTGAGCCATGACCACAAGTCACGCGCTCCCTGTACCGACTGGTTAGCATGCGGCCTTAGTTACTGTGCCATCTTTATGTACTCTTATAAAATTACCTGGGAGCATTTCATTAATGATCCCCAAATGCCCCGTCATAAATTGCCGTACTTCATCTAGTGATATTATCTTAGGGTCGGGAGCAACATGACTATTTTCACCACATAACAACTGAATGTCGCCATCAGCGTCGTACTTCAATACCAGTGGGGATCTGCTTTTACTAAAGACACACTCGCAAACAAAGCACGCCAAGTTAGTAGGTAGGTTATTTATTTTCATATGCATGCTAACATCGAGGTACCGGGGCGCGTGACCCGGACCTTCCGAATCACTGCAGCCCACATGAGTGGAACCGATTGGGTATAAGCGGAGCGTCAAGAACTGAGCGGCGGTGGCACCCCATATCTGTTAGGTAGTCCAGGCCGCCGCGAATTCTTGACCGCAGCGACACCCACTTGCCTAGAACGTGGTGGCGACCCCATATGGAGAACTAGGGCAGCCTAAGTCATAACCACATGTCACGCGCTCCCCGTACCGACTAGTTAGGCCAATTTTTTAGTATCGGCCGCTATTAACTTGTCAATTATCCCCGGAAGTACTTCTTCAATATTATTGGGTTTACCATGCCAAAGTTTTGTTAATTCACGGAACTGTTCATTGCTGCATCCCATTCTGTATTCATTATACTCATCATACCATCTGACGCCTACAATGTAATCCATCTGCTGATTTATGTATTCAAACTCATGCCGTTTGGTTTTGTCATTATAGACAACATTGGTAAACATAGCCATGTATAAGTCCTTTCGTAGTAACAGTATTGGCCTAACATAGAGGTAGTGTGGGTGCGTGACCCGGGCCTTCCGAATCACCGCAAATAACTTCAGTGGCAGTACTTATAGCTAAGCGGAGCGTCAAGAACTGAGCGGCGGTGGCACCCTTATCTGTTAAATAGTCCTGGCCGCCGCGAATTCTTGACCGCAGCGACACCCACTTGCCTGGAACGTAATGGCGACCCTATGTGGAGAACCAGGGCAACCTGAGCCATGACCACATGTCACGCGCTCCCACTACCGACTCGTTAGGCGAACCCCCCGAACCCTGGAGATATTCTTGTCCAACAACTTAGCAGTCATCCTTAAATCAAGGATCACAACCCGTGCGAAAGTTAGTTCGAACTTCCGGAATCTATAGAAGACCCCAATCAATAAGGCCAAACCAGCAAGCGCCATAATCCATGTCGCGGAATCATCTACCCAAGTATCTCTTGGCGATACATTCTTGCCAAATATATGGCCAATTGAGTAGCCAAATCCCATAACGGTGAACATCCCAATCACGTATAGCACAAACACTAAAATGGCGGCTAATATGTAAACTCGTATTATCTTGTATTTGTAAGGCATTGTCCCTCAGTTTCGCCTAACATTGAGTTAAACCGGCCCATTTGCCGACGGGTGGGCACAATGGAACGGACGGGGTGGAGGGCAACTGGAACGAGAACAGAGGCGGAGCGTCAAGAACTGAGCGGGGGCGGATATCGTGGTCCCCAGCATCTTCAGTCCGCGAATTCTTGACCGGAGCCGGGCGCCTGGAAAGCCACACGTAATGGGCTCGGTTTCAACGATTAGTTAGCCACCACTTCTATTCTTTGGAAATTCCATGTCCATCCACGCACTCGCTTCAGCACTCATCATGTAAATTTTATCGCCAACCCAAAATAGTTTATTGCCATAGCAAAATACAACTTGTCCGTCCTTAAGTTTCTCTTCTACATCTGTATTTGATAATGATATCGTTACACCCGGTGTATGTGCATGCAGCATACCAATCGCAGCTGCTCCAGTTTTCCCATCCCATTCTGTAGCCGATTCAAGAATTTGCATAATCTCCTTATACTTGTTTATGTCATATGACCGTGGCTTATTCCAGTAGTTTGTTTTATCATCTCTATCCAAAATGAATACACTCTTGCTATCACCAAAGGCCTTTAACCTTTCAACTAATGCCTCTTCGCCAATCAAAGTCGCGAAAGTCATCAGCAAAATCAGCGGTATTTTCATATTTTTGGTGGCTAACACAGAGGTACCGGGGCGCGTGACCCGGACCATCCGAGTCACATCAGCCCATATGAGTGGAACCGATTGGGATTAAGCGGAGCGTCAAGAACTGAGCGGCGGTGGCGACCCTATCTGATAAGTAGCCCTGGCCGCCGCGAATTCTTGACCACAGCGACGCCCACTTACCTAGAACGGGATGGCGACCCCATGTGGAGAACTAGGGCAACCTGAGCCAGAACCACATGTCACGCGCTCCCCGTACCGACTAGTTAGACCCTATTTCTTTACTTTCGGCAAATTGGATACCTTATCCGAGTACTCCTTTACCGACATATCCGAAATCTTGTCAAAGAAACTATCTGGAATACGTACCTGCATTAAATCTTCAGTATCCATTACTAATTCGGCTATGTCCAAGGAGTCCATCTTCAGATCCTTCTTAAACAATGAGGTATCTGTAATCACCAGTTTAGCGCCATTCGGTTGTGCACCTAGTCTTTCCTTTAGTAGCACTTTGATCTTCCCAACAACGGTTTGTTCTTTTGCTACCGCAGCAACAACATCCTTATCATCAGCCGCATCAACAGTTACAATTGGCGCTGCAAGCGCTGCTGCTAAGGTAATTATTGTAAGAGTCTTCATATTATATCCTAATTAGGGTCTAACATAGAGGTAGTGTGGGTGCGTGACCCGGACCTTCCGAATCACCGCAAACAGCTTCAGTGGCAACACTTACGACTAAGCGGAGCGTCAAGAACTGAGCGGCGGTGGCGCCCCATATCTGTTAAGTAATCCTGGCCGCCGCGAATTCTTGACCGCAGCGACACCCACTTGTCTGGAACGCGGTGGCGACCCTGTTTGGAGAACCAGGACATCCTGAGCCATAACCACTTGTCACGCGCTCCCACTACCGACTGGTTAGGACAATACGTCGTAATTATAGCTTAGCGCCAGGATAATCCTGCAAGACGAGTTTTCTGGAGCAAAGGATACATCCGAATACTGCTATTTTGAACATCAGTAGTCCAATAGTTAATGAATCAGATTCAATAATATCGGACAACCCAAATAACAAGAACGATAAGCTATACAGGTATCCCCAACTAGATCTATTATTTCGTACTTGCCTTACGAGAACATATATTCCAAGAGCAATCCATATGGCCGCCTCTACCCAATTGGAACCAACATACACCCACCTGCCCAAATCGACATCGGACCAGTCCGTCTTCATCAATCTGTAATTCCAATAGTCGGCAACTTCCATGTACTTTACCTAAGATTTGTCCTAACATAGAGGTAGTGTGGGTGCGTGACCCGGACCTTCCGAATCACCGCAAATAGCTTCAGTGGCAGCACTTACGACTAAGTGGAGCGTCAAGAACTGAGCGGCGGTGTGGACCCTATC
>JALHRW010000263.1 GCA_022841245.1 Planctomycetota bacterium
GGCCAGCCGTGCCCGACGAACTGCCCCCCCTGCTGGCCGAGATCGCCGTCGACGTGCCCGGGCACGACGCCTTCACCTGGCGCGTCCCGGAAGAGCTGGCCGCCGTGGCCGCACCGGGCGCCTGCGTCACGGTGCCGTTCGGTCCGCGCACCGTGCGTGGCTTCATCATCGGCCTGGAGCGCAAGGCGCCGGAGCGGGCGCTGAAGAACGTGATCGGGGTGCGGCCCGAAGTGCGCGTACCGCCGCATCTGCTGCGCCTGATCCGCTGGGGCGCGAGGTACTACCGCTGCTCGGTCGGGGAGTTCCTCGCCGGCGCGGTGCCGGCGGCCGTGCGCGAGGGCAAGACGATCAAGGTCGAGCGCCGGCTGGTGAAGACGGCGGCCGCAGCGACGCTGACCAAGCGCCAGCAGGAGGTCCTCGACCGCCTGCCGGCCGAGCCGCTGAGCTGGGTCGAGGCGCTGGAACGCGGCGCGACCACCAGGCCGACGCTGGCCAAGCTGGTCGAGGCCGGTGCGCTCGCCGAGCTGGTCGAGGATGCCGATGTGCTGGAGGTACGGCTGGAAGCGACGGCCGAGCGCCATCCCCACACCGGCGAGCAGCAAGTGGCGATCGACGCGGTAGCCGCCGCGCTGGAGGCGCAGCGGCACGAGGCCTTCCTGCTCTACGGCGTGACCGGTTCGGGCAAGACGCTGGTCTACCTCGATCTCGCCGAGCGCGTCATCGCTTCGGGCCGGCAGGTCTTGTTCCTGCTGCCCGAGATCGGCCTGACCCCGCAGCTGGCGGCGCGGGTACGGGCACGCATCAGCCGCACCGCGGTGTGGCACAGCGGCTTCACCGACGGCGAGCGCGCCGAGCTGTGGCGCGCGGTGGCGGCCGGCGAGTTCGATCTGGTGCTCGGCACGCGCTCGGCGCTGTTCGCGCCGCTGCCTTCGCCGGGGCTGATCATCGTCGACGAGGAGCACGAGCATTCCTACAAGCAGGAGAGCGTGCCGCGCTACCACGCCCGCGACGCCGCCGTGGTCTACGCCAAGCAGCTCGCCATCCCGGTGATCCTGGGCAGCGCCACACCATCGCTCGAAAGCGTGCACAACGCCAAGCCGGCCGACGGCTCGGCGCCGCGCTACCGCGTGCTGACGCTGAAGAACCGCCCGCGTGGCGGCCAGCTGCCGACTCCGACCGTGGTCGACATGCGCCGCGAGTTCAGCGAGTCGAAGAAGCGCACCGAGCTGTCGCGCGCCCTGCTCGACGGGCTGACCGCGGTGGTGCGACGGCGCGAGCAGGCGATCATCCTGCTCAACCGCCGCGGTTGGAGCCCGGTCGTCACCTGCACCGCCTGCGGCGTCACTGCGCAGTGCACCTCGTGCGACATCTCGCTGACCTTCCACCGCGGCGCCGGCCTGCTGAAGTGCCACTACTGCGGCCACGAGAAGCCGATGCCGCAGGCCTGCCCGGCCTGCGGCGGCGTTCTGTCGACCACCGGCCTGGGCACCGAGCAGCTCGAACAGCTGGTGCGCCAAGCGGTGCCGGGCGTGCGCACGCTGCGCGCCGACGCCGACACCACCGGCGGGCGGCAGGGCCACGCCAGGCTGCTGCTGGCCTTCGCCAATCACGAGGCCGACGTGCTGGTCGGCACGCAGATGGTGGCCAAGGGCCTCGACTTCGCCCGCGTGACGCTGGTCGGCGTGCTGCACGCCGACCGCTGCCTCAGCTCGCCCGACTTCCGCGCCGCCGAGCGCACCTATCAGCTGGTCGCCCAGGTGTCGGGCCGCGCCGGCCGCGGCGAGCGACCCGGCATCGTGGTGGTGCAGGCCTTCGACCCCGAGGCGCTGCCGATCGCCTGCGCGGTCGAGGGCCGACCGAAGCGCTTCTACGACGCCGAGCTGGCCTTGCGCGCCGAGTACGGCTATCCGCCGTCCGCTGGCCTGGTGCGCGTGCTGTGGAGCAGCCCGGAGGAATCCGCCGTGCGTGCCGCGGCCGAGAGCGACGGCCAGCGCATCCTCGACCTCGCCGCGCCGCTCGGCGCGGTGGTGCTCGGCCCGACTCCCGCCGCCATCGCCTGGCTCAAGGGCCAGCACCGCTGGCACCTGCTGATCAAGGCGCCGAGCCGCGGCGCGGCCCAGGGATTGCTCGACAGGCTCGGCCCGCTCAAGCGGCACCATGGCGTGGCCACGGTGATCGACGTAGATCCGGTGACGACGGGGTAGCGGCCAGAAACGACGCACCCCGCGGAATTTCCGCGGGGTGCGTGAACGCGGGCTGAAGCCCGCGGTCCTTCGCAGCAAAGACTCAGCGGGCCTTGGCGGCCTTGAGCTTCTTCGCCGGCTTGGCCGGCTTCTTGGCCACGACCTTCTTGGCCGGCTTCTTGCCGGCGTCCTCGACCACGGCCTGGGCCGCGGCGAGGCGAGCGATCGGCACGCGGTACGGGCTGCAGCTGACGTAGTTCATGCCGGCGCGGACGCAGAACTTCACGCTCTTCGACTCGCCGCCGTGCTCGCCGCAGATGCCGACCTTCAGGCCCGGACGGGTCTGACGGCCCTTCTCGATCGCCATCTTCACCAGCATGCCGACGCCGCTCTGGTCGAGCGACTGGAACGGATCGTCGCCGAAGATGGCCTTGCCGCCGTCCTTCTCGCTCATCACGTAGTCGGGCAGGAAGCGGCCGGCGTCGTCACGCGACAGGCCCAGGGTCATCTGGGTCAGGTCGTTGGTGCCGCAGCTGAAGAACTCGGCTTCTTCGGCGATCTGGTCCGCGAGCAGCGCGGCGCGCGGGATCTCGATCATGGTGCCGACCATGTACTTGACCAGGTTCTTGACCCCCGAGGTGGCGATCAGCTTGTCGGCGATGGCGACAGCCTGCGTCTTGAGGATCTTGAACTCCTTCTTGTCGATGGTCAGCGGGATCATGATCTCGGGCAGGACCTTGACGCCCTTCTTGGCCACGTTGATCGCCGCTTCGATGATCGCCGTCACCTGCATGTCCAGGATTTCCGGATAGGTGATGCACAGGCGGCAGCCGCGGTGGCCGAGCATCGGGTTCGACTCGTGCAGCTGTTCGCAGCGGTGCACGATCTGGGCGGCCGAGAGGCCGGTGATCGCGGCCAGCTTGGCCACGCCGGCGTCGTCCTTGGGGGTGAACTCGTGCAGCGGCGGGTCGATCAGGCGGATCGTCACCGGCTTGTTGTTCATCGCGGTGAAGATGCCTTCGAAGTCGCCGCGCTGCATCGGCAGCAGCTTGGCCAGGGCCTTCTTGCGCGTGTCGAGGTTCTCGGCGACGATCATCTCCTGGATGGCCAGGCGGCGCTCCTCGGTGTCGAAGAACATGTGCTCGGTGCGGCACAGGCCGATGCCTTCGGCGCCCAGCTCGACGGCCTTGACGGCGTCGTACGGGGTGTCGGCATTGGTGCGGACGTTGATCGAGCGGATCTCATCGCACCACTTGAGCAGGGCGAAGAACTCGGCGCTCTGCTCGGGCTTCTTCAGCGGCAGCGAGGTGAGGAAGAACTCGCCGGTGGTGCCGTTGAGGGTGATCTCGTCCCCCTGCTTGATGACCTTGCCGCCGACCGTCATGGTCTTGGCGGTGTAGTCGATGTTGATCGACTCGGCGCCGACGATGCAGCACTTGCCCCAGCCGCGGGCCACGACGGCCGCGTGCGAGGTCTTGCCGCCGGTGGCGGTGAGGATGCCCTGCGCGGCGTGCATGCCGCCGACGTCCTCGGGCGAGGTCTCCTTGCGCACCAGGATGACCTTCTTGCCGGCGGCGGCGAGGGTCTCGGCCTCGGCGGCGGTGAAGATCACGGTGCCGGCGGCGGCGCCCGGAACGGCGTCGATGCCCTTGCCGATGAGCAGCTCTTTCAGCTTGGCCGGGCCGACGGTCTTGGCGTCGATGATCGGGTAGAACACGCCTTCGATCTGCTCGGGCGTGATGCGCGAGATGGCCTGCTCCTTGGTGATGAGCTTCTCCTTCACCATGTCGACGGCGATCTTGAACGCGGCCTGCGGCAGGCGCTTGCCGGTGCGGCACTGCAGCATGTACAGCTTCTCGTCCTCGATGGTGAACTCGAGGTCCTGCATCTCCTTGTAGTACGCTTCGAGGGTCTTGCGCACCTGGCAGAGCTGCTTGTAGGCCTTGGGCAGCTTGGTCTCGAGCTCGATCAGCTTCATCGGGGTGCGGATGCCGGCGACGACGTCCTCGCCCTGGGCGTTGATCAGGCAGTCGCCGTAGAACTCGTTGGCGCCGCTGTTCGGGTCGCGGGTGAAGCAGACGCCGGTGCCGGAGTTGTCGCCCTTGTTGCCGAACACCATCTGCACGATGTTGACCGCGGTGCCGACCAGGTCGGTGATCTTCTCGACGCGGCGGTAGGTCACCGACTTCTCGGCTTCCCACGAACCGAACACGGCGGCGATGGCGCCCCACAGCTGCTCGGTCGGGTCCTGCGGGAAGGGCGCGCCCTTCTTCTCGGCGTAGAACGCCTTGAACTGGCCGCACAGGGTCTTGAGCTGCTCGGCGCTGAGCTCGGTGTCGAGCTTCACCCCGGCATCGTGCTTCATCTTGTGCAGCATCTCCTCCATCGGCTCCTTGGAGAGGCCCATGGCGGTGGTCGAGTACATCTGGATGAAGCGGCGGTAGCTGTCGTAGGCGAAGCGGGGGTTGCCGGTGACCTTGGCCAGGCCCTCGACGGAGACGTCGTTCAGGCCGAGGTTGAGGATGGTCTCGAGCATGCCGGGCATCGAGCGCGCGGCGCCCGAGCGGACGGAGACGAGCAGCGGATCCTTGGCGTCGCCGAGCTTCTTGCCGGTGGTCTTCTCGAGCTTCTTGACCGCGTCGGCGACCTCCTTGTCGAGGCCCTTGGGGAACTTGCGGCCCAGCGCGTAGTACTCGGCGCAGGTCGGGATCGAGACGGTGAAGCCGGCGGGGACGGGGAGACCGATCGAGGTCATCTCCATCAGACCGATGCCCTTGCCGCCGAGGAAGTCCTTGCTGAGTTCCTTGCCCTTGGCTTCGGCTTTGCCGGCGCCGTACGAGTACACGTGCTTGGTGGCCATGATGGTCTGCTCCTGAGGAGGTTCGTGGTGAGTCGAGTGAGGGTCGTGCGCCGTCCTGGACGGAACGCGGGACGCGGAGCCTAGAGGAAGTTCCGATTCGTCAACGCACGCATCGCCGGCCTGTCGATGCCGCTACGTTCTCAACCTGTTTCGCCGGCCAGTGCAAGCAGCGTCGCACGGTCGGGTGCTGCGCCGCTCAGCCATGCATCCTCGATCCGGCGCAGGCGGCGACCGAGTTCGGGTCCCTGCGGTACTCCGGCGGTGAGCAGGTCGGAGGCCGTCACCGGGCAAGCCTCAGGCTCGGCGTCGAGCGCTGCCCAGGTGACGTAATCCCTTGCCCCCGCTGGATCGATGGCGGCAGCCAGGGCGGCGCAGGCAGCCCCGTCAGGGCGCCGCAGGGCGCGCCGACGTTCGGCCACCGGCAGGACGCCGAGGCGCGGCGCGGTGGCGATCAGCCACGGCACGCTGCGTCGGGTCGCTGCTGCCGCGGGTTGCATGGCCATCCATGCGTTTGCGGCATCGCTCCCGCCGGGCAGCAACCAGGCGGCGAGGGCGAGGTCCAGACCGACCGGTCCGAGGCGGTCGAGCAGCACGGCCGCAGTCTCCGACGCGCTGCATGGCGCCACGGCGGCGAGCTGGCCGTGCGCCGCGCAGCCGCGCAGGAACGCTCCGGCTGCTCCGGCATGCGCCGCCTTGGACAGCTCGTCGAGCACGCGTTCGCGGGCCACGCCGTCGATCGCGGTCGCGCGCACGGCGGCGGCGGTGCGCTCCTCGATGGCGAAGCCGAGCACGG
>JALHRW010000264.1 GCA_022841245.1 Planctomycetota bacterium
GCGGCGGCCGGCTCGACCAGCGCGAGGTGCGCCGCCTGCTCGGCGACGCCATCGCCGAGGCGGGTCTCGCTGGGCGGACCACGCCGCACACCCTGCGCCACAGCTTCGCGACCCATCTGCTGCGCGCCGGCGCTGACATCCGCAGTGTACAGGAGCTGCTCGGCCATGCCTCGCTGGCGACGACGCAGATCTATACGCACCTGTCGATCGAGGATCTGCGGGCCGCCTACATCAAAGCACACCCGCGGGCGTAGCTGCTGGCCGCTGGCTGCTGGCTGCTGGCTGCTGGCTGCTGGCCGCTGGCCGCTGGCTGCTGGCTACTGGCCGCTGGCTACTGGCCGCTGGCCGCTGGCCGCTGGCCGCTGGCTGCTGGCTGCTGGCCGCTGGCCGCTGGCTGCTGGCCGCTGGCCGCTGGCTGCTGGCTGCTGGCTGCTGGCTACTGGTTGAACAACGCCGCGATCTCGGCCTCCGTCATCTCACGGCATTCCCCGGTCTTCAACGCCTCGGGCAGTTCCAGCCCGCCGATGCGGTCGCGGTGCAGTCGCAGTACTTCGCCGCCGAGGGCGGCGAACATGCGGCGGACCTGGTGGTAGCGCCCTTCGCACAGGTGCAGGGTCGCCTCGCCCTCGGCATGCAGCTCCAGGCGGGCGGGCAGGGTCGGGCGCTCTTCGTCAGGCAGGATGAGGCCAGCGGTGCAGCGCTCGACGGCGTGGGCGCTCAGCTTCCCGGCGTAGCCGATACGGTATCGCTTCCACACCGCCTGCTTCGGGTTGGTCAGGCGATGGATCAGCTGGCCGTCGCTGGTGCAGATGAGGATGCCGCTGGTGTCGCGGTCGAGGCGGCCGGCCGGTTCGATCGGCAGGTGCAGCAGGGGGGCGGGGTAGAGCGACTCGAGCAGCGGCGCCTCCCGCGGATCGTGGCTGCAGGCCAGGCCGAGCGGCTTGTGCACCAGCAGGGTGGCGCTGTCAGGCCCGGCCACCACCGGGCGCCCACGCACTGTCACCGCCTCGTTGCGCAGGTGGGCGGCCTGGTTGCGGCAAACCGCCCCGCCAACCGTGACCAGGCCGGAGCGGATCAGGTTGCGCACCTCGCTGCGGGTGCCCAGGCCTTGATGGGCGAGGAAGGCGTCGAGCCGTTCAGGCATCACCCCTCCGGGCCGCCCTTGAGCTCCTCCAGCCGGGCCTGGTAGGCGTCGAGCTGGGTCTTGGCCGCCCGCACCGCCTTCAGGCCGGTCTCATAGCGTTTGAGCGCCTCCTCCAGGGGCAGTTCGCCACCCTCCAGGGCGGCGACCGCCTCCTCGATGGCGTGGAACTGGTCTTCAATGGTCGCCTGCTTGGCCATGTCCGGACTGTACGAGGCAGACTGCAGCCGTCCAACGTCCTGGGGCTTGCCCACCCCGGGCGCGGCCCGTATGGTGGAGGTTCAGACACCATGGAAACGCGATGAAGCAGGGTCTCAAGATCACCGAGTCCACCGTTGGCACAGCCGGAGGCGCTGGCTCAGTGTACGTGCTCCACCTCCAGGGCTACCTGGACGGCCACACGTTCGTCGAGCTGGAGCGCAAGGTCGACACGCTGCTCAAGGCTGGCAAGACCCGTCTGGTGATCGAGCTGTCCGCCCTGTCCTACATCGCCAGCGCCGGCGTGGGCGTGTTCATCAACAGCCAGCACCAGGCCAAGTCCAAGGGTGGCACGGTACAGCTGGTGAACCCCTCGGCCTCGGTACGTGAGATCTTTTCGATCCTCGGCCTCGGCTCGATCTTCACCATCCATGACACGGTCGACCAGGGCGTGAAGGCCGCTTCGACCTGACATGGCTGGCCTCGGCTGGGGCAAGGACGTCGAGCGCCTCGCGCGCGCCTTCGTCAAGCAGAAGCTCGACCTCGACTACATCCGCCATTATCTGATGGAGCAGTTCCAGCTCGACCGCAAGACGGTCGAATCGCTGCTGGAGAAGATCGGCGCGGTCAAGGTCCCCGATGGCAACAGCAAGGGACCAGCGAAGCCGGACGACAAGGACAAGATCCGGAAGCAAGGATTCTTCTAGGGGCGGACTTCAGTCCGCCCCCGGGGCAATGGCTGGTCTGGACGCCGAGGCAGCTACTCTCCCGCCATGCCGCAGGTCCTCCCCAGCCTCCTTTCCGCCGATTTCGCCCGCCTCGCCGATGAGCTGGCCCGTTGCGCCGCCGCTGGTGCGACCGCAGTGCATCTCGACGTCATGGACGCCCACTTCGTCCCCAACCTCACCCTGGGGCCGCCGGTCATCAGCTGCATCCGCAAGGCGACCAAGCTGAAGCTCGACGTGCATCTGATGATGAGCGATCCGATGCGCTACGCCGAGGACTTCCGCAAGGCCGGCTCGGACCTCATCACCATCCACGTCGAGGCGGTCGGACAGCGGCGCATGGAAGCGGCGATCGCGGGCCTGCGCGCGCTCGGCTGCCAGGTCGGACTGGCGTTCAATCCGGACACCGATCCGCGACTGTGGTTCAAGTGGTTCGACCAGGTCGACCTGGTGATGTTCATGACCGTCTATCCCGGCTTCGGCGGGCAGGCCTTCATCCCCGAGGTGCGCGACTACGTCCGCGCCACCCGCGCGCGCTTTCCCAAGCTGCCGATCCAGGTCGACGGCGGGATCAACCGCGAGACCATCCCGACCATCGTCGCCGACGGCGCTGACCGGCTGATCTGCGGCAACGCCTTCTTCCATGACCCCGATCCGGCTGCCTTCCTGCGTTGGGCCGAGGGGGTCGGCCGGTGATCGACCGCGCCGCCGTCGAAAGCCGCGAGGACGCCTGCCTGGCGCCGGTCGCCATGCGCAGCGCACTGTCGCGAGGCCGCGCCTTCGGCACCCAGCCGGACGCCTTCCGCACCGGCTTCCAGCGCGATCGCGACCGCATCGTCCACGCCCGCGCCTTCCGCCGCCTGCAGGGCAAGACCCAGGTGTTCATCGACGGCGAAGGCGACCACTTCCGCACCCGGCTGACCCACACCGTCGAGGTGGCGCAGGTGGCGCGCACCGTCGCCCGGCGCATGGGTCTCAACGAGGACCTGGTCGAGTGCGTCGCGCTAGTCCACGACCTCGGCCATCCGCCCTTCGGCCATCGCGGCGAGGACATGCTCGCCAGCCTGATGGAGCAGCACGGCGGCTTCGAGCACAACCGCCAGGGTCTGCGCGTGGTCGAGGAGCTCGAGGTGCGCTACCCCGAGCATCTCGGCCTCGACCTCACCTACGAGGTGCGCGAGAGCATCGTCAAGCACGGCTCGAAATACGATCCGGCGAAAGTCGAGGCGCGCTTCGCCCCCGGCGAGCGCCCGTTGCTGGAAGCGCAGCTGACCGACCTGATCGACTCGGTAGTCTACGACTGCCATGACATCGACGACGGTCTGCGCGGCGGTTACATCGAACTCGCGCAGCTCGCCACCGTCCCGCTGTGGGACGCGGTGTGGCGCGAGGCGGTCGACAACAGCCCGCGTTCAGCCCCGTCCAAACTCATCCTCGACCGCGCCCTGCGCAATCTCATGGATGCGATGATCGATGACGCTTGCGCCGCCACGGTCGGTCGCCTGGCCGAGGACGGCGTCGTCGGACTCGCCGCGGTGCGCGCCGCGACCCGCCCGCTGGTGGTGCACTCGCCCAGCTTCACCGCCGGCAAGCGTGAGCTGGAGCGCTTCCTGTTCGAGAACCTCTATCGCCATCACGCGGTCAACGCCGCGTTCCACCGCGCCCGCCGCGTCCTCGCCGAACTGTTCGCCTTCTGGACCGCGCACCCCGACGCCCTGCCGCCCGAGCACGCCGCCCGGGTCGAGCCGGTCGGGCTGCACCGCGCGGTCGCCGACTACCTCGCCGGCATGACCGACCGCTTCGCCCTCGATGAATACGGGAGGCTCTGCCGATGAGCGATCTCGCGACACCGACCGTGGGCCGCTGGGCCCCGCATCTCGCGCGCCGCGCCCGTGGCCAGGCCAAGGAGGCGATCCTCGCGGCGGCGGCCGAGCGCTTCGCCGCTGCTGGCTTCGCCGCCACCACCATCGGCGATATCGCCACTGCCGCCCAGGTCGGCAAGGGCACGGTCTATCAGCACTGGCCGGCCAAGGAGGACCTGCTGCTGGAATGCTGCCTGGCGCATCTACGGCAGGCGCAGCAGCGGGTCGAGGCGGCAGCGGGTGGCGGTGCTGCCGAGGGCGATCCCTCCACCGCTCTGCGTCGCGTCGTCGCCGAGGCGCTGGAAGCGGCGGCTGGTGGCGACGGCGCGCAGCAGCGCCTATTCACCGACCTGCAGCAGGCCCTGGCGGAGCGGCCCGAGCAGCTGGCCGACGCCCGCGCCCGCTTGCGCGAGCTCTACGCCGCCTGGGAGGGCGTGGTCGCCTTCGTCCACCGCAGCGGCGTCGCCCGTGGCGTGTTCCGCAAGCTGCCCGGCGAGGCGGCCGTGCCGCGGCTGTTCACCGCCTTGGTCGATGGCTTCGCCTGGCAGCGCGCGTTCCGCCACGATGCGGATCCGGCCAAGGCAGCCGATGAATTGGCAGCGCTGTTCGTGGCGACGCTGACGGCATGAAGCGCGTCTGCTGGCCGCTGGTCGCTGGTCGCTGGCCGCTGGTCGCTGGTCGCTGGCCGCTGGCCGCTGGTCGCTGCCCGCTGGCCGCTGGCCGCTGGTCGCTGGCTGCCGGCCGCTGGCCGCTGGTCGCTGGATCCGGGCGCTGATGCGCATCGTCCACCTCGTCGCCCGCCTCAACGATGGCGGTCCGGCGCGGGTGATTGCGCAGCTGGCTGCGGCCCACATCGCGGCAGGCCATGAGGTGCATGTGCTGGCCGGTGCCTGCAGTTCCGACGAACGCGACATCGGCGACGAGGTGCTGCCAAGCCTGGTTGAGCGCGTCGCCGGGCTCGGCCGCAGCGTCGCTCCGCTCGCTGACCTGCGCGCTCTGTTCGCATTACGTAGCCGCGTGCGCGACCTCGCGCCCGACCTCGTCCACACCCACACCGCCAAGGCCGGCGCGCTCGGCCGGCTGCTCTGCCGTTCGCTGCGCGTCCCCTGTCTGCACACCTACCACGGCCACGTCCTGCACGGCTACTGGGCGCGCCCGGTGCATGCCGCGCTGGCCCTGGGCGAACGGCTGTGCGCCGGCAACGCCTGGCACCAGGCGCTGACCCCGACGCAACTGCACGAGTTGCGGGACAGCCACGGCATCGGCCGGCCCGCGCGCTGGCGCTGGCTGCCGCCGCCGGTGGCCCGGGTCGTGCCGTGTACTGCCGCCTGGCACGTCGGTTTGCCTACCGACCGTCCACGCGTGCTGTGGCTGGGACGCTTCGCCGCGGTGAAGGATCCCATCCTATGGTTGGACACGGTGGCCGCGCTGAACGCGATCCGCCCGGTCCACGCCGTGCTGTGCGGCGACGGCGCCCTGCGCCCCGCCGCCGAGGTCCACGCCGCGCGTCTGGGCCTGTCCACGACCTGGACCGGCTTCGTCCCGGCGGCCGAGGCCCTCGGCTGCGCCGACCTGCTCTTGATGAGCAGCCGCAACGAGGGTCTGCCGCTCTCGGCCATCGAAGCGGCCGGCGCCGGCGTCCCGGTGGTCGCCCCGGTGGTCGGCGGCCTGGCCGATGCCGCCCGTTGGGGGGTCGTACGGCCTGCCGGACGCACCGCCGCGGCCGCGGCCGGGGCCTGCGCCGCCGTCCTG
>JALHRW010000265.1 GCA_022841245.1 Planctomycetota bacterium
GCTGGGCGCTGGGCGCTGGCCGCTGGGCGCTGGCCGCTGGGCGCTGGCCGCAGCTCAGGCCGCCCTGCTCGTCCACAAGGTGATGCCGTGCCGGCGCAGACAGGCCTGCCAGGTGGCGCGCTCGCGCGTGCGCACCGTCTTCAGCAGGCACTGCAGCTTCTCCTCCTCGGTCAGGGCGCGCGGCGGATTGCGCAGGTGCATGCCGGCTTCCGATGGCGTGCGGTCGCCCTTCTTCGCATTGCAGTCGCGGCAGGCGGTGACGACGTTGGACAGGGTGTCGGCGCCGCCACGGCTCTTGGGCAGGACATGGTCGCGCGTGCCGCTGCGCATGCCGATGCGCACGCCGCAATACTGGCAGGCGAAGTCGTCACGGCTGAAGACCACCTGCTTGCTGGCCGATTCGAAGATCGCCCGCCGACGCCGCGTCCGCACCAGATAACGCATCACCACCACCGCGGGCAGTGGCAGGATCAGGAACTGGCTGCGCACCACCTCGGGATAGGCCTCGAGCACCTCGGCCTTGCCCGACACGACCAGGCCGAGCGCGTCGATCCAGCGCTCCTCGATGGCGAGGTACTCGTAGTTGGCGTTGAGGACGAGGCAGCGTGACACGTTATGGGTCCGAGTGGCGGGGACCCTACCAACGGGCGGCGGCGCGGGAACTGCTTACTGGCGGGGCGGATCCCCACTACGATCCCGACATGACCAGCCTCAGCTTCCTCGGTGCCGCCCGTACCGTCACCGGTTCCAAGCACCTGTTCGAATCCGGTGGCCATCGCGTGCTGATCGACTGCGGCCTGCACCAGGAGCGCGAGCTGCAGGACCGCAACTGGGCCCCGTTCCCGATCGAACCGAAGCTGCTCGATGCGGTCGTCCTGACCCACGGCCACCTCGACCACTGCGGCCTGCTGCCCCGCCTGGTCAAGCAGGGCTTCCGCGGCCGGGTGCACTGCACCACCGCCACCGCCGGCATCGCCCCCCTGGTCATGGCCGACAGCGGCCGCCTGCAGGAGGAGGACGCGCGCTTCAAGGAGAAGCGCCACGCCGCCGCAGGCCGTCGCATGGAGCACGGCTACAAGCCGCTCTACACCCACGAGGACGCGCTGGAGACGGCCCGCCACATCGACGGCCACGCCTGGCACGTCGCCGTACCGGTGGCGCCCGGCATCACCGCCGCGTTCCATCCCGCCGGCCACATCCTCGGCTCGGCCTTGGTCCGGCTGCAAGCGGCCGACGGCCATGCCGTGCTGTTCAGCGGCGACCTCGGCACCGGCGGCAATCCGCTGATCGAGGGGCCGGCCACCAACTGCGGTGCGCCCAACCTGGTGGTCGAGAGCACTTATGGCGACCGCGAGCACGAGGCGACCGAGGTGTCGGATCAGCTCGCCGGCGTGCTCTCGGCGACCTGGCGGCGCGGCGGCAACGTGGTGGTGCCGTGCTTCGCCATCGAGCGCGCCCAGGAGATCCTCTTCCGCCTGCGCCAGCTGCACGACAGCGGCCGGCTCGATGGCTGGCGCGTCTTCCTCGACAGCCCGATGGCGATCGGCGTGCTGCAGGTGTTCCGCGACAATCCGGAATCCTGCCTGCCGGCGGTCCGCCAGCTGATCAAGGACGGCCGCAGCCCCTTCGACCTGCCAGGCCTCAGCCTGACCGCCGGCCGCGAGGACAGCAAGGCGATCAACGAGCATCGCCGCGGCGCCATCATCCTCGCCGGCGCCGGCATGTGCAACGGCGGCCGGATCAAGCACCACCTCGAGCACAACCTCGAACGCACGGAATCCACCGTGCTGTTCGTCGGCTACCAGGCGAGCGGCACGTTGGGCCGGCAGATCCTGGAGACGCGCGGCAAGTCCGGCCAGGAAGTGCGCCTGTTCGGCCGCTTCCGCCAGGTCCGCTGCGCCGTCGAGCAGGTGCGCGGCTTCAGCGGCCACGCCGACAAGAGCCAGATCCTGGCCTGGGCCGGGGCGCTCTCGCCGCAGCCAAAGCGCGCCTTCGTCGTGCATGGCGGCGAGAATGTGACGCAGGGCTTCGCCGCCGAGCTGGCCACGCGCTTCGGCTGGCAGACGGTCGCGCCGACCTACCAGCAGACCATCGAACTGTAGCCGTTACGCGGTCTTCCCCGCCACCGCCGCCTCGGCGAACGTCGCCACGTCGGTGAGCAGGCGGCCGGCCGCCTGCACCAGCGGGAAGGCCATCGCTGCGCCGGTGCCTTCGCCCAGGCGCAGACCGAGGTCGAGCAGCGGGTCGAGACCGAGCTTGCTCAACGCGATGCGATGGCCGGGTTCGACGCTGCGGTGACCGGCGATGAGGTGGTCGACGACCTTGGGGCACAGCGCCTGCGCGATCAGCGCGCCGGCGGTGGCGATGAAGCCGTCGACCACCACCGGCTTGCGCGCCGCGGCGCAGCCGAGGTAGAAGCCGGCGATGGCGCCTATCTCGAGGCCGCCGACCTTGGTCAGCACATCGAGGCCGTCGGCCGGATCCGGCCGATGCAGCGCCAGGGCGCGGGCGACGACTTCGCGTTTGCGGGCATGCGCCGCGTCGTCGATGCCGGTGCCGCGGCCGGTGACCGCCGCCGCGTCGGCGCCGGCCAGGCAGGCGGTGATGCAGGAGGACGGCGTGGTGTTGCCGATGCCCATGTCGCCGGCGGCGAGCAGATCGGCGCCCAGGCACAGGTCGTTGGCGACGCGGATGCCGGCCTCGACCGCGCGCACCGCCTCCTCACGCGTCATCGCTGCGCCGCGCGCCAGATTCGCCGTGCCGGGGCGGACGCGCTCGTCGCGATAGCGGCCCTTGATCGGCGCAAGGTCGCCGGCAACGCCGACGTCGACCGCGGTCACCGAGGCGCCGGAGATGCGCGCGATGGCATTGATGCCGGCGCCGCCACCGACGAAGTTGAACATCATCTGCGGCGTCACCTCGGCCGGGAAGGCTGAGACGCCCTCGGCGCAGACACCGTGGTCGCCGGCGAACACCGCCACCGCGGTGCGCGCGAGCGGCGGACGCGGATTGCCGGTCATGGCGGCGAGGCGCTCGGCTGCGTCCATCAGCCGCCCCAGCGCCCACGGCGGCATGGTCAGCTGGTCGAGACGGGCGCGGGCGGCAGCGCGGGCGACGGGATCGGCACCAGGGATGGCGGCGATGGTGCATGTGAGCAACGACATGGCCCGGCATCGTGGATGCCGGGCCATGTCGACAAGACGGGACGAAGCAGCCTGTGCGGCTGCGCGTCAGCTCACTTCCGCTTCGGCGCCGGAGCGGTCTTGGCCGCGGCGGCGGCCTTGGCGGCGGCGGCCTGGTCGGCCAGCTTGCGCTTGTGATCCTCGATCGCCGAGGACAGCTGCAGGCGGACTTCGCTGCTGACCATGCCGTTCAGCTCTGAGACGATCTCATTGCGCAGCTCGCTCTTGAGCTTCTCGCGCTCGGCGCGCTTCTCCTCCTCGGACTGGCAACCGGCCAGGGCGAGCAGGGCAAGGGCACAGGGGGCGATGATGGCGAGGCGGCGCATGCGGACTCCGAGGAACGTGAGCGGAACATCATGCGGTCCCGGCGCGGGGCGCAACGATGTCTCGACGTGCAATGCTAAGTCGTTGCTGCAGCTTGAGGTAAGCGACGCTCGGCGATCTCCTCCAGGAGCTGGGCGAGGCAATCGTCGATCTCCAGCGAGCCGAGTTTCTCGCCCGCCTGGTTCTGCAGCGCCACCGTCCCGGAGCCGGATTCCTGCGCGCCGACCACGGCGAAGTAGTTCACCCGGGCGTTCCTGGCCTCGCGGATCTTGGCTCCGAGCTTGTCCGGCTTGGCGTCGACGGTGGCACGAATGCCGGCCGAGGTGAGCTGCTCGCAGACCTCATTGGCGTAGGGCAGCTGCTCGTCGCTGATCGGCAGGATGCGCACCTGCTCGGGCGCCAGCCACAGCGGGAACTTGCCTTCGAAGTGCTCGATGAGGATGCCGATGAAGCGCTCGAGCGAGCCGAGGATGGCGCGGTGCAGCATGACGCAGTTGTGCTTGGCCCCGTCCTCGCCGACGAAGGTCGCGTCGAGACGCTCCTTGCCGGGCAGGTTCGGGTCGAGCTGGATGGTGCCGCACTGCCAGCCGCGGCCGATGGCGTCGACCAGGGTGAATTCCAGCTTGGGGCCGTAGAAGGCGCCTTCGCCGGGGTTGAGGCCGAACTTCAGGCCGGCGGCGGTGACCGCATTGCCCAGGGCCTGCTCCGCCTTGTCCCAGCTCTCGTCGCTGCCCAGCCGCTTCTCCGGCCGGGTCGACAGCTTGACCTCGATGCGCTCGATGCCGAAGCCGAAGTCCTGGTAGACCTCGGTGAGCATGCGGCAGAACGCCGCCACCTCGGCCTCGACGTGGCTGGCGTCGCAGAAGATGTGCGCGTCGTCCTGGACGAAGCCGCGCACACGCATGATGCCGTGCAGCGCGCCGCTCGCTTCGTTGCGGCAGCACGAGCCGAACTCGGCGATGCGCAGCGGCAGCTCGCGATAGCTCTTCAGACCCTGCTTGAAGATCAGGATGTGGCCCGGGCAGTTCATCGGCTTGATCGCGAAGTCGCGCTTCTCGCTCTCGGTGACGAACATGTTGTCGCGGTACTTGTCCCAGTGGCCGCTCTTCTCCCACAGGCTCTTCGACATCACGCTGGGCGTGTGCACCTCGACGTAGCCGTTGGCGCGCTGCTTGGCGCGCATGTAGTCCATCAGCGTGACGTAGATCGACCAGCCCTTGGGGTGCCAGAAGATCTGGCCCGGATTGTCCTCCTCGATGTGGAAGAGGTCGAGCTCCTTGCCCAGCCGGCGGTGGTCGCGCTTCTTCGCCTCCTCGATGCGGGTGAGGTGGGCCTTGAGGCCCTTCTCATCGGCGAAGCAGGTGCCGTAGATGCGCGTCAATTGGTCGCTGGTCTGGTCACCGTGCCAGTAGGCCCCGGCCACCGACATGATCTTCGACGCCTTGAGGAAGCCGGTGCTGGGCACGTGCGGCCCCATGCACAGATCCTCCCAGTCGCGGCCGGACACGCCGGTGGCGTAAAACGACAGCGTGGCCGAGCCCTTGGCGATGGCGCGCTGCGCGTTGTCGGTCTTGTAGACGTCGCCTTCGGTGCGCTTCAATCCGTCGGCGTGCGACACGTCGCAGCGGGTGAACGGCTTGTTGGCGGCGATGATCTCCTGCATCTTCGCCTCGATCACCGGGAAGTCGGCTTCCGAGATCGGACGCGGGGTCTTGAGATCGTAGTAGAAGCCCTCGTCGACCGGCGGGCCGTAGGCCAGGCGGGTGCCGGGCAGGACGATGCACACCGCCTCGGCCAGCACGTGCGCGGCGCTGTGGCGCAGCAGGAACAGGGCGTCCGGATCGTCGTTCGAGACGGTGATGATCTTGACCGAGCAGTCGCGATCGAGCGGCCGCGACAGGTCGCGGATCTCGGTGCCGTCGATCTTCACGCCCAGCGAGCGCTTGGCGAGGCCGGGCGAGATCGCGGTCGCCAGTTCGAGACCGGTGATGGGCTGCGGGAATTCGCGGACGGCGCCGTCGGGGAGCGTGATGCGGGGCATGGGGCGGGGACGGTAGGCGGCGGATGAGGCAGGCAATCGCGCGCGGGGGCGCGACCAGCGACCAGCGGCCAGCGGCCAGCGG
>JALHRW010000266.1 GCA_022841245.1 Planctomycetota bacterium
GAAGGGCCTGAAGCCCGGAAGCCCAGTCACGGTCAAGGAAACCGAGGTATTCGATTACATCTGGGTTAAACCGGATGGATCGACAGAGGGCAATGAAACCGGAAAGATTTTGGATAAGGAAGAAGGGCGCTGATCGCGACCAACCTTCAAACCAACAGAGGTGCGCATGTGGCATTCTTTGAAGCGGTTCTTCGGCACATCATCCGATCCGGTTCCGGCCAAGCCTGCCAATCAGGCGGACATCCCCCTATCGCCGGGACCGCTTGTTTTCCAATGGCCCGCGGGCGCGGATCGGAGCCGCATCCGCCATGGCTAGGGATCGCTGTGCCTGACGGGACTTACGGCTGATATGCCTTCTATCAGTTTGGAACCCTCCAGGCTCGCGCGGAAAAGTTGAGACGTGATACTGGTTCAGTCCATGCAACCACCGGCGCTCGATAGTTGCATGAACGTTACCAACTACGTAGCCTGGTAACGTCTACACAACCAACCATGCCTCGCACCACCGGCACCTACCTGACCAGCGGAACCCCCGACGAACCCGTCAGGGCGTTCGTTCCGCATGCCCTCCCACCTGCCAAGCCACCGCTGGTGCTGAGCGGTGAACTGGAGCGGCTGCACCACCAGGCGGTCGCCGCCCTGGGCAGGCTCGCGGTCGCCGGCCGTATGGTGCCGAGCGCCCAGTGGTTCCTGTACGGCTTCGTCCGGAAAGAGGCGCTGGTCTCCTCCCAGATCGAAGGCACGCAGGCGACGTTCGACGATGTGGTGTCCTTCGAGGCCACCCGGAAGAGCGATCGCCCCGCCGATGTCGAGGAGGTCTGCAACTACGTCGAGGCCCTGACCTACGCCCGCGCCCAGTTGGCGCATCCCAAGGGTCTGCCCCTGTGCAGCCGCCTGCTGGGCCAGGTCCACGCCCGACTGATGCGCGGTGTGCGCGGTGCCGAGAAGCAGCCGGGCAGGATCCGCTCCAGCCAGAACTGGATCGGTGGGAGCCGGCCCGGCACGGCGCGCTTCGTTCCGCCGCCGCCGGAGCGGGTTGCCGATCTGCTCGGCGATCTCGACCGCTGGCTGCATGCCGAGGATCCGCTGCCGCCGCTGGTGCGGGCCGGCCTGGCCCACGTCCAGTTCGAGACCATCCACCCCTTCCTCGACGGCAACGGCCGCATCGGGCGTCTGCTCGTCGCCTTGCTGGTCGAGCATTGGGGACTGATGGACCAGCCGCTGCTGTACTTGAGCCTGGCGCTCAAGCGTCATCGCGCGGACTACTACGAGCGCCTCGCCGCGGTGCGGACGGCCGGGGACTGGGAGGGCTGGACGTCCTTCTTCCTGACTTGCGTGATCGAGGCCGCCGATGACGGCGTCCAGGCCGCGACCCGGATCTTCCGATTGCTGAACGATGACCGGCGCCGAGTCATGGAGCACCCCAAGGCCACCGTGTCGGTGCTGCGCCTGCTCGACCTGCTGCCCGAGCACCCCATGGTCACCCTGGCCATGGCGACCGAGCGTCTGCAGGCCAACAAGGTGACGGCCCTGCGTTCCATCCAGGCGCTGGTGGAGGCCAAGGTCCTGCATGAGATCACCGGCAAAGCGCGGGATCGGGTGTATGCCTATCGGGCGTACCTCGCCGTCCTCGGTGAGGACACCGAGGCTATGGAGCCGTAGCACCCCGTTCACGGCATCGTAGATGATGCCGGACGGGAACCGGCATCAGGTCATCGCCTCCACCAGAATGGTCTGCGCCTGCCGATCGGCCACGACTCGCAGCCGGCTTCTCCACCGTGCCATGGAGGATGAGGGCCTCTCACGATGTCCCAGGATGATCCGCGGGGCCTTCACTCGATCAGCGCCCGCGCTGCAGCACCTCGGGTGCCTGGCGCGCTGCAGTCATCGTCCGCGGCAGCCGGAAGACGGTGCCCTTGGCGTCTGCCACGAAAAGATCCGAAGGAGACGGTGCCGTGGCGTCGCCATCAGCCCAGAACGCGGCGAAGCCGGGATGGCTCGGCACCGGCCGACGAGCGTAGGAGTGGTTGCGCGGGCTGTTGGCGGTCACCTGTTGGGAACGCCAATTCCGGCCCTGGTCCGCGCTGGTCCAATACGCCATCTCACCTCCGGTATGCTGGGCCTGCGGCCCGACTGCCGTCGGACCGATCACGGTCCAGGTGCGACCGATGATGGACAGGGTCCCGCAGTCGTAGTTGTGGGTCGAGGTGGTTATCGTCCGCTCGGTCCAGCCCTTGGGATCGAGATGCAGCGTCCGCCAGGTGCGTGGACCGCCTGCGGGCCCGATCTGGATGCTGCGCGCTGTCAGGTAGAGCACGACAGGCGTGCCGTCGCCATCGATAGCGAGATCCATGATGTAGACCAGTTCGTTGCGCGCCGCGGCATCCAGGACCAGCGCGGGGTTGCCGGCTGCGCTCAACGGCAGTTCGAGCTTGCTACCACGGAGGTCCTGCCAACTGCGCCCACCGTCGGCGGTAGCCATGGCGTAGATGTTGGTCCGCCGATCGACTCCACCGGGGTGATGGTTGAAGACGGTGACGATCCGGCCATCGGCCAACTGAGCGCTGTTCTGGTAGTGACCATTGAAGGCCGCGTAGCATTTGGATGCATCCCAGGTGCGGCCGTCCGCGGAGCGCATGCTGTACAGGTGCCGCTGGCCGCCGATATAGCGCGTGTGCAGCAGCACAAAGCCTGTGCGCTCGTGGTACCACATCTGCGGATAGGCCATGTAGCCGCGGTGGACGATTTCGAAGGCGCTATGATCGTGCGGGCGCAGGCTCCGGTAGATCCGCCCCTCGAAGGCATGGCGGGTGGCGGAGACGACGTAGATATGCCCGTCGCCGCCGAGGCACATCGCCGGATTGGCGTGCGCGTCCTCGAAGCCGCCGGAGTCGCGGATCGTCGTCGGCCGCTCGACCATCCCGTCGACATGCCGCCAAGCGCCGATCATGATCTGCAGGTCGCGATTGCCCGCGGCGGATGTTCCGCCGTAGACGAACCAGGTGGTGTTGGCAGCCGCATCGTAACAGGCCATCGGCACCATGTTCGCCGGATAGGTGCCGAGCCCGCCGCCATACTTCGGCGGCTTCTGGCCGATCGCATACCAGATGCCGCGATAGCCGTCTGCCGGCCGGTTCTCGACTGCGGACGACGCTTCAGCCGCCGACAGCGCGTACGCCAGGACAAGAAGCGGGAGGAGCGTGCGCATGCCCTGCAGCATATGCGGGATCACTCTCTCACCTTGGACCAAACCGTTGCGACTTGGACTGGTACGCTGCCCCAGAGCATGGGCGCATGGCCTACGAACTCGCAAACGCCCTCGACCGCGCCTCCCGCGTCTTCGGCCTGCACCTGACCGTCGTCGGCCACCATGACCGCCTGCACCGTGACGGTAGACTCCTGATCGGCAGCCGGCAACAGAGCCACCGCACGCAGCCGGTGTGCGATCTCGGCTTCGGGCCGCAGTGCACCGCACATTGCCGCTGGCAAGTCAACCACCGCCTGGCGTGGCGCCCGCAGCCCTTCGCTACGCGCTGCTGGAAGGGCCTGCGCGAGATCGCCGTCCCCGTGCGCTGGTCAGGGTACCATCTGGGCACGCTCTACGCAGGCACGTGGCGGCAGTCGAGCCTGCCTCGGTGTGCCGGCACTCTGCCCGATGGCTGGGCCGAGGCTTGGCGGGCCCTACCCGTTTGGGAGGACGCGCTGCTCGACGAGTTCGGTCCGGTGCTGGCGCTGTTCGCAGAGGGTCTGGCGCTGCGTCTGTCGGTCGAATTCGCCGCGCATCGCGGCGGCGGCCGCGACCACAGCACGCGCATCGACATGTGGATGCAGGTGCATGCGCACACTCCGGTCAGCCTCGCCGACTGCGCCGAGCACCTCGGTCTCTCGCTGTCGCGCACGGGGGCACTGGTGCGACAGCACTGCGGCGAACCCTTCGCGCTCGCGCTGCGCCGCCATCGGTTGACCCGCGCCTGCCTCCTGCTGCAAACATCCAACGATCCCGTCGCCGCCATAGCCCGCGCCTGCGGTTTCGAGGATCCGGCCTGGTTCAGCCGCGCCTTCACTGCCGCCTTCGGCTGCAGCCCGCGTGCCTGGCGGCGGCGGCGGACGGCTGAAGTGGGGTAAGGACTGCGCAATCGAAGCCGGTGGCCAGGAATGCCGATGAAGGCGTCAGCGCACAGGCACGGCAAGAAGCTGATGCTCCATTTCCACCAACGATTCGTCCCTGCTCACCAGGGTTTGGAATCCGTTCTCGACGCGGGAGAGCTCGATGCTCACGGGGCTGGAACGAATGCCGGAAGCGGGGGCGCACATTGAACGGTCAAGCCACGTCTGCCGGCCACAGTTCCAACAGCTTGGCGCGCGCGCGTGACCATGCTGTCCCAGCCGGACGGATCGGCGAGCGCCCTCTCGCACTCGGCCTTGTCGGGGAGCAGCGGCTGCATGTCGCGCACCAGCTCGCCTAGGAGCTCCGACGGATGGCCTGGCCCAAGCATATCCTCGACCGCACCCATGCCGAGCAGACGCCTGCGCAGCTTGGCGTGCAGGAAGCGTGCCTCCTGCAGGCGCAGGACATCGTCGATGCCGATGGTCGGGAAGCGCGTACGCACCCAGGCGCGGGCCTCGGCGGGCGTGCAGCGCGAAGCCGGCGGCGTCAGGCGGTCGGGAAAGTTCTCGCTCAGCCAGGATTGAAAGTCACCAACCTTGCGGCGCTGCTTGTCTCGGCTGCGGTTCTCGTGGTTGGTCGCCTCGGGCATGAACATCCATGGCCCGGCCAGCGGGCTCGAGAGGACGAAGCGCCAGAGGGTGTCATAGGTGTCGAACCAGGGCAGCACAGCCGGATAGCTAAGTGCTGCCAGCACTTCGGCGGGATTGGCGGTGAGGCGGATATCGGCCGCCCAGGCGACATCGCGCTCAGCGCGATAGCGCAGGCCGTCCATGCCGAAGACGAGGCCCTGCCAGGCCGCGACGCGACCCAGGAGCATGCCGAAGTCGCCGCCGGCGTAGAAGAAACGGGTAGCTGCTGCCTCGTCCGAGGCGCAGCAGATAAAGTCGACCTGGACGATGCGTCCACTGTCCCATGGCAGCGGGACCGGCACGGAGAGGACCTTGTCATTGCGGCTGATGGCGGCGCGATCGGCCCCGACCATGCCAGCGAAGCGCTCCACTGTCGGGGCATCGGACTCGCAGATCAGGTCGATGTCACCGTGGTCCTGCTTCTCGGCGACCCACGGCACGAGGTAGAGCGGCCGCGGATCGACCAGTTGCCAGTTCCGATGTAGATGGTGGACCAGGTCGATGACCTCGGCCGAGGTCAGTCGGACTGGATGCAGGTGCTTCAACGCGTTGCCGCCCATGGTCCACTCCGTGATGGCCGAATCGTCAACTACCGGACCGACGAGGCCAGTAGCACCAACGCCATAGCACCGCAACGATTCCTGGTGTGCCCGGGAGGACTCGAACCTCCATCATCCACGTTCTGAGCGTGGCGCCTCTGCCAGATTGGGCTACGGACACGTGATGGTGCGCCTGGGAGG
>JALHRW010000267.1 GCA_022841245.1 Planctomycetota bacterium
GCCGCTGGCCGCTGGCCGCTGGCCGCTGGCCGCTGGCCGCTGGCCGCTGGCCGCTGGCCGCTGGCCGCTGGCCGCTGGCCGCTGGCTACCGCTACCGGCTACCGGCTACCGGCTACCAGCCCAAACCCCGTGGCAATGACCACATGATACACGCGCCCTCCCGTGCATCCGGGCCGGGTTGGCGGGTACCGGCAATGGCCTAGCGTGAGCGGTCCAACCCCCGCCCAAGGTCCTCCATGAGCAGTTCCGGCTCTCCGACGTGGCTTGTCGCATTGATGGTCGTGCTGGCCATCGCCGTGGCCGCCACCTTCGGCCTGTTCCTTGATCGGCACGCCCAGGCGGCGGCCTATCAGACCCAGTTCGGTGCCCTGAAGATCGAACTCGAGCAGATGCGCCTGCGCCACGCCGCGCTCAAGGGCATGGTGCCGGTCCTCGATGAAGGCATCCGCGTCCGCCGCGAACAGGCCCTGGCGCTGGAAGAGAACGAGAAGACCTGGGTTGCCGACCTCGACCGTCTGGTGCAGGACAACAAGGGCCGCCTGGGCGAGCTGGGCGACGCCAACCGCAAGGAGGTCAAGACCTACGCCGACCTGATGCGCGAGGCCCCCGAGCGCCGCGCCGAGGTCGGCCGCGAGGAGGAGCGCGCCTACGCCCAGGACCACGACTTCGACGAGAACCGGCGCAAGCTGCGCGAAGAGGTCTCCGAAGTGGCGCGTCAGCTCGAGACCAACAAGAAGAAGGGACGTTCGGAGATCGTCCACCTCGACGCCCGCGTCGCCGAACTGGAGAACCGGGTCAAGTTCCTCACCAACCAGCTCGATGCCGAGAGCCGCGAGATGCGCCCCGATGGCAAGCTGGTCGCTGCTGACAGCGCCAGCGCCGGCTTCGTCGTCATCGACCGTGGCACCAAGCACAGCCTGCGCCGCGGCACCCGCTTCACCGTCTTCACCCAGCGCGCCGGCAAGAACGTCATCAAGGGCATGGTCGAAGTGGTGCGCATGGACGAGCGCCTCGCCACCTGCCGCGTCCTCGATGAGAAGGACCGCAACGATCCGCTGATCGACGGCGACCTGATCCACAACCCGGTGTGGGATTCCGACCGGGTGCGTTCGTTCGCCATCCGCGGCGACTTCCGCCGCTTCAGCCGTGGCGAGCTGGCGCGCTTCATCGAGGCGGCCGGCGGCCGCATCGACGCCGAGCCCAAGGTCGGCACCGACTTCCTGGTCGCCGGCGCCGCCGCCGAGACCTGGACCGAGGCTGCGGTGAAGCTCGGCGTCTCCATCCTCTCCGAGGACCAGCTCCTCGACTACATCCGTCCGCAGGAGTGACACCATGGCCCAGCGCATGAATCCAGGCCTGCTCGGAAGCGCCGTCCTCTGCTTCGCCCTGACCGTCGCCTTCGCTGCCGGCGTGTTCTCGAAGAGCAGCGACCTTCAGCGGCTCCGCGACGGCGATCCGGCCCGTCCCACTGCTGACACCGTGCCCAAGCTGCTCGACACGCGCACCGTGATGCGGCGCGAGATCGAAGGCATGGAACGCGACGTGCTGCTGCGCCAGAAGGAGCTCGAGCGCGCCGACGTCGATCTCGGCCGTCACCTCGTCTACTGGAAGCACACCGACCAGCTTGGCGGCATCGCCACTCCCGGTAACGAGGCGTACAACGGGAAGAAGCTCAAGGAGCACCGCCTGGCCATGGCGCGCTTCTCACTCGAAGAGAGCGGCCGCCGTCTCGAGGCGCTCAAGGCCGAATACCTGAGCGAGCAGCGCCAGTCGTTCCCTGCCTTGGACAAGGCCATCGCCAGCCGGAACACCGAGCTGCAGGTGGTCAACCAGAAGATCTCCGAGCAGGACGCCCTGTTCCAGAAAGACCGCACCGCGCTGACCGAGAAGCTCGACGCGCTGAAGGCCGAGACCGACAAGTTCAGCAAGGACCAGGCGACCGAGCGCAGCCGCCGCCTCACCCGCGTCACCCAGCTCGAGGACCGCATCCGCCAGCTGCTCGAACTCGACCTCAAGTGGCTGAAGGAGATCGAGACGGTCGGCAACATCCTCTCGGTCGAGGACCGCACCAACCGGGCGATCATCGATCTCGGCCAGAGCGAACGCGCCTTTCCCGGCCTGCTGTTCGAGGTCTTCACCTACGACAAGGGCACCTACGTCGAGAAGGGCATGCTTGAGGTCATCGAGGTCAAGGCCGGCATCTCGGTCTGCCGCATCCTCTCGCAGAAGGATCGCCGCATGCATCCGCTGGCCAAGGACGACCGCATCGGCAATCCGACGTTCAATCCGCGCCGGCCCAAGACCTTCGTCGTCGCCGGCGAGTTCGAGCGCTACAACAAGGCGGACATCGAGGCCTTCATCAAGCGCAGCGGCGGCATCGTGCAGCAGAAGCTCGGCCCTGGCGTCGACTTCCTGGTCGCTGGCGGTCGTTCCGATCGCGAGCAGGCCTCGGCCCGCGAATATCAGATCCTCGGCATGAAAGAGGACCAGCTGCTCAAGTATGTGTTGCCGTTGTTTGCCCCCAAGTAGCCCCTGAATCAATCTGATGGCACGAGCCCCAGGCGTATGCCTGGGGCTCGTCGTTGTCTGGTTGCTGGTCGCTGGTTGCTGGCCGCTGGTCGCTGGCCGCTGGCCGCTGGCCGCTGGTTGCTGGCCGCTGGCCGCTGGCCGCTGGCCGCTGGCCGCTGGCCGCTGGCCGCTGGCCGCTGGTCGCTGGTCGCCGATTGCCTGACCGGGTAGACCCCCACAACGCGCGCCGATGGCCCTCGTCGCACAGATGTCCTCGTACCCCTACGGCATCAGCAGCCAGGATCCGCTGAAGCTGCTGGCATCCGCCGGCTTCGAGTTCCGGCTCTCGCCGCACCGGCGCAAGCACACGCCGGATGAGACCCTGGCGCTGATCCAGGATGTCGACGTGCTGCTCGCCGGCACCGAGCCGATCCCCGCCTATGTGATCGAGCAGGCCGGACCGCGGCTCAAGCACATCGCCCGCGTCGGCGTGGGGCTCGACGGGCTCGATGTGACGGCCTGCATCAAGCGCGGCATCGCGGTGACCTATACCCCCGAGGCACCGGCGCGCAGCGTGGTCGAGCAGACCTTCGGCCTGCTCTTCGGCCTGTCGCGACGCCTGGTCGAGGCGCACGAAGGGCTGCGCCAGGGCACCTGGGCGCGGCATGTCGGGCCGCTGTGGCGCGATCGCACGCTCGGCATCCTCGGCTGCGGCCGCATCGGTCGGCAGGTGGCGGTGATCGCCCGTGCCTTCGGCATGCGCGTCATCGCCCACGACATCGTCGAGGACCACGCCTGGGCGACGGCCAACGGCGTGGGCTACGTCGGCCTCGATGAGCTGCTGCGGACCAGCGATGCGGTGACCGTCCACCTCGCCTACACCAAGCGCACCGAGAACATCCTCTCGCGCGAGAAGCTCGCGCTGCTCCGGCCGACGGCCTACCTGCTCAACACCTGCCGCGGCGAGGTGCTCGATGAGACGGCCCTGGTCGAGATGCTGACGACGAAGCGCCTGGCAGGAGCCGCTCTCGACGTCTACCACCACGAGCCCTACCGCGGCCCGCTGGCGGCGCTGCCCAACGTCTTCCTCTGCTGCCACCAGGGCTCATGCAGCTTCGAAGGACGCTACGCCATGGAGATGCAGTCGGCCGAGAACGCCGTCGCCTTCGCCCTCGGCAAGCCGATCCTGCCCGAACGCATCGTCTGGCTGCCGGGCATGTCCGCCCCCGCCGTCGAAGTGTGGGGTTGAGGGGGGTGGAGTCGGAGGACCGCGGGCTTCAGCCCACGGTCCTGATCGCCGTCCACACGCGTTCGGCGACCTCGGCCGTGCTGCCCGAGGCATCGAGCGGCAGCAGATCACCCGACGTCGCCAGCGCTTCGTAGCCGGCGCAGACACGCTCGCGATAGTCGTCGCCACGGCTCTCGATGCGGTCGGCGGTGGCGCGGGCGGCGCGTCGGGCGTGGGCCTCGGCCTCGGGCAGGCGCAGCAGGAAGGCGGCGTCGGGGCGCACCGTGCCGACCGCCAGGTCGATGACCGCACGCACGCGCTGCACGTCGAGGCCGAGGCCGAAGGCCTGGTAGGCGATGGTCGAGTGCCAGAAGCGGTCGAGCACCACCCAGTCGCCGCGCGCCAGGGCCGGCGCGATGACGTCGCGGCAGAGCTGCGCGCGCGCCATCTGGTAGCCGAACAGCTCGGCTTCGGCGCAGGCGACGGTCGCCTTGTCGAGCAGGATCGCGCGCACCGCCTCGCCCAGGCGCGTGCCGCCGGGCTCGCGCAGGCGCAGCACGGTGCGGCCGGCGGTCTGCAGGCGCTCGCACAGCAGTCCGGCCTGGGTGCTCTTGCCGCAGCCGTCGGGACCTTCGAGGACGATCAGCGGCATGGTTCAGCCAACCCGCATGGGGATGATGGCCAGCGCCAGCAGCAGCGCGATGATCACGCCGGCGGCCAGGCGGTACCAGGCGAAGGGCCGGAAGGTGTTGCTGGCGACGAATTTCAGCAGCCAGTGCACCACGCCGAGGGCGACGATGAAGGAGACGATGAAGCCGACGGCGATGGCGCCGGCGAAGGCGCCGTCGATCTCGCCCTGGTGCTTGCGCAGCTTGAGGAAGGAGGCGCCGAGCATCAGCGGGATGGCGAGGAAGAAGGAGAACTCGGTCGCCGCCTTGCGCTCGACCCCCAGGCACATCGCGCCCATGATCGAGGCGCCGCTGCGCGAGACGCCGGGGATCATCGACAGCACCTGCATGAAGCCGATCCACAGGCAGGTCAGCGGCGGCAGGGTGGCGCTGTCGGCGAAGCGCGGTTCCGGGCGCCAGCGCTCGATCGCCAGGATGGCGAGGCCGCCGACCGCCATGGTCGCGGCGATGATGACCAGTTCGTAGGCGCCGAAGACGTGCTGCTCCAGCCAGTTGTTGAGCGCGTAGCCGATGAGGCCGGGCGGCAGCATGGCCAGGCACAGTGCCCAGGCGAAGCGCAGGCTGGCGGGCTCGCGGCGCAGCACGCCGACGGTCAGCGCGGCGAGCCGGCGCCAGAAGTAGGCCACGACCGCGAGGATGGCGCCGAGCTGGATGACCACGGCGAAGGTCTCGCCGCGGTCCTGGAAGCCGGTCGCCAGCTGGGTCAGGCGGATGTGTGCGGTCGAGGAGATGGGCAGGAACTCGGTCAGCCCCTCGACGATGCCGATGAGCGCGGCGCTGAGCAGGCTGGCGGGGTCCACGGGCGGGATGGTGAGGCGGGGCGGGGGCTGGCAAGCTGGCTGCTGGGCGCTCTGGCCGTTGGGCGCTGGGCGCTGGGCTCTGGGCGCTGGGCGCTGGGCTCTGGCCGCTGGGCTCTGGGCTCTGGGCGCTGGGCGCTGGGCTCTGGCCGCTGGCCGCTGGGCTCTGGGCTCTGGCCGCTGGCCGCTGGCCCGCAAGCGTGTGACTGAAAACGGCTTTCGGCTCCTTGTTCCGCCTACCGTACCATCCGTGCTCGCCGTCAAGGCGGACCGGGCTTCGCCCGGCGCTGCGCGGCCTTGACCGCTGCGC
>JALHRW010000268.1 GCA_022841245.1 Planctomycetota bacterium
ATCGGCGGCGACGGCGGGCAGGGCGGGATCGATGGCGGCGGCGGCGAGGTCGCGCGCCCCGGCCAGGGCCGCGCGCTGCTGCGCCGCGACGTCGGCCGGAGGTGTCTCCAGCCGGAGGATGCCGGCGCTGCACACGATGCGTCCGGCGTCGCGCAGGTTCCAGCCGGTGAGCAGTCCACGTCGCAGGGTCCAGCCGCCACCGGTCAAGCCGGCGGCGCCGGCCTGGGCGCTGAGCGTGGCGAGGGCGGCGTCCGCGCCCGCCAGGCGGCCGGTGCCTGGCGGCAGGGTGACGGTGCCGGCGGCGGTCTCGACGCTGCGTACGCCCAGCGGTGCGGCCTCGGCCGCGTCGAGCAGGCAGGCGCAGGCGAGGAGGAGGATCAGTCTCATGGGGCCCAGTCCGTGCCGGCGGCGGTGGAGATGCGCATCCACAGGTGGCCGGCCTCCTCGTCGCCGGCCTCGCTTGCCGCGGCGGCCAGGGCCAGCGCACGCACGCGGTCCTGCTCCACGCCGCTGCCATCGGCCAGGCAGGCGGCGAAATGGCGCGTGGCGCTGCGGTGCCCGGCCTCGGCCGCCCTGGCGAACCACCGTGCCGCCGCCGCCTGGTCCATGGCCGTGCCGGTGCCATCGCTCAGGCACAGGGCCAGATTCACCATGCCCTGGCTCTGCCCCCGCTCAGCGGCGGCGGTGAACCAGCGCACGGCGGCAGCCGCATCCTTGGTGACGTTTTCGCCGCGCAGAAAGACGACGCCGTAATCGACCTGGGCGGCGGCGCTCCCGGCCTCGGCGGCACGGCCCAGCAGGATCAGCGATCGCTTGCCGTCCTTGGCCACCCCCGCGCCGTTGTGCAGCGCGAGATGCAGCTGGTACATGCAGCCGGGATGGCCGTCGCGCACGCCGAGTTCCAGTTCGGCGATGGCAGCGGCGGGATCCTTGGCCACGCCTTCGCCGTCGAAGAGCAGCTCGGCGAGCCACAGGTGCGCGTCGCCGTTGCCCAGCTCGGCGCTGCGGCGGATCCAGCGCAGCGACTCGGCCGCATCCTTGGGCACACCCTCGCCATCGCGGTGGCGGTAGGCCAGGAACAGCGCGGCGCTGCCGTCGCCGGTCTCCGCCGCCTTGCGGTACCAGTCCAGGGCGGCCGGCACATCGACTGCGCGGCCACGGCCCTTGGCCAGGCAGATGCCATATTCGCGCATGCCGACCGCATCGCCGGCCTCGGCGGCGCGGGCAAGCCAGTCGGCTGCATCACGGTCGGGCAGGCCGTCGGCGGTGCGTTTGGCCAGCGCCAGGGCGTATTCGCGCATCGCCCAGGCCACCCCGCCCTCGGCGGCGGCGCGCAGGTCGGCCATGCCGGCCTGCGGATCGGCGGCGACGCCGTTGCCGTTGATCAGGCACAGTCCGAGGTTCCCGCGGGCGGCGAGATGTCCGGCCTCGGCGGCGCGGCGGTACCACGTCACGGCGGCAGCCATGTCCCGCGCGGTCCCCTCGCCACCATGCAGGCGCAAGGCGAAGAGGAACATGGCGGTGACGTCGCCCGCCTCGGCAGAGCGCTGGTACGCCTGCGCGGCGGCGACGAGATCACGTTCCACCCCGAGGCCGTTGTAGAGGCAATCGGCGAGGAAGCGCATGCCCATGGCATCGCCGCCCGCATCGGCCTTGCGGTACCACGCCACCGCCGAGGCCGCGTCGGCGGGCATGCCGCGACCGGTCTCCAGCAGCCAGCCGAAGAGGGTCTGGGCAGCGGCGAAGCCGGCCTCGGCGGCGGCGCGGACCAGACGGATGCCCTCCGCCTCGTCGCGGGGGACGTGCTCATGGAAGAGCAGCACGTGGCCCAGACGGTGCGTGGCAGGCAGGTAGTCGTTGCCGGCGGCTGCGCGCAGCAACTGCACGGCCTCGGCCGCCCCGGCGGCCGGATCGTCGCCATAGAGCAGGATCAGGGCCAGGCGGAAGCGGCCGAAATCGTCGTCCAGGCTGGCGGCGTGGCGGTACCAGCGCACCGCTTCGGCCTGGTCTTCGGACACCGCGATCCCTTCCTGGTAGGCCAGGCCCAGCCAGGAGCAGCCCTCGCCGTCCTCGCGGGCCGCCGAGCGCCTGAACCACGCCATTCCGGCGGCGTGATCCACCGTCCCGTCCAGCCCTTCCCAGGCGATGCGCCCGAGCCGGTTCATCGCCGGGACGTAGCCGGCCTCGGCCGAGCTGGCGAAGGCGGCGAGTGCGGCCGGATGATCCGGCGCTCCGGCGCAACCGGTCCACAGGCATTCGCCGAGGTAGTAGCGCGCCCGCCGCGAGCCGGCCTCGGCCAGGGTGCGATAGGCCGCCGCTGCAGCTGCCGTGTCCTTTGCCAGGCCCCGACCGTCGTGCTGGAGCATCGCCAGGTCGACTTTCGCCTCCAGCAGGCCAGCCTCGGCGGCGCGTTGGAGCAGGGCGACGCCGGCGGCCGCGTCGCGGGGGAGGCCGGCGCCATGCAGATGGCACCACGCCAGATGGCGGAAACCATCAGGGTTCCCGGCCTCGACCGAGCGCTGGATCCACAGGAGGCCCTGCTTGGGATCGGCGGGCACGCCGTCGCCAGAGACCAGGATCCGACCCCAGTGCGCCTGGGCCTCCGCATCGCCGCCCTCGGCGGCGATGCGGTACCAGCGCCGCGCTTCGGCCAGGTCGATGGCCATGCCATCGCCGTCATGGAGGCGCTCGGCCAGGGCGGCCTGGGCCTGGGCGTCCCCGCCTTCGGCGGCGGCACGCAGCTGCTGCGGATCGCGCGGCGGGGCGCAGCCGGCGAGTCCGATGGCGAGGACGAGAAGCGGCAATGGCCAACGCATGGTGCGGACGCTAACCGCTGGCGTGACGCAGGTCAAAGGGGCCGGGAGGCGGAGTGAAGGTGGTCGCCAGGTCGACGGTCAGCGTCCCAGCGTGAGGTCCGCCGGCTGGTCGCCGATCACGGCCGCGGCGGTGCGGCCGGCCGCCTCGACGGTGTAGGTGCCCTTGAAGCCGCGCACCTTGGCCACGCCGTCGGCGCCGGTCTGCACCGTCACGTCGGTCCACCAGCGCTTCAGCACCAGCTCGCGCCACACCGCCAGATTGGGGCGCCCGGTCCAGTCGCGGCGCAGCATCGCCGCCTGCGGCAGCCAGTGCGCGCCTTCCCAGAAGCCCCACATGAGGAAGCCGGTCACCGCCGGGTGCGAGAAGCACAGGGTCAGGTAGTCGCGGGTGTAGGCGGTCTGGTAGTCTTCGTCCTGGGTGTTGATGTCGAATTCGGTGATGACGATCGGCCGCTGGAAGGCGGCGAAGCGGTCGAGGATGGCGAGCGCGGTGACCGGCGGCGTCGGCTGGCCACCGAAGTGGCTCTGCACGCCGATACCCTCGAGCGGCGCGCCCTGGTCGAGCAGGTACCTGATCGTCTCGGCGTAGTGGCGCTGGTGCGGCGTATCGGTGGCGCCGCCGGCAGCGACGATGCCGTAGTCGTTGATGAACAGGCGGCAGTCGGCGGGCAGGCGCTCGCGGGCGCGCTTGAACCATTCGACCATCACCTCACGACCGCACAGGTCCATGACGTCGTGGTTGTCGAATGGCTCGTTGAGCACGTCCCAGTGCGCGGTCAGCCCGGCGGTGCCGGCGGCCGCGTCGTCGATGCGCGCGAGGATCGCCTGGCGCAGCGCGGCGGGGTCGCCCTTCAGCGCGACGGCCGACTTCGGCATGTTGCGCAGGCCTGGCCACACCAGCACGTGGCCGCGCACCAGGTAGTGGCGCTCTTTCAGCCAGCGCAGCGCCGCCAGGGTCTGCTCGCGGGAGTATTTCGAGCCCCACTCGGCGATCCACGGCCCCCACTTGAGGTCATTCTCCAGCACCACGGCGTTGAACAGTTCCTGCAGGTGGCGGCGGTAGATCTCGTCCTCCGGCGTGGTGCCCATGATGCGCGCGGCGGTCGCGGCAGTGCCGAAGGGGAAGGCGTGGCGCAGCTGGCGCACGCGCACTTCGGCCCCGGCCAGCGGAGCGCCGGCTGCGTCGACCACGCGCACGGCGAGGTCGCCCTTGCGCAGGCGCTCGATGCGTGCTTCGGCCTCGGCCCGCCATGGCGCGTCCGGCTCCATGCCCGCCCAGGTGATGCGCATGCGCGGCAGCTGCGAGGGCTTCAGCGCGGTGCCGAAGGACCACAGCTCGACCCCGCCCAGCTCCAGCTCCTGCTCGCGGTCGCCGAGGTGGAAGGCCAGCTCGGCGCCGGCCGCGGGGAAGTCGCGGTCGATGGTGAAGGGCAGCAGCAGCTCGCGCCAGTCGCGGTTGGCGCTGACGCCCTGGCTGAACGGCTTGTACCAGTCGGGTCCGGACTTCTGCAGGTTGACGCCCAGGAACACGTCGCCGCTCTCGGCGCGGGTGCGCACGGCACGCAGCCACAGGCGGATGAGCAGGGTCTCGCCCTTGGCCAGGGCCGCCGGCACCAGCAACTTGGCCTCGATGTCCCAGGGCTGGCCAGGCTGGCGCACACTGATGCGCAGGGCCTGGGTGAAGGGCATGCCGTCGACCGCGACGGCAGCGCTGGTGGAGCGCTCGGGCGAGCCGCGGAAGACGGGCAGCGCCGTCACCAGCTGGCGGCCGCCAGGTGGCAGCGCGGTGGCTTCACCGGCGTGCATCGGCAGGGAGAGGAGCATGGCGGCGAGGAGGAGGATCCAGCACATGACGCCAGCGTACGGACGACCAGCAGGGCGCGAGCGCTCAGTAATCGGCGCCGCCACCGCCGTCGGATCCGCCCGAGTCGGATGATCCTGAATCGGACCCGCCCGAATCGGAACCGCCGGAGTCCCACGACCAGCTCGAATCTGACGAACCGTCGGAACCGCCGCCGCCACGCGGATTCCCGAAGATCGAGGCAGCGATCGCGGTGAGGAAGAGGACGAGGAAGAGGATGAGGATGACGATCGTGCCTGGGCTGGGCCGTTCGCGTCCGGCATACCGCGGCGGTTCCGGCTGCGGCATGGGCAGCGCAGCCACCCGACGGGCGATCTCCTCGAGGGTGGCGGCGAGGGCATCGACGGTGCGCCCCTCGCGCATGGCCGGCACGGCATGCTGCATCAGGAGGGTGCGGCAGGCGTCGGCGTCGAAATGGGCGGCGTAGCCCTTGGCGGTGGCGATCTCGATATGGCGATCGGCGACCGCCAGGACGACGATGACACTGCGTTCGTAATGGTGCGAAAGCTGCCGGCGGACGGCCACGGCATGCTGGCGGAAGGCCCGCTTCGCCACCGACGGGACGAGATGGACGATGAGCTCGGCCTCGGACCGGCGCGCGGTGGCGGCTAGACGCTCGCGTTCCGCGGGGGTCAGCACGCCGGCATCGTCGACGACCCGGGCCATGCGGTGAGGATGGATATGGCTGGGAGAAGGCCAGTCTGGGCGTTGCCGCTGGCCGCTGGCCGCTGGCCGCTGGCCGCTGGCCGCTG
>JALHRW010000269.1 GCA_022841245.1 Planctomycetota bacterium
AGCGACCAGCGACCAGCGACCAGCGACCAGCGACCAGCGACCAGCGACCAGCGACCAGCGACCAGCGACCAGCGACCAGCGACCAGCGACCAGCGACCAACGACCAGCGACCAGCGACCAGCGACCAGCGACCAGCCGCCAGCATCCAGCATCCAGATAACTCCAGCCATCAACACTCCCCACCGCCTCCCTTCGCCACCTTGCCCCCCGCCCTCGCACTGCAGCATATCCTCCCCCGCGAGCCCCGCATGACCGAACCCCGCTTCTTCGCCTCCCACCGCCGCACCGCTCCGTGGATCTCCCGCGCGGCCTGGCCGTTCGCCTGGATCAGCGGCTCCGATGCGCCGCCCACCGTCGGAGCCTACCGCCTGCGCTTCACCCTGGCTCGGCGCCAGCGGCTGAGCCTGGTGGTGACAGCGGACGAGCGCTACCGCCTGCTGCTCGATGGCGTTCACCTGCGTTCAGGTCCGGAACTCGGCTCGCGCTGGCGCTGGCAGGCCGACGCCATCGAGCTCGAACTCGACGCAGGCGAGCACCAGTTCCTCGCCATCGTCTGGTCGGTCGGCGCGCAGGACGGCGACTTCGCCACCGACGGCATCTGCCACGGCTTCGCCCTCGGCGTCGACGGGCCGGAGAACGCGCTGCTCGCCACCGGCACCGCGCCGTGGGAATGGCACGCCCTGCCCGGCTACACCCTGCGCAAATCGCGCCTGGCGCATTGGACCGTGCCCGACCTCGAACGCCACGCCGAGGCGATGGACTGGGCGGTGGAACGCGGCGAGGGCGAGGGCTGGAGCAAGCCGCGCACCGTCTCGCTGGTGCATCACGTCGCCGACGTCGAGGCCCATCCCGCCCGCCTGGTCGAGGTCGGAGCGCTGCCGCCGATGCTGCATCGTCCGTGGACGCGCGCGACCGTGCGCCACGCGCAGGAGCTGCCGGCCGGGGCCGACCTGCGCACGCTGCCGCTGGGCGAGGACGATCCGGCCTGGCGCGCCGCCGCCACCCGCCTGCTCGCGGGCGAGGCGCCGCTGGAGGTGCCGCCCGGGCGCACCGTGCGGCTCGTCATCGACTGCGGCGACTACCTCACCGCCTGGCCGGAACTGAGCGCCGGCGGCGCTGGCGCCCGCGTCAGCCTCGAATGGATGGAGGCGCTGGCGCGGAAGCCGGTGCAGCAGGCGAACATCGACAAGGGTCGACGCAACGAGATCGACGGCCGCTTCGTCGGCGGACTCAGCGACATCATGCACTGCGACGGCGAGGTGCGCGCCTGGCGGCCGCTGTACTGGCGCGCGGGCCGCTTCGCCATCCTCACCGTCACCGCCGGCGCGCAGGCGGCCCGCGTCGCCGGCCTCGCCCTGATCGAGGACCGCTATCCGCTCGAACAGGAGTCGCGCCTGGAGGTCGGCGACGCCGGACTGATGCGCGCCCTGCCGCTGTGCCTGCGCACCATCCAGTGCAACGCCCACGACCAGTTCAGCGACACGCCGTACTACGAGCGTATGCAGTACCTCGGCGACGCCCGCATCGACTGCCTCAACGCCTACGTGCTGACCCGCGACCGGCGGCTGGTGGAGAAGGCGCTGCGCATGGCCGACGCCCAGCGCCTGCCCGACGGGCTCACCGTCAGTCGCGCCCCGACGCGCAATCTGCAGGTCATCCCGCCGTTCTCGCTGTTCTATATCGGCATGGTGCGCGACCACCTGTGGTGGCATGGCGCGCAGGATCTGGTCGCTTCGCTGATGCCCGGCGTGCGCGGCATCCTCGACTGCTTCCTCAGCCACCGCGTCGCCGACGGGACGCTCGGCCGCGTGCCCGGCTGGAACTTCTGCGACTGGACTTCGCGCTTTCCCAACGGCGAGCCGCCCGGCACCGCGGAAGGTTCAGGTCCGGCCAATCTGCAGCTGCTCATCGCCCTGCAGTGGGCCGAGGAACTGGAGACGGCCCTGGGCGAGCGCGAGCTGGCGGCGCGCTGGCGGCGCCTGCGCCGCGGACTCGCCACCGCCGTGGCCAAAGCCTTCTGGGACAAGCGCAGCGGCCGGTGGAGCGACGACCGCCTGCACCTGTCGCATTCGCAGCATGCCCAGGCCCTGGCGGTGCTGAGCGAGGCGCTGCCGGCCAAGCTGCGCGTGGCCGCCGCCGCGGCCCTCGACGCCGACCCGTTCGCCGCGCCGGCCTCGTTGTATTTCACCCACTACCTGATCGAGGCGTGGGCCTGGGCCGGACACGACGGGCGCATCCGCGACGCGCTCGGCTTCTGGGCCAAGCTGCCTGAGCAGGGTTTCTGCACCATGCCCGAGGCGCCGGAGCCGAGCCGCTCCGACTGCCACGCTTGGTGTTCGCATCCGCTCTTCCATGTCGCCGCCACCCTCGCCGGCATCCGTCCTGACGCGCCCGGCTTCGCTCGCGTGCGCATCTCGCCGTGCCTCGGCGCCATTCCCTCGGTACGGGTGAAGATCCCGCATCCGGGCGGCGGCTGGATCGCGGTCGAGTTGAAGGCCAGGAACGGCGCGCTGCGCGGCGACATCACCCTCCCGCCCGGCATCAGCGGCAGCCTGCACTGGCACGGCACCACGCGTCGGCTGCGCCCTGGGCGTCAGCGCATCGCCATCACCAGGTAACGCCTGCTAGGCATGCGCGTTCAGCGCCTGAGCTTGCCTCGCAACCAGGTGAGACCGCCCTGCAGACGCGCCGGATCGACGTCGGACCAGCAGTATTCGATCGACATGGTGCCGGCATATCCGTCGGCAGCGATGCGCTCGAGCAGCGGGGCCAGGGTGTCCGGCTCGTCGTCGAGATGGCCGTGGCCACTCGGGTGCTGCTGCTGCAGGTGGACATGATGGACGTCATGGCGCAGGGCCTGCCAGTCGTCGAGGCAGGCAGCGTTGATCGGCTGGAACAGCACGCGCAGATTGGCCGCACCGACCTCGCGCAGCAGGCGGAGGGTGGAGTCGGCGGTATCGGCAAGCGTATTGGAATGCGTCTCGACGACGAACAACAGCTCGGGCGCCATGGCGGTAATGCGACGCAGGTTGCCGACTGCGCGCGCCCAGTGCCCGGCGTCCGCCTGGGCCGAGCCGATGCCCTGCGGCCCGGCGTCGACGAAGGTGCGGATGCGCGAGGCGCCGAGTCGGCGCGCCTGGTGCACGCTGCGCTCGGCGGTGGCCAGCGAACGGGCGAGCAGTTCGGGATCGTCGCGGGTGAGGAAGAAGTAGGGCGACACCACCGGGATGGCCAAGCCGAGGTCGGCGGCCTGCCGGCGCAGGGCGTCGAGTCCGGCGTCGTCGAGCTGGTCGAGGTGCTTGCCCCAGGCCTCGACTCCGGCGAAGCCCCACTGCGCCAGTCGCGGCAGGGCGGCGGCGATGGATTCGCGACGGAAGGCGATCGAGCAGGCGCAGATCATGCTTTTGCCCCTTCTTCGCACCGAGCACCAGAGGACACGCGGAGGAATCGAAGTCTCTGTGCACCAGCGAAGGATGCCGAATTCATGTCCATGCACGCATAGTAACTCGAAGTATTCCCTGATCCAGCCTGCCGGTCGGGGATGGCGCCGGGATCCGCGGGGTTAGCCTCCGATCATGCAGCGACGCAAGCAGGCGGCAAACCGGAGCGATGTGGCCAGACTGGCCAAGGTGGCGCCATCGACCGTCAGCCTGGTGCTCAATGCCACTCCCGGTCCGCGCATCCCCGACGAGACGCGGCAGCGGGTGATGGAGGCGGCGCGCCAACTCGGCTACTCCTCCAGCACCATCGCCCGGGCCCTGGTCACCGGTCGCACGATGACCGTTGGCGTGGTCGTGCACTTCGTCGAACGGCCCTTCCAGCAGTATGTCGCCGGCATCCTTGACGGCTTCTGGATGGCGATGCGGCCGCAGGGCTATCGCATGCTGCTGGTGCCAGGCAGCGCCGAGTCCTGCGTTGCTGGACTGTACCGCGAACGCAGCGTCGACGGCCTCATCGTGCTGGCCGCGCCCGCCGCTTCCGCCGACCCCGAGCTGAAGAGTCTGGCCGAAGCCGACTTCCCGGCGGTGTTCATCGGCGCCCGGCCGCTGGCGGTACGCACCGATTATATCGACATCGACAACGCCGCCACCGCCCGACAGGCTACCGAGGAGCTGATCCGCGCTGGCCATCGCGACATCCTCCACCTCGCCGGCCCGCTCGATGTCAACAGCGCCGCCCGCGAACGCCGCGACGGCTTCCTCGCGGCGATGCGCGCCGCCGGCCTGCCGGTGCGCGAGGGCATGGTGCTCGACTGCTCGTTCAATGGCGCCTTTGTCGGGCAGCGGCTGCCGGCGTTGCTGGATGGGGGGGCGCGCTTCACCGCCATCTTCTGCGCCAACTACGACATGGCGCGCGCCGCCGCAGCGGTGCTCGCCGCGCGGGGCCTGCGCGTGCCAGGCGATGTCTCGTTGATCGCCATCGACGCCGACAACACCCTGCGCAACGAGATTCGCACCTTCGCGCCGCCGCTCGAGGACATCGGCGGCGCAGCCGGCCGGCGGCTGCGCGAAAGCATGGGCGGAACGAGTGGGGCGCCGCGCACCGTACTCATACCATGCCAACCGGCTGGTGCCGCAAGCGTGGCGCCGCCGCGGTGATTCAGGGCGTGGCCGGATTCAGCCTCTGAATCCGGATGCGCAGCACATCGAGGCTTTCGACCCGGACGCCGATCCTACGCCAGCCATGCGGCGAGGTGCTCGCGCACGAACTCGTCGTCGGTGAGGTGCGGATAGGCGGCGCAGACGCGCGACAGCTCCTCGGCCTGGCCGGGCGAGAGGGTCTCGTGCGGGTCGAGGCACCAGGTGCCGGCGAGCAGACCCTGCCGGCGCAGCACCTCGTGGATGCCGGGAATGCAGCCGTGGAAGGCATTCGCAGCATCGAACAGCGCGGCGTTCATGTCGGTGACCTGCGGCGCCAGTTCGAGCAGGTCGCGCGGGATGTCGCCGCCAGCGTCGCGCACCTCGGCGAGACGCCGCTGCAGCTCGACCGCGCGCCGCGTCCACACGCCCCAGTGGCCGAGCAGGCCGCCCATGATGCGCACCGGCTTGCGCCCGGGCGCGAAGCGGAAGGTCGAGATCAGGTCGGTGATGATGGTGTCGTCGTTGCCGGTGTAGAGCACGACCTCGTCGCGCCGGTCGGAGTCGTCGACCGCGCGCACCACGTCCAAGGTGCCGTAGCGGTTGAACGGCGCGATCTTGATCGCCACCACGCCGGGGATGTCGGCGAAACGCCGCCAGAAGGCGTACGACAGGCGACGGCCGCCGACCGCCGGCTGGAGGTAGAAACCGATCACCGGCAGCACCCCGGCGACGGCGCGGGCGTGCGCCACCAGCTCGTCCTCGGTAGCGTCCTTGAGCGCGGCGAGGCTGAGCAGCACCGCGTGGTAGCCGAGCC
>JALHRW010000270.1 GCA_022841245.1 Planctomycetota bacterium
TCCCCGCCTTGACGCTCCGCGCGGAGGTCAGGGCGGGTCTGGACATGGGATGACCGGCAGGGACTGGACGACGTCCTGCTTGACTCCCCGGCTCAGAGAAGGCAGCGGGGACAGGCCCGAAGGGCCGCAGGGGCGGAGCCCCTGAGCTGATTAGCAACGGATGGCCAGGGCCACGTCCATGACGTTGGTGTTGGTCGGGCCGGTGGTCAGCAGGCAGCCGAGGCGCTGCAGCAGCGGATAGGCATCGTGTCCGGCCAGATGCCTGGCAGCCGATGCATCGCGCCGCCAGGTCGTCCGGTCGACCACCCCGCCGGCCGCGTCGGTCGGCCCGTCGCTGCCATCGGTGCCACCTGACAGCACGGCCATGTCGACCCCGTGCGCGTCGAGCCAGCGCGCCGCCGCGAGCGCGAACTCCTGGTTCCGACCGCCCAGTCCCGGGGCATCGCCAAGCGTCACCGTGGTCTCGCCGCCGGCCGCGACCAGAGTGCCGGGCGGCTGGGCGGCAGCGAAAGCGCAGAACGATTCGGCGGCCTGCCAGGCCTCGCCCTCGAGCGTCGGCGCCATCACCACGGCTCCGGTGGCGCGCAGGGCGACCGCGTTCGAGGCGACGATGCGGTGCTCGACGCGCTGGAACAGCGGATCGCCCGGCTTCGGCGTCCACGCCGCCCCGCCTGCCAGCACAGCGCGCACCGAGGCCGGCGCGTCCGGCGCGAAGCGCTCGACGATGGCCAGGGCATCAGCGTCCCCCGACGGATCGGGCGCGGTCGGGCCCGAGCCGATCACCGACAGGTCGTCGCCGAGCACGTCGCTGACCACCAGGGTGAGGACGCGGGCCGGGGCGCAGGCCGCCGCCAGACGCCCGCCCGACAGGCGCGAGAGATGCTTGCGCACGGTGTTGAGCTGGTGGATGTCGCAGCCTGAAGCCAGCAGCCGACCGGTGAGCGCGCGCAGGTCGGCGAGGGTCACGGGCGGACGCGGCGAGGGCAGCAGGGCGGAGGCGCCACCCGACAGGCAGACGACGACCAGGTCGTCGGCCTCCAGGCCAGCGACGGCGGTCTCGATCTGGCGCGCCCCCTCCAGCCCGGCCTCGTCCGGCACCGGATGCGCCGCCTCGTGCAGACGGATGCGCGTCAGGGGAGCGGTGTAGTCGTATTTCACCACCACCACGCCACGAGCGATGCGGTCGGCGAAGGCATCCTCGACCGCCTGCGCCATCGGCGCCGAGGCCTTGCCCGCGCCGACCACCACCACGCGTCCGCTGCTGCGCGTCCACGGACCCGCAGCCAACGCGGCCGCCACCGCAGTGCGCGGTTCGACCGCGGCGACGGCGCGGCGGAAGCGCTCGATCAGCAACCCGCTCATGGCCAGCGCACGCCCGCCTGCTCGCGGCAGGCATCGATGGTCCGGGCCAGCGTCAGGCTGTCGGCCCAGGTCATCTCGGGGTGCTCCAGCCGGTCGGCGAATTCGGCCACGCCCAGCGCCTCGCGGGCGTAGAGTTCGAGTCCGTCGTCCGCGTAGGCGATGTCGCGCGAGATGCCGCCGGCATGCAGGCGGAAGGCGGCCCCGGCCTGGTTGCGGAACGGCTCGGCGATCTCGATCGCTCCGGCTGGTCCGGCAATGGTCGCCATCTGCGGCATCGCCGCGTCGCAGCCGCAGATCACGGTGGCGACGTGGCCGCCGGGAAAGCGCAGCGCCACGCTGGCGGCAAGGTCGACGCCCGTGCCAGCACGACGGGCGCTGCACTGCACCGACTCAGGCGCACCGAGCAGGCTGATCAGCCACGACAGCGGATAGCAGCCGACATCCATCAGCGCCCCGCCGCCAAGCGGATCGAGCAGTCGCGGCTTGTCCGGGGCGTGGAAGCAGAAGCAGGCATGGGCGGTCAGCGGTCCGCCGAGCCCGGGCAGCAGCTTGCGCACTTCCCGCCAACGCGGATGGCAGCGATAGGCGAATGCCTCCATCCAGAAGGTGCCGGTAGCGCGGGCCGCGTCGAGCATGGTGGCCAGTTCGGCTGCGGTCATGGCGGCAGGCTTTTCGCAGAGCACACGCTTGCCGGCGCGCGAAGCGGCGATCGACCACGCCGCGTGGTCGCGATTGAGCAACGAGACATAGACGGCATCGACCGCCGGATCGGCGATCACGTCAGCGTAGGAGCCAGATCGTGCCGCGCCGTGTTCGGCGGCGAAGGCCACCGCCTTGGCCGGATCGCGCGCGCCGACCGCCTGCAGCTTGGCGCGGCCACCGAGCCCGGCGACCTGACTGGCGAAGCGGCCGGCGATGTGGCCGGCTCCGATGATGCCCCAGCGCAGGACGGGCAGGCTCATGCCAGCTTGCGCTTCAGGGTTTCCAGCACCTCGACCTCGGCGTTCGCCTCCTTCAGCGCCAGGCCGACCATCTTGCGCAGCGACTCGGCCTCTCCGGCGTCGATCTTGCCATCCTCCAGCACGCTCTGGATCTCCAGCACCAGCTGGCTTTCGCGGATGTCGCCGCGGGCCTGGTGCGAGACGAAGGCCTGCAGGTCCTTGGCCGAGAGTTCGCCGGCGACGGCCTTGTCGGCGGCGAGACGGAAGGCATCGGCGATGCGCGTGGTGCCGTACTCCTTGGCCTCATGCCGCGCGAGATGCAGCACGGCGACCACGCTGAGATCGGCAAGGCGCTTCTGCCCGGTCAGCACCTGGACCCAGCGCCGGGCCGAGCGCGGGTCGCGTTCGATGACCCGTGCCAGTTCGCTCATCGGCATGCGTTCGACGGTGGCGACCAGGGCGTCATGGAGGCGTTGCATGGGGCACATGCTCCCGTCCCTGGCGCCGGCCGCAATGCCTCCACCATCACGTCCGTGCGCCTCATCCTCGGCATCGGCAACATCGGCAGCCAGTACGTCGGCACCCGCCACAACGTCGGCTTCGACGTCATCGACGCCCTGGCGAAACGCCACGGCCTGACCCAGTGGAGCCGCAAGCACCACGCCCAGATCGCCTCATGGCGGTCGGGCCACGGCCCGGTCCTGCTGGTCAAACCGGAGACCTATGTCAACGGCTCAGGCGAGGCGGTGCAGGCCCTGCTCGCCTTCCACCAGGCCCTGCCGGCCGACCTGCTGGTCGTGGTCGACGACCTCAACCTCGCGCTCGGCACCCTGCGGCTGCGCGCGGAGGGCAGCGCCGGCGGTCATAACGGCTTGCGGGATATCGAGTCCCGCATCGGCACCGCTTATCCGCGACTGCGCGTCGGCATCGGCGCTCCGCCCGGCGCCGGCGACGCCCAGATCGGCCACGTCCTGGGCCGCTGGAGCGAGACGGAACAGGCCGATGTCCGTGACATGTTGGCCAAAGCGACGGACTGCGTCGAACGGTGGCTGGCCGACGGCGTGACTGCCGCGTGCCAGTTCAACGGCCCGTTGCGACCGCCGCCGCCGAAGCCCAAGCCGCCCAGGCCGTCACCACCGACTAGCCCAGACGTTCCGTCAGCATAGCCATCACGCCGACACACCCCCCTGCCATCGCCCGTCCCCTGCGCTACGCTCGGCGACATATGGCCAGGCATTGCCAGTCCTGCGCGACCGTTCTGCCCGATGGGCACACCGGCGCCTGCCCCTCCTGCGGGGTAGAAGACCCCTCGCGCACCGCCGTGATGGCGGTTCCTGGACCGATCACCATCGATGCGCGCACGCCGACCGGCGGGATGCAGCAGGACCCCCTGCTCGGTCAGCGCATCGCCGGCTGCCTGGTCGAGGCGGTGATCGGCCAAGGCGGCATGGGCCGGGTCTATCGCGCCATCCACGAAGGCCTGGGCAAATCGGTCGCGGTGAAGGTGCTGAACACCGCCCTGGTCGCCAACACCACCTTCGTCGAGCGTTTCCTGCGCGAGGCGCGCGCCGCCGCCCAGCTCGACCACCCCAACGTCGTGCGCATCCTCAATGCCGGCGAAGAGGGCGGCCGCCACTTCATCGTCATGGAGATCGTCGAGGGCGAGAACCTGCGCTCGCGACTGCGCCGCGAAGGCAGGCTGGAGAAGGCCGAGGCCCTGCGCCTCGCCACCGGCACCGCCCACGCCCTCGCCGCCGCCCACGAACTCGGCCTGGTCCACCGCGACATCAAGCCCGACAACATCATGATCAACGAGGACGGCGAGGTGAAGGTCGCCGACTTCGGCCTCGCCCGCCAGGTCACCGAGGGCGGAGAGATCACCGGCGAAGGCATGGCCTGCGGCACCCCGCCGTACATGAGCCCCGAGCAGATCGCCGGCCACGCCGTCGACGGCCGCAGCGACCTCTACAGCCTCGGCATCGTCTTCTACGAGTGCCTGGCCGGACGCCGTCCGTTCAACGCCCAGGACCTGCTCGGCTGGCTGGAATGCCACACCCGCATGGAGCCGGAGCCGCTGCGCCGCTATGTCTCCGACCTGCCTGACGAACTGGCCGAAGTGGTCATGCGACTGCTCGCCAAGCGCCCCGAGGAGCGCTACGGCGACGCACGCGAGCTGCTCGCCGAACTGCAGTTCCTCGGCGGCGACGATCCGACGTCGAATCCGCGCGACAGCACCCGCCGCGGCTCGCGCCGCGACCTGCAGCCGACCGGCTCGTTGCGCCTGCACCAGCTGCTCGGCCAGGGCGTCGACGAGGGCGCGGTATCGCTGCACCTCGAACCCGTCGCCGGCGGCGGCCGCGTGCGCATGCGCGTGCGCACCGGGCTGAAGGAGGTCGAGCGCCTGACCGCCGCCGGCTACCGCCAGCTGATCGACGCCTGTCGCAGCGCTGCCGGCCAAGCCACCCCCGAGATGAGCGGCCCGGTCGAGGGCGTCGTCGAGTTCGACCACGACCGCCAGCGCCGCCAGGCCAAGCTGACCATGGCGCCGACCCTGCAGGGGCCACGCGCGGCGCTGCGCCTGATGGGCCTGGTCAAGCCGCACCCGCATCTCATCCAGCAGGGCTTCGGCTCGACCCATGTACGCGCCTGGCGCGACTGGCTGGTCGACAGCCCCGGACTGGTCGCGGTCGCCGGCCCGGCCGGCAGCGGCAAGGGCCAGACCGTCGGCGGCCTGCTCGGCCTGCTCGACCTCGCCAACATGGTGACGGTGGCGGTGGCCGAGGAGACGCACGTCGACGCCGAGGACATCGCGCAACTGCAGGTCGACCACCGCACCAGCCGCCAGGACGCCCTGCGCCTGGCCCTGCGCCAATACCCCGACCTGGTGCTGATGCTCGACGTCGACGGCCTGGGCGACCGCGACACGGCGCGCGACGCCTTCCAGGCCGCCGCCAGCGGCCGGCGCGTCCTCGCCAGCTTCATGTGGGAGGATGCCGCCGACTCGATCGCTGGCCTGCTGATGATGGGCATCGATGCGC
>JALHRW010000271.1 GCA_022841245.1 Planctomycetota bacterium
CCCGGACGACGGCTCGCGCGTTGCCTCGATGTGGGCACGCACCCGTGCCGCAGGGCCGGCGGGCAGCACCGGCGGCAGCACCAGCAGCCGGCAGGCGTCGAGCGAGCCGAAGGCGGTGATGCGCAGGTGCGTCCAGCACGCCGCCATGCTCCCGCCGCACCGCTCGGCGCGATGCGTGATGTCGAGCCAGTCGCCCTCCTGGGCGAGGAAGGCTTCGCCGGTCCGCGCGGTATGGCGCGAGCCATCGCTGCGCCCGACCTCGTAGGCGCCGCGCTCGACGATGGCGACGATGGTGGCCGGCGCGGTCTTGCGGTGCCGCGTGCCGTCGGGGAAGCCGTCGGTCCCGCCGGGCAGCCAGGACTCGACCGCCAAGGCGGCTTCGGGCAGGCGCTGGCCAGGAATCGGCGACATGTCACCCCCATCCCCGTCCATGGCTTTTGCTGGCATGTTCCGCATATGATCACGACCATGTGGCAGGGGAAGCGCCTGCCGCACAGGAGAAGCCAGCATGGATCACCTCGCCTTCCGCATCCCCGCCCCCGGGCGCATCGAGCTGGTGCCGGTCAGCGAGCCGTCGCCGCTGCCCGATGATTGCGTCGAAGGACCGATGCTCGCATCGGCGGTCAGCCCCGGCACCGAGCTGAACTGGGCCTACGCCAACCAGGACCCGTCCAAGCCGGCTTCCGGCACCGGCTACGCCGCGGTCTTCCGGGTCGAGCGGGTCGGCGCCAAGGCCAATGCCCAGGTCGGCGAGGTGCGCTTCTCCCGCTGCGGCCATGCCTCGTACGTGCGCTGCCAGGCGGCGCAGAGCATCCTGGTACCGGCGGGCGTCGATCCGGCCAGCGCTGCGCTGGCCCGCCTCGCTGCGGTATCGTGGAGCACCCTGACCACGACCCAGGCCCGGCCGCCGGAATGGGTCGCGGTCACCGGCCTGGGCATCATCGGCAATCTCGCAGCGCAGATGTTCGCCGCCGCCGGCTACCGCGTGCTGGCCTGCGACCCGGTGGCGGCGCGGCGCGAGCTGCTCGCCGGGCGCGGCATCGAGCTGCGCGAGCGCCTGCCGCTCGACGACCCGGCATGGAAGGAGAAGGTCGCCCTGGTGGTCGAGTGCTCCGGCCACGAGGGCGCGGCGCTCGACGGCTGCCGCATGGCGCGCAAGGGCGGCGAGGTGGTGCTGGTCGGCGTGCCGTGGAAGCGCCGCGCCGACATCCAGGCCTTCGACGTCATGCACGCGGTGTTCCACCGCTACGTCCACCTGCGCTCGGGCTGGGAGTGGGAGGTGCCGCACGAACCGGCCGAATATCGCCACGCTTCGCTGCGCGAGAACACCGTCGCGGCGATGGAATGGATCGCCTCGGGCCGCATCAGCACCATGGGCATCGCCCGCCTCGGCCTCAACCCGCGTGAGGTGCAGCAGGTCTACGCCGACCTGCAGGCGCAGCGCGGCGGCATGCTCACCGCTGTCTTCGACTGGAGTATCCTGTGAGGAACATCCTCATCATCGCCGGCAAGAAGAGCCACGGACCCGAGGGCAACGGCATCCACGACTATCCCGCCCAGGCACGGCTGCTGCAGGATTGCCTGCAGCGCTCGGCGCTCGGCTCCGAGCTGCGCATCGTCCGCACCGAGGATGACAGCTGGCCGGAGGCGGAGGTGGGCAAGGCCGACTGCCTAGTGGTGATCGGCGACGGGCGCGACGGCGATCTGCCCTACGCCGAGGCCTCGCACCTCGCCTCGCCGGCGCGCATCAGCCAGACCGAAGCGCTGGTCGCGCGCGGCGCCGGCGTGGTCGCCATCCACTTCAGCACCTTCGCCCCCGAGCGCGAACTGCCGCGCGCCCTCGCCTGGCAGGGCGCCGCCTTCCAGTGGGAGCAGAACGGCAAGCGCGACTGGTTCTCGCGCATCACCTGGGCCGGCGGCCTGCCCGACCTGCTCGCCCCCGGGCATCAGGTCCTGCGCGGCGTGGTCATGGGCAAACTGCACGAGGAGTATTACCACCGCGTCGCCATCCACCCGCAGGCGGTGCCGCTGGTCGCGGTGCGCGCCCTGCCCGGGGCGGACGCGCGCGAGCAGAGCGTCGCCTGGGCGATCGAGCGCAGCGACGGCGGACGCGGCTTCAGCACCACCATGGCGCACAGCATCGACAGTCTGCGCCACGACGGTTTGCGCACCCTGCTGCTCAACGGCATCGCCTGGTCGGCCGGCTGCGAGGTGCCTGCCGACGGGCTGCGCGTGCCGTTCGCTGAACGCGAAGTCGTGGCCCATCGCCTCGGCCTGGGCCCCGCCCTGGCGCCGATCCGCGTCGCGGTGCTGGCCGGCAATGCCGCCCACCGCTGGCACAACTGGCCGGAATCGACCGCCGCCCTGCTGCGCGCCTGGGGCGACGACCCGCGCATCACCGCCCGCGTCCACACCGATCCGGCCGACCTCGCCAGCGCGCTCGCCGACCGCGACGTGCTGGTGCTGAACTGGGTCAACTGGCAGGACCCGCGTGGCCTGCCCGAGGCCGCCAAGGCCGCGATCCAGGCGTTCACCGCGCGCGGCGGCGGCGTCTTCATCCACCACTTCGCCAACGGCGCCTGCCATGCCTCGCTGAGCGATGCCGCCGACTCCGACTGGCCGTGGTACCGCACCCTGGTGCGCCGGGTGTGGGAACACCGCCAGATCGCGCCCGGCGCCAGCAGCCACGACCGCTTCCGCGCCTTCGAGGTCAAGCCGTGCAGCGATCACCCGCTGGTCGCCGGTCTGCCCACCTTCACCATCGAGGACGAGCTGTACTACCGCCAACACGGTGAACAGCCGATCACGCCGCTGCTGCGCGCACGCTCGGAAGATACCGGAGCCGATGAGCCGCTGGTGTGGGCGTATGAGGTGGATGCAGGACGGGTGGTGCAGTCGTTGCTGGGGCATTCGGCAATGACGTATGAGCCGGCGGCGATGCAGACGTTCGCCCGCCGCGTCGTCGCCTGGTGTGCGCGTCGGGCCATTCATGGCTGAGCGGTGATCGGCGAGAGGCGACAGGCCAGTAGCTACTGGCCACTGGCCACTGGCCACTAGCCACTAGCCACTAGCCACTAGCCACTAGCCACTAGCCACTAGCCACTAGCCACTAGCCGCGGCGCTCGGCGCTCGGCGCTCGGCGCTCGGCGCTCGGCGCTCGGCGCTCGGCGCTCGGCGCTCGGCAAGGCACGCAAGCGTGGGATGGGATTGCCTGTCTGGCTCCTTGTTGCGCCTACCGTACCGCTCGTGCTCGGCGTCAAGGCGGACCGCTGCGCGGCGCGCTGCGCGCGGCCTTGACCCCTGCGCGCGGGCGGTGCGGCAGGCTCCACAAGGAGCCAGAACATGGCACGATACCACAACCTTCGCGTCTATCACCTCGCACTCGCACAGATCAGTGACGTTGCGCCGATCACGCCACGGTTCGGCGACCTCGGGAATCAGATGCGGCGGGCAGCGGTGTCCGTCGTCTCGAACCTGGCCGAGGGCGCAGGACGAGGTTCCGATCCGGACTTCATCCGCTTCATCCGCATAGCGCGCGGGTCGAACGACGAACTCGCCGCCCAACTCGCCATATCCAAGGCCCTGGGCCAAGACGTCAATGTACTCGCCCAACGCAACAGCGACATCGGACGGATGCTGTCCGGACTCATCCGCAGCCTCAGCACAGCCTGAGGCCTGGCTTGCCGAGCGCCGAGCGCCGAGCGCCGAGCGCCGAGCGCCGAGCGCCGAGCGCCGAGATGCAATGCCTCACCCCAATCTTCCGATCAGAGCGCTGATCCCTTTCCCGAGTCGCTCATTCGCCATCAGCACCTGTGTGAGATCCGCGTCATTCGAGCCCCGCGCCATGCGCAGGAACCGGGCAAATTCCGTATCCGACCCTCGTCCTGCTCCTTCGACGAGATTGCTGACCACCGAGATCGCCGCTCTGCGGATCTGGTTACCAAGGTCGCCGAAGCGGACCCCCTGCGCCACTTCTGCGACATCGCGCAGCTGTTGTTGTGCCTGATGGTAGATGCGAAGAGTGCGGAAATTCGCCATGGTGAAGGCTCCTTGTGCAGCCTGCCGCACCGCTCGCGCGCAGGGGTCAAGGCCGCGCAGCGCCGAGCGCAGCGAGGGCAGCCTTGACGCCGAGCACGAGCGGTACGGTAGGCGGAGCAAGGAGCCGGCCCGAGTCTCAGCCGCACGCTTGCGAGCCAGGAGCTACCAGCGACCAGCTACAAGCCACCAGCTGGGAAGTGGGAAGGATGGGCTGGTAGCTGGTCGCTGGTAGCTGGTCGCTGGTCGCTGGCAGCTGGCAGCTGGCAGCTGGCAGCTGGTCGCTGGTCGCTGGTCGCTGGTAGCTGGTAGCTTCTGGCTTCATTGCCCCTGCCGTCCGTCACTCGGCGCTCGGCAAGGCACGAAGCGGACTATGCGACAACCTCCGTTCTCAGTCGCCCGCTTGCGAGCCAGGAGCTACCAGCCACCAGCTACCAGCCACCAGCTGGGAAGGATGACAACGCCCCGTAAAGGGCGCGGTAGGCGGCAAAGCGCTCGGCGTGCGCTTGGCGGAATGCGGCGCGCGGTTCGATCACTGCCGTAATGCTGGCCCAGGCCGCCGCTGTGGCCGCCAGATCAGCGCCATGGACCGCCGCCCAGCCCGCCGCTGCCATGCCCAGGCAGCCGGCCTCGGGCTCGGCGAGGAGGGCGAGCGGGCGATCGAGCGCGTCGGCCTTGAGCTGGCACAGGCGGAGATCACGCGCTCCGCCGCCGGTGGCACGCAGACTGTCGACCGCCAAACCGGCCTGGCCGAGCAGGTGCAGATTCAGCCGCATCTCGTAGGCCACGCCTTCCAGCAGTCCCTGCAGCATCTGTCCGCGAGTGGTGTCGAGGCGCAGACCGGTGAGCGCGCCCGCCGTGCGGCCATCGAACCACGGTGTGCCGCTGGCGGTGAGGTAGGGCAGGGCGAGGACCGGCGACGGCGACGGAGCGAGCTCCGACAGGAGTTGCTCGTAGGAAGCCTCGCCGCTGACCTGGCGGAACCAGGCCAGGGCATTGCCACCGGTCAGGCTGTAGGCGACCGAGGCCCAGCGTCCCGGCACGGCGGCGGCATAGGTGCAGAGATTGGTGCGGCGCAGCGCATCGGACAGCACCGGCGCGGCGAAGGTCGGAGTGATGCATTCCACCGTGCCGCAGCCATACACCGCCTGGCCGGGTTGCACCGCACCGGCGCCGAGCGCGGCGCAGCACTGGTCATGTCCTCCCGCGACCACGGTGCAGCCGACGGCGACGCCGAGGCGCGCTGCGACCGCGGCGGACAAACGGCCGACTGCGGCACCGGCGGCCAGCGGCCGGGCCAG
>JALHRW010000272.1 GCA_022841245.1 Planctomycetota bacterium
TGCTGGGCCGCCTGCGAGACGGTGGTGAGGCTGGCACGGTGCTCGGCGGCGAGTTCGCGCAGGCTCGGCAGCAGCGAGCCGGGAGCCAGCTCGCCGGCGGCGATGCGCTGCCGCAGGCGGCTGGCGATCCGGCCGGGGGTGCGGCCGGGGGGCGTGGAGGTGTCCATGACTGGTGTTATTAATCTGATATCGTCGATTGGCAATACGCGCTAGAAGGCGAAGCCGACCGTCAGATGCACGGCCCAATCCTGGTCAGCTCCGAGGTCGTCGCGGGGGTCGACAGCCGCATCGAGACGGACCGGGCCGACCGGCGTGCGGTAGCGCAGGCCGGCCCCGAGACCGGAACCCCACGGCGCGTCGAGGCTCCAGGCATCCGGGTCGACCGTGCCGAGATCGTAGAAGGTCGCGATCTCCACCTCGCGGTAGTCGGAAAACAGCCGCCAACGCAGTTCGAGGTTGGCGACGGCGCTGGTCAGCCCGCCAAGCGGCTCGCCGTTGGCGGCGCGCGGTCCGAGGTCGTCCTGGCTGTACGAACGCACGGTGTCCGCACCGCCCATGAACAGCCGTTCGCCGATCGGAAGGCCCTCGACCACGCCGGGATCGCGCGTCGTCGCCGCCCCGCGTACGGTGGCGACCAGCCACGGCGCCGGCGACCAGGCGCCGCTCCATTCGCCCGTCAGTTCGCCGTAATCGACCGTGGCGCCGAGCGGCGGGGCGCTCCAGCCCACTCCGACCCGGGAGAGCATGCCGTTCTCCGGATCGATCACCCGCGGTTCGCGGGAGTCGCGGCGCAGCTCGAGGCTGAGCGTGCTGGTGGTGTAGAGCGGCTCGGGCTGCTCGCCTTCATCCACCGCCTCGATCGCGTAGTCCTCGGAACGGGCGAAGCGCCAACCGGTCCGGGTCTCCCACGGGACGGGATCGAGGGCCGGCTTGAAGCGACGGGTGAAGTTCAAGCCGGTCGAGACCTCCTGATGCGAGAACGACGGTTCCCGACGTTCAAGGACCGCCACATCGAGGGTCACGCGGCGGCCCGGGCCAAAGCGGAACGGATCGACCAGCGAAGCGTTGGCCTCCCAGCCGACTGTGCTCACCTCGACGCCGGCGGAGAAGCGCAGGCCTTGGCCGAAGAGATGCTCGTCGACGTAGGTGACGCCACCGCGAAAGCGCTCGTAGCTGCCGTAGCCAAGTCCGAAGTCGACATGCTGGGTGGGCAACTCGCGCAGGCGCACCGCCAGATCGTCGGGCACGGTTCCGTCGGCGTTGGCGGCGCCGGAGGTCGGCAGCGCGTCGACCCGTCGGAACAGGCCGGTGCTCAGCAACGCGGTCACCGCCTGGTCGATCGCTCCCTGCGACAACGGCTGGCCGGCCTGCAGTCCGCCCAGTCGAGCCGCGACGAAGCCCGGCGCGCTGCGCACTCCGCCATCGACCGCGAGACGGCGCAGCACATGGACAGGTCCAGGACTGACTGCGAAGCCGACCTCGACCAGCTCCGATCCCGGCTGCACCCGCGGCGACGCCACGACTGTGGCCTGGAGATGTCCGAGGTCGAGCAACCGGCCGCGCAGTCGGGCGGTCATGCCGCTGACCGTGCGTGGCAGCACGGGGGTACCCGGGGCGTCGAGCAGCAGCGTCAACTGGCCAAGCAGCCCCTCCCAGCGCCCGCCCGGATCGCTGCCCGCGACCAGCTCGAGACGAGTCGCGCCGAGCGCGAAGCGAGGCCCGGCCTGGACGGTGACCACGAGCCGGACCCGCGAGCGGTCCGCCGACCAGGCCTCCACCGGCTCGGCCACCGTCGCCTGGAGGTGCCCGGCGCCGCGCAATGCCCGCACCACCCGCCCGCGCACCGCCGAAGCAGTCGCGCTGGTGTACCAGGGCTCGACCGCGGCTGCAGCCAGCAGTTCGCCTGGCGGCAATCCAGCCTCGCCAGTGAAGTCGATCCCCTCCAGCGCAACGCGCGCTCCCTGAACGACACGGAACGAGGGCGGCGAGCCGGCCTCGGCCGTGACCTGGGCCAAGGGATAGCCCTCGCGGTCGAGCCTGGAGCGCATCGCCTCGGCCGCATCGATGAGGTCGGCCGCAGCGCGCCCATCCCCGGCATAGGCGACCAGCGGCCGGCGCGCTGCTGCCACCAGTTCACGGTCGGACAGTTCGTGGTCGCCAGCGATGCGCGCCTGGCTGGTGCAGCCCGCGGCGAGCACGCACAACGCAACGAGGAGCGCGCGGCTCATGGCTCCTCCCCGCCCCACGAGAGGCGCAGGATCACGCCGGCGTTGTACTGGTCGTACCGATCGCGTTCCCCGTACAGCAGCAGGGCCGGATCCGATCCGGGCTCGGTCAGTTCGACCTCGGTGTCGATGGTGTCGCGGCCCTGGCCGCTGCGTTCGCGGCCCCAGGTGATGACCACGCGCTCGGTCATCGATGGGCCGTCATCGACCCCGTCCAATCCTTCGAGGTCGCGCCAAGCCTCCTGCCCCAGCCATACGCCAACTCGGCCGAGGGCTGCCTTCTGGCTCTGCGGATCGGCCAATTCACGCGGCGTGCTGCCGGTGGTCAGCAGCATCAGCGCCTCCTGCTCGTCGAGCCCGCTGCCGGTGACGCGGATGACCGGCTGGCTGAGCGTGCCGGTGACCTGGGCCTGTACGTCGTAGGTGCGGATCCGCGCCCCAGCGGTAGCGGTGATGCGTGGCTGGAACGGGTCTCCGGGCGGAAAGACCAGCTCCCCATGCGTGACCTTCAGTGTGCTGAATGGCAGGGTGGCGACGCCATCGCGCACCGAGACGCGACCTTCCGGTTCGGGCAGGGCGCCGGTGCCGCCGATGCGCAGGTCGAGGTCGCACGTGCCACGCCCCCAGCGCGTAACGACGCGCACGCCCCGATCGGCTGCGGTTTCCGTGGCGCTGCGCACCTGCACCGCGAAGCGCAGGGTGGATAGCGGCGGATCAGGAAGTTCGAACAAGACGATGCGGTCGTCGCCGAAGCCGCCTGCCGAGCCGCCCGCATGCAGTTCCGGCGTGATCAGCGCGCTCTCCACCAGCACATCGCCCGACAGCAGCGGCGAGGCGAGTGGCCCGCTCAGGCGCAGGTCGAGGTCGGCGCGGACGCGGGCATCGTGACGCTGGACCAGCAGCAGATTGCGCCCCCGGCAGATCAGCGCGAGGGCATCCTCGCCACCATCCAGCCTGACCCGCCCCGAGGCGGTCACCTCGGCGCCACCCAGTTCTCCACGCAGCTCCGCAACCGTGAGCAGGCCGGGCTCGACCATGACGCGCGCCCGCCCAGCGACGAAGGTCGGAATGTCGGCTGACAGCTTGGCCTCGACGCCATCCAGGCGGAACTCGCCCGACCAGGTCGGCGCGGACAGCATCCCGCCGAAGCGGAACCTACCCGAGGCCGTGCCCTGGAGATGGCGCATGCCGGCGGCGAACGGCAGCTGAGCCAGCGGCAAGCCGTCGAGCTGCAGCTCACCAGCGACCGAACCGGCCTCGTCGCCATGCGCCGTCAGCGTGACGACGCCGCCGGCGAAGGCGATCGGCCGCGGCAGGAGCCGCCAGCCTTCGCTCGGCGCCTCCGCCTCGACCACCGCGCCATCTGCCAGCCGCGCATCGAATCCACCCCAGCCACCCTCGAGAGCCAGCAGCTGGACCATGCCCGCCTCCAGCTGGGCCTCCAAGCGCAGCGGGCCGTGGGGCTTGCCACCGGTCACCAGATCGACCCCGGTGACGGCCAGACCCAGACGGCCTTGAGACCACTGGGCGAATGGCAGATCGCCGCGCAAGGTGGCCTGGATGCGGCCCTGCACGTCGGGGCGCAACCGGGCCAGATCGACGCTCAGCGTCGCGGCGAGGTCACGGCAGCGCCACGGGTCGGCCAGGACCAGAGCGGAGGCGTCAAGGCTCAGCCCGGAGGCGGTGACATGCAGCGAGCGCACCGTCCAGCCATCGGCGCTCTGTTCGAGCCTGCCGTCGACCAGCACCGGTCCGAGCGTCGGCGGAAGCAGGCCCAGGACCACGGCGTCGACTCCATGCAGGTCGATTGACGCCTCACCGGCCGCGATCCGAGCCCGCCAGGTGCCGCCGGCCAGCTGGCCGTCAGCGACCAGCTGCTGCACGGACGTCCCGAGGGTCAGCTCGAGATGCGCGCAGCGCAAGCCAGGGAACGGCAGGTCGATCGGTTGATCCAGACGCAACGTCTCGCGTGTCGGCCGGCTGAGATGGACTGGCGGCAACGCGTACGGCTTGCCATCGAAGGTGACGCTGCGATTGCGCAATTCGGCAACACCGTCGACAATCGAGAGGTCGATGCCCTCGACCCGCAGCTCGCGACCTGCGACACGCAGCGTGACGCCGCCATCCAGCCGCAGCCGGGGCAGGCTTTCGGGCAATCGCGCTAGTACCGCTGGCCATGGCTGCTGGCCTGAGGACGTCGACTGGCCATCAAGGTCGACCGTCGCATCGATGCCGCTGACCGACAGCGAACGCAAGGCGGACGCATCACCGCGCAGCAGAGCGAATCCGTAGTCGGCCTCGATTCGCCGCACCTGAACGTTCCATCCCTGGCCCTGCAATGCGACACCCTCGAGCTGGGCATCACCCAGCCAACCGCCGGTCGCCCTGGCAATCCGCGCTTGCCCGCCGGTCGCCTTGGCCACCTCAGCAGCGGCAATCCGCGCCACCACCGGTCCCAGCAGCAGACTGCGCGCCAACCACAGGCCAATGACGATGACTCCGGCCGCGAGCCACAGCCAGCGCCTGAGTCGCCGTGACTGTCGCGGTGGGGTGGCTGGCATCGGACGAGCATGATGACTCGCTGCCCGGCTGCGCCATCGGCAGCCTGCTTCAGCCCCATCAAGGTGGACACCTATGTATGCTTCGCTCGACCCTCCTGGTTGTGGATCGGCAGGATTCGACAACCTGCGACGATGCCGACGCATGATGTGAGGGACGCCTCAGCCACTTCCGGTCGCCGCCCTGTCGCGAGCCGCGACCGCGACCCCGCCAGGATCTGGCCGCGCCTCGGCCCAACCCTGCTCAACACCGCCATCGGCCAGGCCGATCCCGCCAGTTTGGAGCGCGCCCAGCGTTCCGTCTGCGCCCCAGGATCGCCTCTAGCAGTATGGCAGCCCGGACGTGACGTGGCTGATTCGCTCAAGCGCGCCAATGCCGCGGTGAGCCGGCTGGTCGCCCGCGGTGCACGCGCTGATGCCGACGCCTGGGATGAGTTCGAGGACGCGTTCCACCTCATGCCCGCTGATCGCTGGGACGCCCTGCGCGAGGCCGCGCTCGCCTGGTTGGCTGAACGCGGATTGCGCCCGGGCGGCC
>JALHRW010000273.1 GCA_022841245.1 Planctomycetota bacterium
CACCACGCCGCCAGCGGCAGGCAGCGGGCCGCTCCACGCCGCGCGGGCGTAGTGGCGGGTCGAGACCAGGACGAGGTGGATGCGTTGCAGGTCGAAACCGCTCTCGACCACCAGGCGGGCAAGGCGGGCGTGCAGCGGCGGCAGCGGCGCAGCCGGATCGCCGCGCAGGTCGTCGACCGGCTCGACCAGGCCGAGGCCGAACAGGCGCTTCCACACCCGGTTGCCGATCGCCAGGGCGAAGCGCGGGTTGTCCGGTGCGGTCATCCAGGTGGCGAGGCGCTGGCGCGGATCGCCGGCGGCGGCCGGGGCTTCAGGGCCGAAGAGCGCCTGTGCGGCGATGCGCTCGCCCGGCTTGGCGTCGTCGTACTGCCAGTCCTTCGGCACTTCGAGCCAGTCCTTGCGCGCCGGCAACACCTGCGTCCCGATCACGCCGGCGACCTGACGGGTGACGTTGCGCAGCTCGGGCGGAGCGTCGGCCATGCGCTCCTTCAGCCCCTTGAGCGCGCCGCCGCCACGGATGTCGGTGCGGGCGTCGGCACTGAAGGCGGCGAAGCGCAGGAAATCGCCGCGCTTCCAGGTGTCGTAGGGATGGTCGTGGCACTGCGCGCAGCCGATGCGCGTGCCGAGGAAGGTCTGGGCGGTGATCGCGGCATGGTCGAGCGGCATGCCGGCGTCGCGCAGGATGTGGCCGGTGGCTCCGCCGTTCGCGGCGAAGGCCGGCCCGCTGGCGGTGAGCAGTTCGCGGACCAGGACATCCCAGTGCGTGTTGCCGGCGACCGCCGCGTCGAGCCAGGCGATCCACATCAGTCCGGGGGTGCGGTCCTGCAGCCGGGTTTGCACGCGCAGCAGGTCGGCCAGCCAGGTGAAGGTGGCGTGGCGCCAGGCTGGCGAGCCGATGAGCCGCTGCGGTCGGGTCGGGGTGGCGGCCTCGGCGACAGTCGGGATACGACCGGCGAGGTCGAGCCAGGTGCGCCGGGTCAGAGTTGCAGCGTCGACCGGTAGTTGAGGCGCCAGACCGGCGGCGGCCAGCTCGGCGTCGATCAGGGCGTCGAACTCGGCGGCCTCCCCAGCTGGCTCGGCGGCTGCCAGGGCGAGGACGAGCAGGCTGGCCAGGAGGGCGCGCATGATGCCGGTTGTACGGCCGGGCCAGCAGCTGCGATGCCGTATATCCCGGCAACCTGCCTCGCTGCTTGTCGTGAATTCCCACTTGGCCTAGGCTTTGCGTAGATCCGGCCATGGACATCCATCCCCTGGACGTGCTGCATCTGACCTGCGTGCGTGGTGGCGGCTGCTGCCATGCCAAGCAGATCGCCGTGACGCCCTGGGAGATCGCCCGACTGGCCCGCGCCACCGGCCAGTCCGCGGCGCAGGCTCGCGACCGTTTGACCACCGCCGGCGGCACCCGTCTGCGCACCGAGGGTGCTGACGACGGTCGTGGCCACGCTGCGTGCAGCCTGCTCGGCGCCCAGGGATGCAGCGTGCATGCCGACCGGCCGCTCGCCTGCCGTCTCTTCCCGCTCGGCCGCAATCTGGCCGAAGGCCACGCGGTCTACCACATGCCGGAGCAGCACCGCTGTGCCGACCTCTGCCCCGAGGCGCTGGCCCAGCCGCGCCGCCGGGTCGGCGAATGGCTGCAGCAGCAGGACGTCGCCGATGGCGAGGTGGCGCATGACGCCTACGGCCGGCTGGTCTGCGGCCTGCTGGCGCACGCCGGGCAGCTGGCCGAAAGCGAGGAGTTCGCCGCCGAGCTGCACGTCCGCGCCGCACTCGACCCGGGCCGCCGCGCGGCATTGCTGCCGCGGCCGTGGTTCGAACTGGCCACCGCCCCCGGCCTGCCCGAGCTGGTCGACGATCCGGCGACCTTCGTGCTGGCCCACGCCGAGCGCATCCTCGGCGCTGTCGCCGCGGGCTTCGCCGGCGAACCGTCACGCGCGGCGCTGGTCGTCGCCACTGTCGCGCTGCAACTGGGCGAACCGCTCGGCATTCCGGCGCAGGCTGCGGTGGGGCACGCCCTGGCCGCGCGCCAGGCTGCCGTCGCCTGATCGCAGTTGCCGCCGCCGCCGCACCGCGAGCATGCGGCGCATGATCCACGTTCTCGCCACCATCACCGTCGCTTCCGGCCGCCGCGACGCATTCCTCGCCGAGTTCCACCGCGTCGTGCCGGCGGTGCTGGCGGAGGACGGCTGCCTCGCCTACGGTCCGGCCGTCGATGTGCCGAGCGGCATCCCGATCCAGCCCGCGCCGCGTCCTGACGTGGTGGTGGTGATCGAGCAGTGGCGCGACCTGCCCGCCCTGCAGGCCCATCTGGTTGCCCCGCACATGGCCGGCTATCGCGAACGGGTGAAGGGCCTGGTCGCCGGCGTCCAGCTGCAGGTGCTCAGCCCGGCCTGATCAGATCGGCTTGCTGTCCGACGAGCGGTCGCCGTCGGCGATCAGCATCTGCCACGCCATCGGCTCGCGCGAGCCGGTCCAGGTGGCGAAGACGACGCAGGTCTTGGCTGCCGGCAGCTCGTTGAGCCACTCGTTGGCCATGCGTTCGTTGACCTCGGCCAGGGTGACGACCAGTCCGGCCTGGCTGGGGGTGGGCTTCTTCAGCGGCGGATCGTCGTCGGTCCGCTTGGCCACGATCTCGGCATGGACCTTTTCGGCCGGCGTCTCGACGAAGGCGTCGGCGGGCACGGCCCCGTGCTCCTCCTTGAGCATGGCGGCAGCGCGGGTGCGGATGGCCGCCACGTTGGCCTTCTGGCCGTAGGCGAGGAGACGGATGGTGATCGGTTTGATGAACACGTCGGCCATGCTGGGGACCAGACGGGAGGAATCCAGAAACAACGCAACCCGTGCGCATGCACGGGTTTAGTGATGGTGGGCAGTACAGGATTTGAACCTGTGACCCCTCGCGTGTGAAGCGAATGCTCTAGCCACTGAGCTAACCGCCCATCTGTAAAGAGCTTTCAAATCCGCCCCCACGGGGGGCTGCCCTTGCGGACCAGTACTTTACCCAATCTGAAAGCGGGGCGTATTCTGTCGCGGGAACGGAGCTTGGCAAGAGTTACCCGCAGCGTCGGTCTCGGCGGCCTGGCTGGCGCCGCCGTCATCCCGTTTATGTTCGCAGCGTGCCCATCCGCCGCCCAGTGGTCCTCTCGCGCCTGGCTGCCGGGCTTGATGAACTGCGTCGCGGCCATGAGGCCCGCCACCGACCTAGCGGCTGCGACTTCGCCATCGCGGCGCATCTGGCGGATCTCGATGCCGCCACCTGGGACACCGCCGCCGCCGGGCAGTCGCTGTTCCTGCAGCGGCGCTACCTCGACGCCCTCGATCGTGAAGCTCCTGCCGGGGTCGAACACCGCTTCGTCATCGCCTCGCGCGAGCGGCGTCCGGTGGCGGCGATGGTCCTCCAGCTGGTGGTGGTCGACGGCGATCGCATGGGCGGGCAGCGCCTGCGCGGCGCCGGGCGGTTCGCCGCGGAGCGCCTGCATGCCCGGGTGCTGGTCGCGGGCAACCTGCTGACCTGGGGGAGCCACGCGCTCGCCACCGCGCCGGGAGCCGACCCGGATCTGGCGTGGTCGGCCCTGGGTGAGGCGATGTATCGCATCCGGCGCAGCGAGGAGCTCGCCGGCGCCCCGGCCGTGTTGATGGTCAAGGACCTGCCGACCGAAGCGAAGCCGCTGCCCCTGCGCCGCCTCGGCTACCGCGCCGTCGCGACCGATCCGGATATGGTCCTGGAACTCGACCCCGGCTGGCGCGGCTGGGAGGGCTACCTCGCGGCGCTTGCTGCGAAATACCGCAAGCAGGCCCGCGACAGCGTCGCCGCTCTGGTCGAGGCCGGGATCCGCTGCGAGCCCTGCACCGACCTGCAGGCCATCGCGCCGGACCTGCATCGCCTCTACCTGCAGGTCCAGGCCCGAGCGGCGGTGCAACCGATCACCGTCGGCCCCGGCTACCTGCCTGCCTTGGCGCGAGCCCTGGGCGATGATTTCCGCTGCTCGGTCCTGCGCCGTGGCGACCAGGTGGTTGGATTCATCACCGCGATCCGCGATGGTGGGACGGCGATCGGCTACCACGTCGGCTTCGAGCCGGAGCTCAACGAGCAGACGCCGATCTACTTCCGCCTGCTCTACCATGCGGTCGAGCTGGCCATGGAGTTCGGCTGCCGGCGCCTGTCGCTCGGCCGGACTGCGCTCGAGCCGAAGGCCCGGCTCGGAGCCCGCGCCGAGCCGCTCGCCGTGTGGGTGCGGCACCGTCATCAGGCGCTCAATCTGCTGCTGCGTCCGCTGCTCGGCCTGGTCCCGCGCCACGAGGCGCCGGAGCGGAATCCATTCAAGGCCAAGCGCTGAGCGTGCTCGGTCGATCAGTGCGAGGCGCTGTTCGCGGTCTGACGTCTTGCCGCACGCGACTGCCGAACACCATGGCGGGCATGCGCTTCCTCCTCGCCTGCCTGCTGCTGCACGCCGCTCTAGCTGCCGGCGATGCCGCCTGGGATGCCGTCCCCGAGCCGGCGCGGCGGCTGGTCGACCGCATCCTCGCGATCAACGCCGAGCTCGAACCTGAGCTCGACCAGGCGGCGGCGCGGCGGGCGTTCGCCACGCTGGTGGGCTCGCTGGCGGGCTCAGTCGATGCCAAACGGCCGCAGGCGGCGGTCCTGGCCCTGAACAAGGCGATCCTCGGCGACCGCCAGGTCTCGTACCTCTCGCGGCAGTACTGGCGCGACAGCTCCTTCGCTGCCGCGCTGCTGCGCCGGCAAGGCAACTGCCTCGCGACCACCACGCTCTACGTCGCCGTGGCGCGCGCCTTCGATCTGCCGATCTCGGCCGTGCTGGTGCCCGAGCACGCGTTCGTCTGCTGGTCGGGCAATGGCCCGCGTATCAACATCGAGACCACCGACCGCGGCACGGCCCGCTCCGACTTCACCTATCTGGCGCGCTTCCAGATCGACAACGAGGCTTTCGCCTACTATGGCTGGATGCGTCCGCTGTCCGAGGAACAGCTGCTCGCCGAGCTGGAACTGGTGGCGGCGCACCATCTCGCCGGCCAGCAGCGCTACATCGAGGCGCGGGCGCACGTGGCCAGAGCCAGGGCGGTGCTGCCGGAGCGCACCGACCTCGAACTGCTCGACCTGGGCTACGCCGCCAACCAGACCCGCGACCGCGCGCCGCTGCGTGCCGCTGCCGAACGTATCGCTGCCGATCCGCAGGCGTCGCGGCCCGCCGTCCTCGCCGCCGTGCGCACCCTCGCCGGCGAGCATCGCGCCAGGCTCGACCGC
>JALHRW010000274.1 GCA_022841245.1 Planctomycetota bacterium
CGGCCGGCGCCGGCCGCGGCCAAGGCCGCTGGCGCCGCCGGCACCGCCGATTCCAGCTGCTCGGCGTAGACCTTGGCGATCATCCCGCCGTAGGCGATGCCGAGAGCGAGGACCCCGGCGGTCGGGCCGAGACCGACCAGCGGCACCAGCACCACTGCCCAGATCACCTCCGGCACGCTGCGCAGCAGCGCGGCGATGGCGCGCGCGCCGAGCCAGGTGACGCGCCAGGGCAGCGGGAACGGAGCCGCCGGTTCCGCTCCGTGCGCCACCGCGCGGCTGGCCAGGAGTCCGAGCGGCAGGCCGATGGCCAGCGCCAGCAGGGTGCCGAGAATGGCGACGGCCAGCGTCTCGCCGGTGCCGCGCAGGGTGGCGAGGAGGAATGCCTCGTCCGTATGCGGCGGCCAGCAGTCGGCGAGGAAGCGGCCTGCCTGATCCAGCGCGCGGGCCGAGAGCAGCTGGTCGGGGCGGAAGGCGCTCTGCCACAGCGCCCAGCCCAGCCCGGCGGGCAGGGCGAGAGCCAGCAGCCAGCGCCAGGCGCGCCGCGAACCGCTGTCGATCACGCGGCGGCAGCCGGCTGACCGGCGAACAGCGCCTGCAGCCGCGCGTCATCGACCTCGGCAGCGGGCAGGTCGAAGACGATGCGGCCGGCCGACATGCCGACGATGCGCGGGAAGAAGCGTCGGGCGAGCTGCGGCTGGTGCAGGCTGGCCACCAGGGTCCGCCCGTCCTCGGCGCAGGTGCGGCAGAGCAGGCCGACGATGTCCTCGGCCAGACCGGGATCGACCGCCGATACCGGTTCGTCAGCCAGGACCAGGCGTGCGTCCTGGAACAGGGCGCGGGCGATGGCGGCGCGCTGCTGCTGGCCGCCGCTCAGGCGGTCGGCGCGTTCGTGCAGCTTTTCCGGGATGCCGACGCGGGTGAGAATGCGCTCCACCGCCGCGACGTCGGCGCGCTCCGGCCACGTGTACTGCCGCACGCTGTGCCACAGGCTCCAGGCACCGAGCCGACCGGCGAGGATATTGCGCAGCACATCGAGCCGTCCGACCAGATCGTGCTGTTGATGCACGGTGGCGATGCCGGCGCGCGCCTGCCGGCGCGCCGGTCCGCGCAGCGCCGCGCTGTCGACGCCGTCGAGGCGGTAACCGCCGGCATCCGGCGGCAGGCCGAGATTCAAAACGCGGAACAGCGTGGTCTTGCCCGCCCCGCTGGGCCCGAGCAGCGCGACGCGTTCGCCCCGGGCGACGGCCAGATCGATGCTGCGCAGCACCGGCCGTCCGCCGAGGGCGACGTCGAGTTGGTGCAGCCCGATCATGTCGGGTGGGGTCCGGGGTCCGGGGTCCGGGGTCCGGGGTCCCGAAACCCGGACGCATGCCGGTGGCGCGGAATGTTGCGATGACGGATGCCTTGCGGACCCCGGACCCCGGACTCCGGACCCCGGACTGTCATGGTCATTCCGTCAGCATGCCGGCCTTGCGCGCCGCCGCTTCGATGCCGGTCCACTGCTCGTCCTTGGCCGCGATGTAGCGGCTGGCGCTGTGCGCATCGAGCAGCTTCTTGTGCTCGGCGTTGGCCGGATCGAGGGCGAGCAGGGCCGCCTGCAGCTTCTCCGGCAGGCCGCCGCCGAGATCCTTGCGCACCACCCAGCAGTAGTCGACGTAGGCCGGCGTGGTCCAGAACACCGCGACCTTGGCCGGATCGATCTCCTTCTTCTCGACCATGCGCTCCCAGGTGAGGAAGTTGAGCGCGCCGGCGTCGACCGCGCCGCTCTCCACCAGCTTGGCGGTCTTGTCGTGGGCGCCGCTGAAGTTGAACTTGCCGAAGAATGATTCCGGCTCGATGCCGGCGTCGAGCAGGAAGCTGCGCGGCATGAGGTGGCCGCTGGTCGAGCTGTTCGAACCGAAGGCGAAGGTGCGGCCCTTGAGCTCCTGCAGCGTCTTGATGCCGGTGGCGGCGCCGCTGATGAACACGCTGCGGAACTGCGCGTCCTGCTCGCGCATGGCGATGCGCATGGCGTTGCCCTTGCAGGCCCGCACCGCCTGCACCGAGGTGTAGCCGCCGAACCACACCAGGTCGAGCTTGCGCGAGGCGAGGCCATCGACGGTCAGCTCGTACTTGGCCACCGGGACGAACTCGACCTTGGCGCCGGTGGCGCCGGAGAGGTAGGCCGCGAGCGGCTCGAACACCGTGAGCAGCTTGCTCGGCTCGGCGTCGGGGATGGCCGAGACGCGGATGACGGCGGGCTCGGCGGCGCTCAGGGCGAGCGAAGCGAGGACGAAGAGGGAGGCGAAGCGCAGCATGGCTGCTCCGTGGCGGGCGCGGGGGCGCGGTCGGCTGGAAGGGGAAGCCTATGCCGCGGCGAACCGCCGACGGCAGCCGGGCGGACGCCCGGCGAGGCAGATGGCCGGGAGATAGCCAGGCGCAACCGCTCCTGCAACCGTCGACACCTTCGACCCTGCATGACGGCCATGCGGCGATCGCGCTTGGCGCTCCGGCCCTGCCGCGTACACCCCCTGCCGACGGAGAACATCATGGCCATCACCAAGGTCTGGATCGAGGACGGCTGCATCGTCTGCAACGCCTGCGAGACCGCCTGCCCGGAAGTCTTCCACGTCACCGAGGATACCTGCCACATCCGTGGCGAGGTGCGTGAGGACGGGACTGATGACACCAACCTGGCGGACAAGCATCCGCTGAAGGGCGACCAGGGCGCGTCGCTGGAGGACCAGATCATCGAGGCCGCCGAGGGCTGCCCGGTCGAGGTGATCAAGTTCGAGAAGGGGTAGTTGGGCGCTGGGCGCTGGGCGCTGGTCGCTGGCCGCTGGCCGCTGGCCGCTGGTCGCTGGTCGCTGGTCGCTGGTCGCTGGTCGCTGGTCGCTGGTCGCTGGTCGCTGGTCGCTGGTCGCTGGTCGCTGGTCGCTGGTCGCTGGTCGCTGGCCGCTGGTCGCTGGCCGCTGGGCGCCGGTCGCTGGTCGCTGGTTGTTAAACCACTGACTGTAATGGACTTAGCGCCCATGCCCCAATTCCCCCAGCTGCTCCTCAAGCTCCCGCCGCTACGTCCGATACTGTGATCATGGAGATCCACGGCGACCGCCCGCTCGACCCCGCCGCCCGCCGTCGACAGCTCGACGCGGCCCGGGGACTGAACGGACTCACCGCAGCCGGATCGGCCAAGGCTGACGCCACCTATACGGGTTCGGACACCGCCGCGGTCTCGCGCCTGGTCGACATCCTCAAGAACATGAATCCGGCTGACCTGCAGCGCATCGACGAGTTGAAGGCGCGCATCGCCGACGGCAGTTATCGCGCCGATCCCGAGGAACTGGCCGACCTGCTGCTCGGCCGCAGCCGCTGATCCGGGGGCAACCGTGCGCTTCCTGCTCCCGTGCCTCGTCGTCTGCGCCCTTGCTGCGGCCGAGACCGTGGTGCTGGAAGAGGACACGCCGGCCTTCCATACCCTGCAAGGCAACGTCCTGCTGTCGGAGCGCAAGTACGAGAGCGCGATCGAGCAGTATCGCAAGGCGCTGAGCCTCGACAGCACCTACTTCTACGCCCAGTTCAATATCGCCCTGGCCCACCAGTCGATCGGCAAGCCGGAAGAGGCGCGGCGCTGGTACGAGGAGGCGCTGCGCACCCGCCCCGACCATCACGAGGTGGTGTGCAACCTCGGCTTCATCGCCTTCCTCGCCGGCGACTTCGAGCAGGCCGAACGCCGCTTCCAGGACGCCGCCAACCTCGCCAGTTCGACCAGCCCGGGCGACGCCGCCGACTACTGGTTCAACCTCGGCGCCGCGCGCGAGCGCCTGTCGCACTGGTCGGAAGCGCGCCGCGCCTACGAGGGCTGCCTGCAGATCGTCGCCGCGCACGCCGGGGCGCATTACAACCTCGGCACGCTGTTCCTCGGCCCGCTCGCCGAAGAACCCGAGGCCCTGGCCAAGGCGGTCGCCCACCTCGAAGCCGCCCTCGCCGCCGACCCGCGGCGCAGCGAGGCGATGGTCAACCTCGCCCTGGCGCACGAGCGCTCCGGCAAGGCGGTCGAGGCCGAGGCGGCGATGGCCAAGGCGGTGGCCGGCGCCAGCGGACCGGCCCTCGACCAGGCGCGCTGGCAGCAGGTGCGCTGGTTCCTGCGCCAGTCCCCGCCGCGCCGGCTGGCGGCGCGCGACGGGCTCATCGCCATCCTCGCCGACCGTCCCGATTTTCCCGAGGCCAACGGCCTGCTCGGCCAGTACTTCTTCCACATCGGCGACTACGACCAGGCGATCCGCCACCTCGAGCGCGAGATCGACGGCAAGGCTTTCGACCGGCAGAGCGGCATCGATCGTGAAAGCCACTATCTGCTCGCCCTGGTCTACACCGACCATCGGCCCGACGCGCGCAAGGCGACCGAGCACGCCTCGGCCTATTACGAGCTGCATCCCGACGCGCAGAAGATCCACGCCCTGCGCCGCCGCGCCTTCCGCCTGAGCGAAAGCGCTGCGCCGGCCGCGGTCCCGGCGGCAGCGCCGGCCGCGGACGTGCCGCCGGCCAAGCCTGAGCCGACTGCGCATCCGGCACCAGCAGCTCCGACCGCCCCCGCCGCGCACGAACCCGCTCCCGCCGGACACCACTGAGGCCGCCATGGGCAGCGCCGACAGCGACCAGGACGAGACCCACGCCGCCGCACCAGCGGTGGTCGTGTGCAACCACCGCTTCGCCGGCGAGCGCGGTCCCTGCCCGCATCTCCCGGCGCCCGAGTCGACGATCTGCGTGTGGCACAATGCCCTGGTCGACAAGGGCGATGCCTATGTCGCCCGTCTGGTCGCGCAGGCGGCGCAGGCCGCGCGCGGCGATCTCGCCGAAGCCCGCCTGTGCGGTCTGCATGCCCCCGGCATCGCCCTGGCCAAGGCCGACCTCGCCCGCGCCGATCTGCGCGACGCGGTACTCGATGGCGCCAACCTCGCCGGTGCCAGCCTGGCCGGAGCGGTGCTGCGCCGCGCCAGCCTCAAGCGCGCCGATCTCAGCGGGGCCGATCTGCGCGGCGCCGACCTCGCCGGGGTCAACCTCGGCGGCGCGGAACTCGCCGGAGCCCGTCTCGCCGGAGCGGTGCTCGACGGGACCGTGCTCAAGGGCGCGCGCGCCGCGGGTGCCGATTTCACCGGGGCCGACTGGCGTTCGGTGCGCTGGAGCCGGCGTTCGCGCCTAGCCGGCGCCAGCGGCCTGCCCGACGAGCTGGCTGCC
>JALHRW010000275.1 GCA_022841245.1 Planctomycetota bacterium
GTGGCCGGCGCTCAGCTCGCCGGCGGCGACCAGGCGCTGCACCTCCTCGGGCAGAGCGAGCAGACGCAGGGCATTGCTGACCGTCGCGCGTTCCTTGTTCAGTCGCGCGGCCAACGCCTCGTGGGTCAGACCGTGCTCGTCGATCAGGGCCTGATAGGCGCGCGCCAGTTCCATCGCGTTGAGGTCGGCGCGCTGGATGTTCTCGATCAGGCGCAGTTCGGCCTGGTGCTGCGGATCGCTCTCCTCGCGCACCACCACCGGCACCTTGGCGAGGCCCGCCAGCTTGGCGGCGCGCCAACGGCGCTCGCCCGAGAGGATCTCGAAGCCGACTTCGCGGCGCAGCACCACGATCGGCTGCATCATGCCGTGCTGCTTGATGCTGTCCGCCAGCTCGTGCAGGGCGGCCTCGTCGAAGTCGGTGCGCGGGTTGGCCTTGGGCGGCGTGATCAGGCCGAGTTCGACCTCGAGGTAGCCTTTGCCCCCCTCGCGGCGCGGAGTGCGGGCGAAGACGTCCTGCAGGCTGCGGCCGAGGGTGTTGTCGGCGAGGCTCATCGGGGCTCCGGACTGGCTGCTGCTGGTCGCTGGTCGCTGGTCGCTGGTCGCTGGTCGCTGGTCGCTGGTCGCTGGTCGCTGGTCGCTGGTCGCTGGCTGCTGGTCGCTGGTCGCTGGCTGCTGGCCGCTGGTCGCTGGCTGCTGGCCGCTGGCTGCTGGCCGCTGGCCGCTGGTCGCTGGTCGCTGGCTGCTGGTCGCTGGCCCAGGCCCAGGCCCAGCCGCTGCAACAGCTCCTTGGTCGCCGCCAGATACGCCAAGGCCGCCGGCGACAGCGGGTCGTGGTCGACCAGGGCGCGGGCATGGCTGGGGGCGGCTGCAGCGCTCTCGTCGCGGGGAATGGCGGTCGCGAAGACGCTGTCGCCGAAGTGCCGACGGACCTCGCTCGCAACCCCCTGCGATAGGGCTGAGCCTGGGGTCGCCATGGTCAGCAGGATGCCGCACAGGGTCAGCTGCAGTTCGTGGTCTTGGCGTAGGCCATCAACGTGAGCAAGCAGCTGGCTGAGACCTTCAAGGGCGAAGTATTCGCTCTGCAACGGGACGAGCAGATGGGTTGCAGCCAACAGGGCATTGGTTGGCAGGCAGGTGAGATTCGGCGGGCAGTCGACGATGATGAGGTCGAAATTGACCCGGTGTTGTTTGAGGCGATCACGAAGGGCCAATGATCCGCCTACCTCACCTGCCAAGCGGCGCTCCTGGTCGGCCAGATCCGCGCCGGATGGGACCAAATGGACCCCGTCAGCCGAGGTCTCTACTGCCTCTGCTCCGCTGTAAATCGAGCGCTCGAAAGGCGTTTTATTGAGCGCACTGCTTGCATTCGCCTGCGGGTCGTTGTCGACAACGAGAACTTTTTTGCCAGCCAGCCCTGCGTAGGCCGCCAGATTCACGACGGTCGTGGTTTTCCCAACGCCGCCTTTCTGGTTCGAGACTACAACGACGGGGGCAAGTTGTTCCACGTGGAACCGCGTTATGGGGGTTCGTACGGAAAGGCAAGATCAGCAGTCAGCCGAGCGGCCAGCGACCAGCGACCAGCGGCCAGCCCAACATGTTCCACGTGGAACTACAGCCGGCGGTAGCACACCGTCGTAGCGACCGTCAGGCCCTTTCGATCGATCTCCGCCACTGCTTCCAGGAAGTCTCCACCACGCGCCGGATGCGTCACCAACTCGATCGACGCCTGCTGATGCTCGTCCGTCTCCTCCTGATAGATGGAGCGGATCGAGATGTTGCGGGCGCTGAGGACCTGGGTGATGCCGGCCAGGATGCCGGGTTTGTCGGGAGTGACAAAGCGGGCGTAGCTGGCGGTCCGTTCGTCGGCCTCTGCCAGGAAGTGTGGTGGCTTGGGTTGATGGACGAAGCCAAATGAGCCAAATGTCTGCTCTGCACGACCCAAAGCCACATCGATCACATCCGATAGCACGGCGCTGGCTGTCGGAAGCGCTCCTGCGCCCTGACCAGTGAATAATTGCGGTCCCGCAGAAGAACCGACAACGTAGACGCCGTTGTAGTTCATATGGACTGCTGCGAGGGGGTGGTCGAGCGGCACCAGCGTCGGGGCGACGTGCAGCTCCAGACCTTCATCACGCTGGGTCGCCATGGCCAGCAGCTTGATCCGGCTCTTCAGGCGGGCAGCCGAAGCCATGTCGTGAGCGGTGACGTTCTGGATGCCTTCGATGCGCAGGGCGGTCAGCGGCACGCGGATGCCGAAGGCGATGCGCGAGAGGATGGCCAGCTTATGGGCGGTGTCGGTGCCGTTGACGTCGAGGGTCGGATCCGCCTCGGCATAGCCCAGGCGCTGGGCCTCGGCCAGGGCCTGGTGGTAGCTCCACTGCTTCTGCTCCATCATGGTAAGGATGAAGTTGGTGGTGCCGTTGAGGATGCCGGTGATCGACTCGATGCGGTTGGCGGCCAGACCGTCGCGCAGAGCCCCGATGATGGGGATGCCGCCAGCCACTGCCGCCTCGAAGGAGATGGCCACGCCTTTCGCCTTGGCAGCAGCGAAGAGCTCATCGCCATGCGAGGCGATCAGCGCCTTGTTCGAGGTCACGACGTGCTTGCCGGCTGCCAGGCAGGCGAGGGCCAGGTCCTTGGCAAAGGTGGTGCCGCCGACCAGCAGCAGGGCGATGCGGATCTGCGGGTCCTCGGTCAGCAGCCCGATGTCGCTGCCGAGCTTGGCGCCAAGCACATCCGTGGTCTTGTAGGGGGGCAACGAGATGACCGCACGCAATTCCAGGTCGACGCCCGTACGGGCAGCGATGGTCCCGCGATCACGCCGCAGCACGTCGATGACGCCGCCTCCGACCACGCCGAATCCGATGATGCCGATGCCGACTGATGCCATGACGTCCTCCGTGCGGGGCGGGATCCTGCGGGAGAGAAGCGATGGCTCAATCGTCAAGATGGACCCGCTGGATGCTGGTCGCTGGTCACTGGTCGCTGGTCGCTGGACGCTGGTCGCTGGACGCTGGTCGCTGGTCGCTGGACGCTGGTCACTGGACGCTGGTCCTGGCTGGTCGCTGGTCACTGGTCGCTTGGATGAGACCTGCTTTTTCGAAGGGAGCCTAGAACGCCTGTCAGATGGCCAATTGCCAGCGACCAACGCACGATTCCTTCCCCAGACATCGTCAGATGCCCTATCCCACCCCGTCCAGTCCTGTCAGTCCTTGTGGATAACTCGCCACCACCTCCACCGGCTCTGTCCACCCTGGTCGTCATCCCCCACCCTGCCTACACCCATCCACCACCACTCCGACAGGTCCAGGTTGCGTCTGACCAAGGGCTTGTAGGGTTTTCCACCTGTTCAACAACACGGATGGAGGAAGGGGAGGAGACTCTCTATACATATGGAAACCCCGACCTTGCAGCTGCGCGCTGACAGAGAACGCCTTCTCGCTGCGGTTGCCGCTGCCGACGCCGTTGTGCCGACGACCAGCACCAAGCCGATCCAGACCCATCTCCTGCTCGAAGCGAAAGATGGTCGTGTCGAGGTCACCGCCTCCGATTCGCAGGTCGGTATGCGCGCTGTCGTCTCGGGCATCGAAGTGCAGCAGGCCGGCTCCGTCGTGGTGCAGTCGCGCCAGCTGGCGATGATTCTCAAGGAATCGTCCTCGCCCGCGGTCGAGCTGCAGATCATTCCGACCGGCGACTCGGTGCAGCTATCCGTCCGCCTGGCCGACGGCGACTACACCCTACCGCTGATCCTTGGCGAGACCCTGCCGCCGGTGTCGTTCTTCCCTGCCGAGGCGAAGTCGCTCAGTCTGGCCGGCAAACGGTTCGAGCACATGCTGCGGCAGACCGCCTTCGCCATGGACAAGGATCGCAGCAGTCCGGTGCTGTCCGGCCTGCTCGTCTCGATCAGTTCGGGCGAGCTGTGCCTGGCTGCGACCGACGGCAAAGTCCTCGCCGAGGCGGTCGAGAAAGACGAAACCTTCTCCGCCCCCGAAGGGGATGCCTTCCAGGCCGTACTGCCCTTCGGCACCGTCACGCACCTGGTGCGCATCCTCGGCAGCGGTCAGCCCGACCGCGTGCAGCTGGCCTTCAACACCTCGGCCAAACTGGTCTTCGCCCGTCTGCGCCTAAGCGGCGACCTCACCGTCGACCTGACCAGCCGTCTGGTCGAAGGCAGCTTCCCGGCCTACCGCATGGCGATCAGCGGCAGCGGCACCAGCGTGGTCACGTTCGATACGCCTGCTCTGGCCAGCGCCGTGCGTCGCGTCTCGCTGATGATCACCGCCGCGAATCGCGCCGTCGTCCTACGTCTGGAGAAGGACAAGGCGATGCTCGAGAACCTGCCCGGGGTGGGCGGCAACGCGCGCATCCCGTTGCCCTGCCAATACGGCGGCAACCCGGTGCGCCTCGGCGTCAACGCTGCGTATCTCAGCGACGTGCTGCGCATCTACGGCGGCGAGCGTCTCGCCATCGAGCTGGGCCGCGGTTTGATCATGCGCGAACCGGGCGCCACGTACCTGGTGATGCCGATCTCCCTGCCGAGCTGAACCGCGGTCATGGCCAGCGACCAGCGGCCCACGCTTGCGAGCCAGCGACCAGCGACCAGCGACCAGCGTCCAGCGACCAGCGACCAGCGTCCAGCGACCAGCGTCCAGCGACCAGCGTCCAGCGACCAGCGACCAGCGACCAGCGTCAAGCGACCAGCGTCAAGCGTCCAGCGACCAGCGTCCAGCGACCAGCGTCCAGACCCGATCTGGTCCGCCGGTTCCACCGTCGTCGAAGCCCTCCGCGTCGCCGGTCATCACGCCTGGCTGGTCGGCGGCTGCGTGCGCGATCGCCTGCTCTCACGTCCGCTCAAGGACGCCGACGTCGCGACCAGCGCCGAGCCCGACGAGGTCGAGCGCCTGTTCCCGCGCACCGTCGCGGTCGGCAAAGCCTTCGGCGTGGTCAAGGTGATCGGCGAGGGGGTCGACGTCGAAGTCGCCTCGCTGCGCGCCGACGACCGCTACATCGACGGCCGCCGTCCGGTCGCCGTGCGGCGCGGCACCCTGCAGGAGGACGCCGAGCGCCGCGACCTGACGGTCAATGCACTGTACGCCGATCCAGACGGCACGGTGACCGATCCGGTCGGCGGCTTGGCCGACCTGCACGCACGCGTGCTGCGCGGCATCGGCGACCCCGCCGCACGCCTGGCCGAG
>JALHRW010000276.1 GCA_022841245.1 Planctomycetota bacterium
GCCCGGACGAGATCCTGGCCGAGCTCGACGCCGCCGGCGGCGCCGCCGGCGAGCGCCTCGGCGAGTCGCGCCGCCGCGATTTCGCCCGCCTCTTCCTCACCCGCGCCCTGGTCCCGGCCGAGCCGCTCGACTGGTCGCAGCCGCGCCGCCTGCTGGTCGTCGGTCCGACCGGTGTGGGCAAGACCACCACCATCGCCAAGCTTGCCGGCGAGCTGGTGCTCAAGCGCAAGGCGCGCATCGCCCTGGTCACCATCGACACCTACCGCGTGGGCGCCCAGGATCAGTTGCGCGCTTTCGCCGACCTGCTCGACGTGCCGATGGAGGTCGCCTCGACCCCGGCCGAACTGGCCCGCGTCCTCGCCCGCTTCGCCGACCGCGACCACGTCCTGGTCGACACCAGCGGGCGCAGCCCGGCCGACGAGGCGCGGCTGATGGAGCTGAAGGGCTTCTGCCGCGCCTGCCCTGGCCTGTCGGTGGCGCTGACCGTGGCGGGCAACGCCGGCCGCACCGAGTTCGCCTCGGCGGTCGAGCGCTTCAGCATCCTGCCGATCGAGCACGCCATCGTCACCAAGCTCGACGAATGCGCCGAGCCCGGCCGGCTCTACGGCTGCCTGCGTCGCCATCGCCTGCCAGTGCGCTGGTTCGGCACCGGGCAGGAGGTGCCGGATGATCTCGTCGCGGCCGAGCCGCGGCTGGTGGTCGAGCGGCTGCTGCCGACGGCGCAGGTCGCGGCGTGAGGCCGCTGGTCGCTGGCCGCTGGTCGCTGGTCGCTGGCCGCTGGCCGCTGGTCGCTGGTCGGGTAATCTGAAACCCCCATGCCCGACCAGGCAGCGTCCTTGCGCCATGTCCCGGCCCCGCCGCTGCCGCGGCTGCCCGGCTTCTGCGTCACCGGCGGCAAGGGCGGCGTCGGCAAGACCTGCGTCGCGGTCAATCTCGCCATCCTGCTCGCGCAGACGGCGAAACCGCTGCTGGTCGACCTCGATCTCGGCCTGGCCAACGCCGACCTCGTCCTCGGCGTCGATCCGGCGGGAAATCTCGCCGAGGTGGTGCTCGCCGGCCGCGATATCGCCAGCGTAGTGTGCGAAAGCCCGCTCGGCGTCGGGCTGGTGCCGGCCGCCTCCGGGGTCGAGACCCTGGCCAACCTCGGCCAGCTGGAGCTGCATCGCCTGTTCAATGGCCTGGAGCGCCTCGGTCGCACGCGCCAGCCGCTCATCCTCGACACGCCCGCCGGCATCGGCCGCGAGGTCATCACCGCCTGCCGCGCTGCGCGCGTGACCTGCGTCGTTTTGACGCCTGAGCCGACCTCGCTGGCCGACGCCTATGCTTTGATCAAGGTACTGGAGCAGGCCGAGCCCGGCCGCGATATCCGCGTCATCGTCAACATGGCGCGCGACCAGCAGGACGGCCACACCGCTTTCGCCCGCCTGCGCGCAGTGGCCGACCGCCACCTCGGCCGGCAGGTCGAATTGCTCGGCATCGTCCCTCGCGACGAGCAGGTTGCGACCGCGGTACGCCGGCGGCAGCCGATCGGTCCCGGGCCGGCATTGAATGCCCTGAAGGGCATCGCTGCGAAGCTGCGCGGGATCGCCTGGTCCGGGTGATTTTAGGTGTTTTAAACGGTCTCGTAAAACTTGTAGCCGCATAGATCGCTTGCCCAGGGGGGCTTGGGTGCGTCTAGTGGCGGCTGGTTTCGCTCATGCCAGATCCTGACGACATCGCATCCCCCACGTCACCTCCCAGCGATCCCGCTGCGATGCCCGTGAGCGGTCGCGAACTGACCATGCAGACGCCTGCTGCCGGCACGCCGCCTGCCCAACCGGCAGGACCGCTGCCGATGGGTCGCGAACTGACCATGCAGACGCCGGTGGCCGACCTGTCGGGCCGCGAGCTGACGATGACGCCGTCGCCCGGACTGTCGGGCCGCGAACTGACGATGACACCGTCGCCAACCGCGGATCTGTCGGGTCGCGAACTGACGATGACACCGTCGCCCGGGCTGTCGGGCCGCGAACTGACGATGACACCGTCGCCAACCGCGGATCTGTCGGGCCGTGAACTGACGATGACACCGTCGCCGACCGCGGATCTGTCGGGTCGCGAGCTGACCATGACGCCGTCGCCGGCCGATCTGTCGGGTCGCGAGCTGACCATGACGCCGTCGCCAGGCGGACGCCAGGCGATGGTCACCCCGGTGGCGGACCTGTCCGGTCGCGAACTGACCATGCAGGCCACGCCGACTCCGGCGACGGTCGGCGCACGTCCACGCACCGACCACAGCCTGGCCGGCTTCAAGCCGCGCACCGGCGTCGGCACCTCGATCGCGTTCGATGACGCCTGGCACCTGCAGGGCCGCAAAGGGCCGTACACCGGGCAGACCTGGGGCGACTTCGAGATGGGCGGCATTCTCGGCGAAGGCGGCATGGGCGCGGTCTACCGCGCCAAGCAGAAGTCACTCAAGCGTCGCGTCGCGATCAAGGTGCTGCCGCCGAACCTGGCGCAGGACTCGCGCCTGCTGCAGCGCTTCCAGCTCGAGGCGACCACCACCTCGAAGCTGCAGACGCCGCACGTGGTGCAGGTCTACTCGATCGGCGAGCACGACGGCAACCACTTCTACGCCATGGAGTACGTCGAGGGCAAGGACCTCTACGACATCATCAAGGAGCGGCGCGAGCAGAACAAGCCGTTGACCGCCGATGAGGCGGCCGGCTACATCCTGCAGGCGGCCAAGGGTTTGGCCGAGGCCGGACGCCACCAGATCGTGCACCGCGACATCAAGCCGCCGAACATGATGGTGACCAAGGACGGTCTGCTCAAGATCGCCGACTTCGGCATCGTCAAGGTGATGGGCGAGCACAACCTGACCATGACCGGCCAAGCGGTCGGCACGCCGGCCTACGTCTCGCCCGAGCAGGGCCGCGGCGACAAGGAAGTCGACTGCCGCAGCGACCTCTACTCGCTCGGCGTGGTCTTCTACGAGCTCGCCTGCGACAAGAAGCCGTTCGACGGCAGCACGCCGAACGCGCTGATCTACCAGCATTGCTACGAAGAGCCGAAGCTGCCCAAGGAGCACAACGCGGCGATCTCCGACGAGATCCAGGCCGTGATCATGCGCTGCCTGCAGAAGAAGGCGGAGAACCGCTACCAGTCGGCCGACGACCTGGTGCGCGACCTCGAGGCGATCAAAGCCGGCTCGATGCTGAAGTCGGCGATCGCCAACTACAAGCTGGGCACCGGCGCCGACGAGGCCAAGCGCGAGCAGATGACCTGGCTGCAGCGCAACATGCTGAAGGTCGCAGCTGCCGGGCTGCTGGTCATCGGCGGCGGCGTGGCCGGCGGCTGGTACTTCTACGACCAGGCGCAGCAGGCGAAGCGGGCCAAGGACCGCGAGGAGCTGATCGGCCAGCGCGCCGTGCAGGATCAGCGCACCACGCTGAAGGACCAGCTCGACGCGGTCAAGCCGATCCCCGAGAGCGCGGGCGGGCAGATCGACGCCCTGGCCAAGCTGATCAAGGACGGCGAGCAGGACGCCGACGTGCTGCGCTGGCGCAAGAAGCTCGCCGACGTCGCCGCACTGAACCTCAAGCTGGCGCCGATCGCCAACGCCCAGCCGACCCCTGCCCTGCGCACGGCAGCGCGCAGCGATCTCGACGCGCTGATCGCCAAGGTCGGCGCGGCGGACCCGGCGGCAGCACGCCATGCCGCGAAGCTCGAGGAGTTCGATCAGGAGGAGGCGCGCCTGCGCAGCGAATGCGCCCGCTTCGACGCCATGGCGTTGAAGCTGACCGAGCGCAAGCGCTATGGCGAGGCGCTCGCCGATCTCGGCCGCCTCATCCCGGCCAGCGACCCGCAGTTGACCAAGTGGAACAGCAAGGTCGCGGTGTGGGACAAGGAGCTGGCCGCGTTGCGCACCCGCATCGCGCCGCTCGATGCCGAGGAACGCGTGACGGTGGCCAAGCGCACGCAGTACCTGCCGGTGCTCACCGACCTGTCGGTCTATCTCGACAAGGAGGACAAGGACCTGATGCGCTGGCAGGGCAAGCTGGAGCAGGCCGGCACCCGCGTCACCGACCTGCGGCGCGAAGTCGCCGCCATGGTGGGCGAGCAGCCCGACACCATCTCCAAGCCGAAGCAGGACCAGGCAGCGACCAAGCTCGACCAATACGAAGCCCTGGTCGGGGCCGAGGATCCGCAGCTCAAGGACTGGAAGGGGGCGATCATCGCCGCCGACCGCGCCATTGCCGGCAGCCGCGAGCGCCTCGCCCGTTTCGCCACCGACAGCGGCGATGGCCTGCTGCCGGCCGGCGTCCACGTCGCCTTCGAGCGCGAGTTGAAGGCTCTCGACGCCCTGGTCTATCCTGGCGACGCCGAGGCGCAGAAGTGGCAGGCCCAGCTCGCCGACAGCCGGCGCATCCTCGACGACCTGCGGCGCGACGGCGCGGTGCTCGACCCGTCGGCGCCCGCCGAGGTGACCCTGGCGGCGCAGCGCGACCTGGCGCCCAAGGTCGAGCGCGCCGCTGCCAAGGGCGCGGTCGATGGCGCCCGCGCCCAGCTGTGGCGCGACCGCCTGGCGCTGGAGGCGAAGCGCGTCGCCGACCTGCGCGCCAGCCTCGCGTCCTTCGACCAGGCCGAGTCGCTGACCGACGCGATGCGCAGCGGCCTCGCCCGCCTGGCCATCGACGCCGGCGGTGACGACGCCGACGTGCGCCGCTGGACGCTGAAGCGTGACCGCGTCGACGCCCTGATCGCCAAGCTCTCGGCCCTCGACAGCCGCCAGGGCGTGCCCGAGGACGTCGGCGCGCTCTTCGCCGAGCTCGGCCAGCTGGTCGGCGAGAAGGATCCGCGTCTGGTGACTTGGCTGGGCAAGGTGCAGCGCATCGAACAGGCGCGTCGCGAACTGGCCGTGCTCGACCGGCGCGCGCCATACGCCGCCGCCGCGGTGTCGGCGCATCTCGCCGAGCTGGCTGCGCTGGTCGGGGACGCCGATCGCCGCCTGGTGGCGTGGCGGGCCAAGGCCGACGAGGTCGCTCGCCTCAAGGCCGAATTGGCCACCCTGCCCGCCGCGTTGGCGCAGTCGCCGGAGGAGAACGCCGCCAGCCACGGCCGCCTGCGCCGCCTGGTGTCGCAGCTGGTCGGCCCCGAGGACGTCGCCGCGCTCGCCGCAGCGGCGCGCCAGCAGCAGCGCGACGGGC
>JALHRW010000277.1 GCA_022841245.1 Planctomycetota bacterium
ATCCCCGCCACCGCCGGCCTGCTCGCCGCCAGCGACGCGCGCGCAGCGCTGTTCGGCTCCGGCGGCCTGCTCGCCGCCGCAGCCGGCGGCACGCTGCTGTTCGACGAGGTCAGCGACCTCACCGGGGAGATGCAGGCCGCGCTGCTCGGCGTGCTCGGCGGCGACACCAACGTGCGCGTGATCGCGACCAGCAACCGCGACCTCGCCGCCTGCCCGTCGTTCCGCGACGATGTGCTGCACCGCCTTGCCGTCCTGACCATGCGCATGCCCGCCCTGGCCGACCGGCCGGAGGACCTTCCGACCCTGATCGGCCATCTGCTCGCTCGGATCAGCACGCGCCTGGGGCGTCCGCTGGCGCTGACCGATGCCGGACTCGCCGTCCTGCAGGGCCGCGTCTGGCCTGGCGATGTGCGCGAACTGCGGCATGTGCTCGAAGAAGCCGCCACGCTCGCCCCGGGCGGCACCATCGACGCCGAGCACCTGCGGCAGCCTGAGGCCGGAGCGGTAGTGCGCGCCCCGGGCAGCGCCCCGGCCGAGGCGGAGCGCTGCCTCGACGAGCATCCCGGCGAGGCCCATGCCCACTGGACGGCGAACCACGACCGGGTGCTGTTCTCGACCGCTATCGCCCGCACCCGGGGCAACGTACTGCGGGCCGCCGAGATTCTCGGCGTGCACCGCAGCACCCTGCGCAAGCGGCTGGATGAACTGGGCATCGGCGTGGGCGATCCACAACCCCCTCGGGCGGATCCGGGCGTTTCCTGACCCGGACCCGCCCGAGGGTCTTGGAACGCGGCTTGCGCTGCGTACGCGATTCTCCCTCCGCTGGTGGTGGAGTCTTCCCGCACTCCTGACGAAACGATCGACAGCATGCGCGCATGGTGGTGGTCATTCCGCCATCGGTGGCCCTCCGGTACATGTTGATGGTTCCAGCAGCTGCGGCAGCTCCCTGGCGGAGGCCGCAACACCGGCTGCCGTTGTCTGGCAGCACGCGATTGGCCATGATCGGGGCGTACGGTCCACATCAGCGGAAGGAACGGCTCATGAGCCAGGATCTGAACGACGGCGACACACAGGACGAACCGGTCGATCAGCAGCCCGAGGAGGGCGATCGCCGCTTCGCCGGCATCGTCAGCTGGCTCGCTTCCGGCGCGCTGCACGCCACCGCCCTGCTGCTCGCCGGTACGATCTACTTCCTCACCGCTGATCAGGAGCAGGAGATCCCGCCCGTACGCGTCTCTTCGATCCCGCCGCCGCAGATGCAGAAGGAAGACAAGCCGAAGCCCGAGCGCGAACTGCTGGAGCCGAAGATCCAACTCGACACCGAGAGCACGAGCGAGGTCATCGCGCCGATCACCCAGCTCGACCTGCCGGACGAGCAGTCGTCACGCGAGGAGCAGAACGACAGTGCGGTGCCCAAGGGCCGCGAGGAGGCGGTTGCCGATGCCGAGATGGGCGGACAGGGCGCGTTCATGGCCATCGGTGCCGGCGGCGGCGGCGCGGGGGCGTTCGGCAACCGTGCGGGGGGCGGCCGCAAGCGCGCCGTCGGCCGTGGCGGCGGCTCGAAGGGCTCGGAGAGCGCGGTCGAATCGTCACTGCGCTGGTTCAAGAAGCACCAGGCGGTCGACGGTTCGTGGCGCGCCGCCGACTACTTCAAGAACTGCACCGATGCCGGGCCGAAGTGCGAGCCCGGGCACAACCACCGCAATGGCGAGAACGAGAATGCCGGACTCACCGGGCTGGCGCTGCTGTGCTACCTCGGCGCCGGCTACGATCACAAGACACCGAACCGCTACCAGAAGGTGGTGGCGAAGGGCCTCGAATGGCTGCTGGCGCAGCAGCAGGTCGAGGGACGCTTCATGGACGCCTACACCTACGAGCAGGCCATCGCCACCATGGCCCTGGCCGAGGCCTTCGCCATGTCCGGCGATCAGAAGCTGCGCAAGCCGACCCAGGATGCCGTCGATCTGATCCTGGCTCGGCGCATGAAGGTGACCGACGCGGCGAAGTTCAGCAGCGACGACGGCTATCCGCTCGTCGGCCTGGGCTGGGGCGACTTCAAGGAGACCGGCGACAAGACGCATGGCTCGGCCTGCGGCTGGAGCATCCAGGCGCTGAAGAGCGCCTACGCCGCCGGCATCGACGTGAAGGACGGCCTGCGCGGCGCCAAGACCTGGGTACGCCACGCCTGGGAGGCGACCTGCCGGCTGGAGAACAAGGACCCGAAGAAGCTCGACCCCTACCGCGACACCACCACCCTCTCCTACTACTGGCACCGCGACACCGACACGGCGACCGACATCGGCGGGGTGAATGTCATCCACAATCTGGCCTCTGTCGCCCTGCTCAGCGGCGTGTTCCTCGGCGTCCCGGCCGGCGACCCGCTGATCGAGACCACGGCCAATCACGTCATGCGGTTCGACCTGCCGCAGCAGGGACTGGGCAACCTCTACTATTCGTACTACGCCACCTTCGGCATCTTCCAGATGTCGGGCGAGCGCTGGCAGAAGTGGAACGGCGTCATGCGCGACCGCTTCGTCGGCACCCAGCGGACCGATGCCACCTGTTTCGACGGCAGCTGGGATTATGAGAACAACAAGCACTACGCCCATGATGTCGGACGTCTGCTCTCGACCGCGTTGGCCTGCCTGTCGCTGGAGGTCTACTACCGCTACGCCCAGGTGCATCCCGAGGCCAAGGGCGGCGAGAAGATCAAGCCCAAGGCGGTCGCGCGGTGAGCCGGATCGTCGTCTCGGTGGCGCTGCTCGCCGGCTGCCTGCTCGCCACGGTGGCGATGGTCCTGGCGCCGACCAGCGGGCTGCTGCTGCTGAGCCTTGGTTCGCCGGATCCGGTCGCGCCACCAGCACCGGCGCTCGAGCCGACGGCGCGCGCCGAGGAGCTGTTCGACCGCTTGCCGCTGCCGGCGACCCAGCGCGTACGCCAGGTGGCCGAAGACCACGGTGTGGTACCGCTCGGACGTGGTGTCGCGGTGTCCATCGTCCCGCCGGCCGTGGCCCTCTTCACCGGCCACATGTCGCTGGCGCGCGGTCCCGTCGACCACGGACTGGAGACGATCGCCAGCCTCGCCGGCGGCCGCCTGCACGAGAGTCTCATCGCCCTCGAGACCGGCAACGCCGCGCTGGTCAAATCGGCCTGCCTGGCCTCGTTCGGCTTCGCCGACGGCCTGCCCGCCAGCGAGCGCGACGAGCGTCCGCCCCGCGGCGTTCCGCTGCGGGTGGAGGTGCGCTGGTGCGACGACGAGGGCGTGCACCACGTGATCGACGCTTCGTGCCTGATCCGCGACCGGCGCACCGACCGCGGCCTGCCACCGCTGCCGTTCGTGTGGACCGGCAGCCGCATGGGCCCGGTCAGCGAACCCGACGGGAAGGGCGGGGTCCGCGAGACGCAGGCCTTCCTCCTTGCCATGGGGCGCGTCGCCGTCGCCAACCTCGATTGCGATGACGCCCTGATCGCCTCGCCGCTGCCGGCGCCGGCCGACCTGCTGCGCTGGGAGGTCAACACCGCGCTGGCGCCGCCGCTCGACCAGCCGGTCGCCCTGGTGCTCAGCCGGGCGGTGCTGCCGGTCGAATTGCGGCTCGATCTGGCTGGCGAACTCACCCTCGCCGGCGGCGTCCTGCTCGACGATGGTGCGCTCGCCGTGCGCCTCGCCACCGCCTTCGCCAATCCGGCCCCCGGCACGCTGCATGGCGTGCGCGTGCGCTGCCCGTCCGGACTGCCGCGCGAGGCCGACATCGCCGCGCGAGCACGCATCCTCCGCGCAGCGGCACATGTCGCCGTGTGGTGCCTTCCCGTCTTCGAACCCGATGGGGCCGACCCCGGCCCGGAGCCTCGCCCATGCGCCCTGCCCTTGCCCTTGCCCTGATCTGCTCACTCGCCGCCGGCGAGCCAGCCGACCCGGTACGCACCGTCAGCGAGGCCAGCCGCTGGCTGCTCGCCCGGCAACAGGCCGACGGGGCGTTCTGCGCGCCGCCGTTCGCCCTCGGCATCACCGAGCTCGCCCTCGGCGCGCTGCTGATGCCGCCCGCGGCGCTGCCCGTCGATGATGCGCGAGTGCAGCGGGCGGTCGCCTTCATCCGCACCCACCGCCAGGACGACGGCGGCATCTACCAGCGCCAGGAAGGTCTCGGCGTGTACGGCACCGGCCTGGGCATCCTCGCCCTGCGTGCCGCCGGGGCGCTCGACGAGGACACCGCCGCTCGCGCCCGGCGCTTCCTCCTCGGGCTGCAGAACCTCGATCCGGCCAGCTCCGGTTACGGCGGCATCGGCTACGACGCCGACGACCCGTCAGGCAGCGAGGACCTGCACAACGCCGCCACTGCAGTCGAGGCGCTGCGCGCCGCCGGCGTGCCGGCCAGCGACCCGCGCATGCAGGCGGTGCTGCACTTCACCATGCTGTGCCAGGACAGATCGGAGCCTGGCGCCGGAGCCGCGCCGCCACAGCTGACCGGCCTGCCGCAGCCGCCGGCCCAGGTGCACCTCCGTCGCACCTGGGTGACCGGTGGTGGAGGCGGCGTGCGACGCCCGGCGGTGGCCCGCGCCGTCGGCGTCGCCGGCGGCCACGAGGACGAGAGCGGGCGCAAGCCCAGCGCCTACGGCACCATGACCTACGCCATGCTCGCGACCTACCTCGCCCTCGATCTCGCGCCAAACGATCCGCGTGTGGTCGCCGGCGTGGACTGGGTACGGCACCACTGGGACCTGGAGCGCAATCCCGGCATGCCGTCCGGACAGGAACAGGCCGGCCTGTTCTACGGCTATGCCGTGCTGTCGCGCGCCCTGGCCCTGGCCAAGGTCGAGCGGCTCGAACTCGCCGATGGGCGCAGCGTGGTCTGGCGCGAGGAACTCGCCCGGGCCATCACCTCCCGCATCCGCACGGCACCGGACGGGACATACTGGCGCAACGATCATCCGCGCTGGGGCGAAGGTCTGCCGCCGCTGGCGACGGCCTATGCGCTCGCTGCGCTCAAGCGCTGCCAGACGCCCTGATCAGTCCCTCGGCAGACGGCGCCGCAGCTGCTGAGGGGCTCCGCAGCGACCTGCGTTGCGCGCCGGAGTGGCCGGCCAGAGTGACGGGATGCGCTGGACCGTCCTTGTCCTCGCCGGTGCCGTCGGCGCCGGCGCCCTGGCCCTCGGCTTCGCCGCCTGCGGCCGCCCCGACCCGAGCACGC
>JALHRW010000278.1 GCA_022841245.1 Planctomycetota bacterium
GGCGGTGCCGGGTCCGACGGCGGCGATGCGCGCCGGGGCCAAGGCGCGGGCGTCGCGGCCGAGCACATCGAGGCGCTCGAACACGGCATCGACGGCGTTGCTTGAAGCGAAGGCGATCCAGGCATGGCCGGGCATCGCATCGACCGCGGCGGTGGCGTCGTGGACGAAACGCTGCAGTGGCGCCAGCACCGCCTCGGCGCCGAGCCCCTCCAGCGCCGCGGCCAGGCGCCCGCCCTGGCCGCTGGCCCGGGTGACCAGGATGCGGCGGCCCCACAGCGGGCGATTGTCGAACCAGCGGATGTCCTCGCGGAAGCGCACCACGTCGCCGACCACGGTGATGGCCGGTGCGCCGAGACCTGCCTCGGCTGCCAGGCGCGGCAGGGTGGTGAGGGTTCCCACCACCGTGCGCTGCTGCGGCAGGGTGCCCCACTGGATCGAGGCGGCCGGCGTGTCGGCGTCGCGGCCGTGCGCGATGAGCGCCGCGCAGTGCTCGGCAAGATGCTGCATGCCCATGTACAGCACCAGGGTCTCGACCTTGGCGTAGGCCGCCCAGTCGACGCCAGGGCCGTCCTGCAGGTGGCCGGCGACGAAGGCGACCGAGGCGCTGGCGGCGCGGTGGGTGATCGGGATGCCGGCGTAGGCCGGCACGGCGATGCCGCTGGTGACGCCGGGGACGATCTCGAAGGGGATGCCGGCGGCGGCCAGCACCTGCGCCTCTTCGCCGCCGCGGCCGAAGACGAAGGGGTCGCCGCCCTTCAGGCGCACCACACGGCGGTGGCGGCGGGCGCAGTCGAGCAGCAGGTCGTTGATCGCTGCCTGGCTCTTCGAGGTGGCATGTCCGCGCTTGCCGACGTCATGCACGACGGTGCCTGGAGCGACCAGGGTCAGGATGCGCGGTCCGACCAGGTAGTCGCGCACGACGCAGTCAGCGGCGCGGATCAGTTCGGCGGCGCGGACCGTCAGCAGCCCGGGATCGCCGGGTCCGGCTCCGACCAGCGCGACGCTCATGCGACGAGCGCTTTGGCTGCGGCGCGATGGCGCTCGAAGGTGGCCTTGGCCTTGCCGCTGGCGATCAGGTCGCGCGCCTCGGCACGGCAGGCGGCGTCCTCAGGCTGCAACCCGCGCCACACCGCCAGGGCGGTGCCGGCGTTAGCGCACACGAAGTCGAGCAGCGGTCCGCGCTCGTCACCGGACAGCAGACGATGGAAGGTGGCGGCATTGGCGGTGCAGTCGCCGCCGCTGACCAGCGCCTCGTCGACCGGTGTCCCGGGGGTCGGCAATTCGCGGCTAGCGATACCGGCCGGAGTGACCTCCCAGATGGTCGTCGGACCGGTGGTCGAGACTTCGTCGATGCCAGGATGGCCGCAGGCAACAACCGTGCGCCGGGTGCCAAGCAGGCGCAGGGTCTCGGCCAGCAGCGCGCCCTGCTCGGGCTTGGCCGAGCCGAGCAGAAGATGGGTTGGTCGCCCGGGATTGGCCAGCGGTCCGGCGAGATTGAAGATCGTGCCGGAGACGCGAGCGGCCGCGAGCTTGCGCATCGGCGCAGCTGCGCCGATCGCGGGATGGGCCTGGCGGGCGAAGATGAAGCACAGTCCCGTGTCCTCGAGCAGGCGGCGATGGCTGCCCGCCGGCGGCTGGATCGGTACGCCCAGCGCTTCGAGCAGATCGAAGCTGCCGTTGGCGTGCTTGCTGCCGCGGTTGCCGTGCTTGGCCACCGGTACGCCGGCGGCGGCGAGGACGAAGCAGGCGGTGGTCGAGGCGTTGTAGCGCGCGCGGCCCGAGCCGCCGGTGCCGACCACGTCCATGACCGCGCGGCCGAGGTCGATCTGCATCGCCTTGGCGATCAGGCCACGCACGAACGTGCTCAGCTCGGTGGCGGTCTCGCCGCGGGTGCGCATGGCGACCAGCAGGTCGGCGCCGGCCTCGGCAGACAGGCTACCGCCGGTGATGGCATCGAGCGCCTCCTGGGCCTCGGCGGCGGTCAGGCCGGTGGGGCGGGCGGCGGCGGCAAGCAGGTCGCTCATGATGTGCGATCGTGTGCGATAACGCGACGCCGCAACGCGGGACCGTGCAGAGGTCAACGTTGCATGAATTGCATCCGGAAACCGGCCAGCACACTCCGGTGCGGACGGACCGGCATCACCACGAGGCGGCTCTGGCTCATGGATGACGCGAGCACGATCATCGACGCCCCCGGCTCGGCACTGCCGACAGAGGGGAGCGTGGTGTCGGGGTACACCCTCGGGGCCATGCTGGGCCGAGGCGCCCAAGGCGTGGTCTATCGCGCCAGGCGTAAGGACGACGACCATCTCTACGCGGCCAAGGTCGTCGACCTCGCCAATCTGGCACCCGCCGGGCTGACCCGACTGCGCCGGGAATGCACGCTGACCAGCCGCATGGTCCACCCCGGCATCGTCACCGTGCATCAGGTGATCGAAGACCGGAAATGCCTGGTCATCATCATGGATCAGGCCCTGGGCCGGCCCGCCGACGGCATGTGCGATGGCCGCCTCGGCTGGGAGATGTCCCTGCGCATCGTCGTCGGGGCGGCACGAGCCCTCGACTACGCTTACCGGCGCAATGGTCTGATTCATCGCGACATCAAGCCGGCCAACCTGATCGTCGATCTCGACGGGGCGGTTCTGCGCGGGATCAAGGTGGTCGACTTCGGCCTCGGCCGCGACCGCAGCGCCGAAGGCAACCTGACCATGACCGGCGAGATCATGGGCACGCCGCTATACATGTCGCCGGAACAGGCCCAGGGAGAACGCAGCCTGACCTTCGCCACCGACTTGTACTCGCTTGGCGCATCCTTGTTCCACCTCATCGCCGGGCGGCCGGTTTTCATCCGACGGTCGCCGTTCGAGGTCATCGCCGACCACCTCAATGCGCCGCCGCCGTCGCTCTCGACCTGCGCACCGGGCTGTCCGATCCCGCTCGCCGAGCTGGTGCGCCATTGCCTGGCCAAGGCTCCGGCGGAGCGCTTCCGTTCGTACCGCACCTTTCTTGCGATGGCCGATCCGATCCTGGGCGGCAACCCCTTCGACGCCGTCGACAGCAGCACGGGCAGCACCCAGACAGGGGGGACGACCAGGGCGGCTTGGCGCCGTCCGGAGATCGCTGGGCGTGAAGAGAGCGGGACCACCTCACGGGTCGCGTGGAAACGCCCCGATCCGGAAGCCACCCCGGCACCCCGCGACCGCCCGCCTGGCGAGGGCAGTGGCAGCGGCCGGCAGAGCACGCGGTGGATGTTCCCATCGCTCAAGCTTCCGTCGGCGGCGCCGGGCGGGTCAGCCGTGCCACCGCCGGCCGCGTCCCGCTCCAGCGAATCGTCGACTGAGACCACCGACCGCATTCCGCAAGAGGCGGAGCTGACCGTCGGTCCCGCGCCCGACGCCCGGGCGGCCAAACCGTCCCTGGAGGCCGGGACGGAAATCGACGAGCATTTCATCATCCGCCGTCCGCTCGGCGCCGGGGCGATGGGCGAGGTCTACGAGGTCGAAGACCGCTTCATCGGCCGGCGCTTGGCGATGAAGATCATGAGCGAAGCCGATATGCGGCGCCCGGCCGCGATCGCTCGCTTCAAGTGCGAGGCCGCGGCCCTCGCCTCGGTCGGACATCCCGCCTTCCCCTATCTCGCCGGCGGCGGCTCCTTCCGCCAGCGCGACTACCTGTACATGGAGCTGGCCCAGGGCATGGATCTGCGCAGCTGGCTGCAGCGCTGCGGTGGCCATGTCGCTGAGCGCATGGCCCTGGCGATCTCGCTGCAGCTGGTGCAGGCGATGGAGGCGGCCTATCGGCTCAGCGGCATGGTCCACCGCGATCTCAAGCCGGCCAACATCATGGTCGCCGAGCATCACGACGGCAGTCCGCAGGTCCGCATCATCGACTTCGGCGTCTCGGTTTACATCGACTACGGCGAATGGGACGACTACTCCAGCCGCCAGTACACCTACGTAGATGACGGCAATGAGGGCCGGGTGGTCGGCACGCCCGCCTACATGAGCCCCGAGCAGGTGCAGGCCGGACCGCCGTCGCCGCTGATGGACATGTACGCCATCGGCTCGATCCTCCATCAGCTGCTGACGGGACGGACGCCCTTCTCGGCGCCCGGCGTGCCGTCGCTGCTGGTGAAGATCCTCAACGAGCCGCCGCCGGACCTCGAGGATGTCCCCAACCTGACCCCGGCGACCAGGCAACTGGTGCGCCGCATGCTGGCCAAGAAGCCGGAAGCGCGCTTCAAGAACTACCGCCAGCTGGCGGCGGCGATCTCGGCCGCCATGCACGCGGCTCGCGGAGCAGGCGGCTGAGCACGCAGCCCGTTCGGGTCCTTGAGGACGTGGACTCCGCCGGCAGCATGGCAGCGTGCCACCCATGCAGCTGATCGTCGTCGTCGCCGTCGCGGTGATGGCCGGCATCATCCTCTTCGGCCTGGTCGCCGGGCTCGGCTCGCTGGCCGTGCGCTGGCTGAACCTGCCGGCGGATCCCACCGAGGAGGCGGTCTACGAGCCGCCGTCGCCCCCCCTCGTCCCGGCCGGCGATCCTGCCGCTGCACAGCAACGTGCGGCGGTGTGGAACGCCGCGGCGTCGCAGGGCCGGCGGGCCCATGCCGTGCTGCAGGCGGCACGCGGTGCTGCCGATCTCGCCGAATGGATCGCCGGCTGCAAACCGGAGTCGGCGAGCGCGGCGCGCGGTTCCGCCGCTGCCGCTGCCGCCGCCGCCGAGCAGGCGCGCGCTGCATTCAAGGCCGGCGATGCGACCGCACTGGCAGCAGCTGAGCTCGCCGGTTCTACCGCCTCGGCCCAGGTCGCGAGCCTGGCCGAGGGTCTGCCCGACTGGCGCGACGCCGAACGTCGCAAGCTGCTGTTCCTGTCCGCGCTCCTGCTCGTGTCGCTGGCGGTCGCTGCCGGGGCCATGTGCCTGCGCTGACCCTGGAATCGGCGCTGCGTGAGCGGCCCGGTCCGGTCGGACGTTTCCTGCGCGCCGCGCTGGAGCAGGACGCACCCGGCGTGTCGAGCCTGATCGCCGCCGGCGTGCCGCACTGGGATGCCGCGCCGCTCCTGCGCCGTCTGGCCGAATCCGGCGAAGTCGGACCAGGCGGCTGGCTGATCGAGTTCCGTGACGCCTACCGCGCAGCGCTGGCCGCGCCGGCTGCGACCGGCAGGCAGCTCGACC
>JALHRW010000279.1 GCA_022841245.1 Planctomycetota bacterium
GTAGCGTGGGATGGGATCGCGGGTTTACCGGCTACATTACGGATAATGAGACGGGCCTGCTCCATGCGCGGGCGAGGCAGTATAGCCCGACGTTGGGGCGCTTTGTGGGGAGGGATCCGCTAGTGTACGAAGACGGATTTAGCCTATATGATTCGTACTTTGTTCCCAACGAGTTGGACCCTGCGGGCACGGAGAAGGCTCAGGCGACTCATTCGATTGGCACTAATTCAATCGTGCTTAACTATTGGGTGGACTGCGAGACGGGAAAGATCGATAAGCCCATGTTTGCTAATGTCACTATGAATAAGTGGCCAGAATTTTCTGGCGGCGGAATTCAGAGGAGGCGCTTTGGTGAATTCGTTCATGAATACTGGTGGGAAGGAACCAACCAATGGGCAGAGGTGAAATATGGAGTGGAAACTCGGGCGGAAAAATGCACTACCGAGTCTGGTTTGCCCGGAAAAAAGGTCGTTACAGCTACCACCGCAGTGTTGAACGTTTTTCAAATTGCGACAATTGTGAACAAATTCACCAAAGTTGATGGAACGCCAATGGAAATCGGTGATCGGGAGAGGATTCGTGAAAAATGGAGTATTAACAAGCAGAAGCGATGGAAAACCTATATTGGGTATTCGTTTCATATGCCAGCACCACCAGAGTGCCCGTGTATCTGCGAGTCGAAAGCCACTGGTGACAAATACGAGTCGTCGTCAGAATGGCCTAGGAAATGACACCTGTGAATATTCGTCAACATAAAGGCTTGATCATCGCCGTTTTGCTGTTGCTAACTGCGGGAGGCGCGGTTCATTCGGCTGATTCTCTGCCAAATGTCAGTTTTAGTCAGCAAGCCCTCGTGTTGAGAGAGAAATTTCGAACTGAGCGCGACAAGGTACGGGATCTATTTGGCTTTCCGATGTTCAGTTTGGTTGGGATCACTGATTTGGATGTGGGGAAGAACGACAAGGCTATTGTGGAGTCTGTCGATATTCGCAGCGAAGTTCTATCGCCGTCTTATTTGGCGCGTAGGGAAAAGGCCCTGACTATCGGATTACGTGCCGGCGCTGAGTGGCCGGAAAAGTGGTGGACCATTGAAATATTCCCAAAGCATCTAGAGACTTGTCCCAGGGGATATGGACTGGTCGATCTGTCAACAATTGGTCGTGATGCAGTGTTTATGAGAAAAGAGTGCCTACTGGATGGCCAGTGGATTGTTATGCAAGGCGTTGCAAGTGACAGCGCCGTTGAGGTGTGGATGGTTTTACAGAGGCAATTATGGCATTGGATGGGGGGTAAGGACGGAACAAACGTGGACACGCACCGACTGACGCCGCCCCCGACCTCTGACGGACGATAGCATGACGCCCTCGGGCGGCGGGGATGCACAACCCCGAAGCTCAGCGAGACCTATGGCCCACGGCAGAATACAACGAGGTAGTCATGCAACGCGTAGCAATGCTGATATTGCTTGGCATTCTTGGGGCATTGTCTGCAGCGACAACGCCAGGGGAGATGAATATTTCGTGTAAAGTCGTTCTTGTCGCCCAGGGAGATAGCTATTTCATTCAGTTGACAGTCAGATCTGCGCACGGGAAAATAAGTGCTCCTCAATATTTCCCATGCCAGGGGATTTCGTGGAATGTGAATGATGAGTCGAGTCGACGCCAAATCCGGTTCGAATGCGACGATCGCCTTATCGGAGCATCTCCATCTCGGGGCGGCGGAGGCGAAATTCCAATCACTGCTCGCAGTAGAATTAGCCAGGAAGTCTACGATGAACTGTCGACAGCCATAACGAAGAATGCTGAGATACGAGTTCGTTTTCCATTTGGATATGTGCGAGACGACTTGGGCAATCCTGTCTTGCTGCATGATGCGGCGACTAGCGGTATTGTTGAGATTGGTGACGACAAATGGGGGCAGGTTCTCATGATCGAACGCGCAACGATTCTAGATACGAACGGGTCAGATCGTCCCCCGCCCCCACCCAAGTAGCCCGTATCTCATATTAATCCCTCACGCAGCAACCCGATGGTACATCGTGAGTAAGCAGCCCAATCGGTCTTTCCTGGCTATCGCGCCGCTGCGGTTAGCCAAGAGTGGGTCGGGCTCAATCACCGCGCCATCCAGACCAGCATGTGGTCGTTCCCGGTGATAGTGTTCCAGGTACTGGGTGACGAGATGGCGGAGTCCAGCCTGACCCATCGGAATGCAGTGGTTCAGGCATTCCTCTTTCAGCGATCTGAAGAACCGCTCAATGAACGGATTGCAGTTGGGCGAGGACGGCGGGATGCGTACGGGCTCCACGCCGACGGCCTTCAAGGTGCTGCGGAACCTTTCGGAGAAGGCAGGGTCACGGTCCATGATCAGGAACCGGCGTCCGCGCAGGAAACCATGATCGGGATCGGTGAGGTTCCTGGCCTGTTGCACCATCCAGTCCTGGTTCATCGTGTCGGTGATGCCGAGCAGGTGGACGCGCCTGGTGTCATGATGGATGGCCATGACGCACCACTGGGTTACCAACCGATCACCGACCAGCGTCTCCACGGCGGTGGCGTCGATGGCGGCGATCTGTTCGGCATGGGATTCCAGGAATGTGCGCCAGTCGCTTTCGTCGCTGCGCACGGGTGCGGGTCCGACGTCATGGGCACGGAGGATGTTGCGGACGCTGCTCTCCGACACGGTGATGCCCATGGCTGCCAGTCGGCGGACGATACCAGGTGCACCCACCCGCGGGTTCTCCCGCGCTATCCGCAGCACGGCTTCCACCGTTTCAGCGGACAACGGCGGTCTCCCTGGTGCGCCCGTGTTTGGGTAGGTCCACTTCGCCACGACGAGTTCGCGGTAGTACCGCCGCAGTGTGTCCACTGTGACGATGGGCTCGCAGGCGGCGAGATCATCAGGGCTCAACCCATGCGCGGCTTGGCCGAGCGCACGGCGGTGGGCATCGGTCATGCGTATGAGGTCCGCGCCGGTCTCGCGCAGGACGCGGTTCTGAACCAGCAGGAAGAGCAAGCGGCGATCCTGGGCGCGATTGAGCCAGGCAGCGCAGGCGAGGATGAGGACGGCGAGGTCGGCGGTCATGCTCTGTGGTACGACACGAGGGATGTGGCGTCGAGCGGGTGACCTACAGAGAACGTCGTTGTCCTTTGCATGGCAATGAATTGCGGCCGAGCGAGTTTATGTGATATACGGGTGCTGCTTGGGAAACAACCAAGGAAGTGTGCAAAAAGATCGTAAAGCCGCGTCCGGTTCTTCCTCCTTGTGGATTCTCAGGCACGATGCTTTGTCACCCGAAACCTTGCTTTCTCGACGTGAATCAGTTTGGGGGCTCCTTTTCAGGGGGTGACGTAGTGGGTATATGTGGGTCTGTAGGGAATAGCTGCAACTGTCTTCCGCCCCACCTAGTGAATCCGTAAAATGAAGGCCACCACCGTTAATCTCCTAGTGTGTGGTTGTTTTGACTTAGAGTTGCTGTATCGTGATGTATTTATACAATGCGCGCTTGATTTGGGGTTAGACGCTTCCGGATTGGCAGACATGACCCAATGCTGGAACTCCATCAACACTAAGGAAGAAAAATGTTTGTGGTATTTCGGACTGGGCTGGCTGTCAGCGTCTACTCAAAGAATTATCTCGAAGGAGGAATTGGCTCTTTGTCGTGGGCTACAATCGTCGTTAAGTTGTAATTCCAAGTATTTGCGAACCTCAGTCATGGACTTGATTGAAAAGGCGAAGCGCCAAGAGCATCGTAGCTATCTTGTCGGCCCTGCAGGCATGAGTCAATCAATCGAATGGCTGTACGAGTACCTTTGTAAGCGCAATCTAATCCAAGGGCGTGTATTGTGTTCCGATGGCAATTTACAAGAATTTCTTCAAAGCGCTGAGGTAAGCGCTGTTTTGCAAGGCGACGCGGATAAACTCAATGTGGTGACTGATTATAAACTTAATATATCGCTTCCAGTTTTTGAAAACATTGAGATTTGCAACATCGTGGTATGATCCCAGAACTGTGGACAGGCACGTAGGTTTCCTTGAACCACGTGGGCGGGGGCGTCCCGCCTTGGCCGCACCGGCAGCCTGGGCGAGTTCTGTCACGCCTGCGGCGAAGAGCCGCTGGCCCGTTGGCTGGACGAGAGCCTCACCGTGTCGGCGATTCGCAGCGGCGTGCCGGCCGACCTGCACGAAAAGGCCATCGCGCTCTTCCGCTCATGGGTGCTGGTCGGGGGGATGCCGGCAGCAGTCGAGGCATTCGCTCGTGAGCGGTCCTACTTGCCGGTTGCCGATGTTCACCGCGAACTACTCGCCACCGTGCGCGACGACTTCGCCAAGTACGCCGACCGCGTCCACCACCATCGACTGGCATCGGTGCTCGACAGCGTACCCAATCAACTCGGCCAGAAGTTCACCTACTGTCCCGGTCCATTGGAAAAGTTTGAAAATGCCGACCGAATATCGCGGAAAGGCAAACTCACGCAATGAAAACCACGATCACGCCGCCCGCCGGTAGACGTGGATCAAGCCGCCGAAGAGGTCGTGCCGGACAATCGGCTTGTTCGCATCGGGCAATTCCGCCGTGGGCTTGGGCTTGGGCGGCACGTTGCCCAGCCCCTGGTGTGGGCGTTGGGTGAGGTAGTGCTCGTGGGTGAAGGTGATTAGGGTCTGGCGCAGGGCATCCTCGTCCAGCCAGATGGCCTTCCGGACGATGCCGTTCTTGAGCGTGGACCAGAACCTCTCAAGGAAGCCATTGCACCACGGGCATTCCGGTGGCGTCCGGTGGACTGGGAAGCCGGCTTGGTCCAGCATGTGCCGGAACTGGTGCGTGAAAAGCGTGTCGCGGTCCATGAGCACGGCCCCGGCACCGACCCGCCGCAGGAACCCCGTCTCGTCCATGGTCATGTTCCGCGCCACCTGCGCGATCCACGCGCTGTCGGGGTGCTGCGTCAGCCCGAGGATCTCGACCTCACGGGTGCCCAGGTGGATGCCGGCCAGGAGGTAGAACGATGTGGCGCGATCCCCGTAGCCGACGTTCACCTGGGTGAAGTCGATGGCGACGGTGCTGGGGTTCGAGGCTGCTGCTGCGACAGGGCCGTCCCAGGTACGCCCAGATCGGAAGAGC
>JALHRW010000280.1 GCA_022841245.1 Planctomycetota bacterium
GCGGCGCGGCGCGAGTGCTGGTGCACCAGTCGGGCGGCGAGTTCCTTGCCGCAGCCGGTCGGGCCGGTGATCAGCACGGGCAGATCGCTGGCCGCAGCGAGGGCCAGGCGGCGTACCGCCTCCTGCATGGCGGGCGAGGTGCCGACCAGGCTGAGACCCTCCTGCCGCGATGGGGCGACCTCGATGGCCAGCGCGCGCTGGCCGAGGGCGCGCGCGACCACCGCCAGGGTGCGGTCGAGATCGAGTGGTTTGGGCAGATAATCGTAGGCGCCGGCCGCAAGCGCCTTGGCCGCCGTCTCCATCGAACCGTAGGCGGTCATCAGCACGACCGGCAGGCGCGGCCGCTCCTGCCGCAGCAGCGCCAGCAGGTCGAGCCCGCTGCCGCCGGACATCCGCTGGTCGGTGAGGACCACGGCCGGCGGCGCCTGTTCGATGCGCCGTCGGGCCTCCGGCACCGAACCGCAGACCGCGACACGGTAGCCGGCGCGGGCCAGGGCCCGCTCCAGCGCCCAGCACACCGCGGCATCGTCATCCACCACCAGCACCTGGGTCGACATGTCACGCATCCTCTGGACCCGGCCGTGGCTGGCGAGCCCGCGTCATGCTCATCAGATGAGCAGCCGGGCCCGCATCAGGCGAACTCAGAAGCGGAGTTCGCCGCCAGCGACCAGATTCAGCCCGGCGCCGTCGGCACCGGAGCCCACCTGCCGATAGGTGATGTTGCCGATATTCTCGGCTCCGACGTCGAAGCGCCAGGCGCCGCCCGGTTCGCTGATGCCGGCTTTGAGGTCGAACACCGCCCAGCCGGGCATGGCGCCGGAGGCGTCGCCAGCCACGGTCATGCGCACATCGCCGGCATCGCCGGGCGACGGTTCGTCGTAAGCGTCGGCCCAGCGCACCTGCGCGAGTGCGTACCAGCGACCGAGGTCGGCGAGCTTGAGGCCGGCTTTGCCGGTGAGCGTGTTGGCGCGGCTGATGTGCTCCTCCACCTCGCTGCCGTCGACCTGCAGGATGGTCGACTCACCGTCGACGTAGCTGGTGGTCTGGAACAGCGACAGGCGCCAGTGCTCGGGCAGCGCCACGGGCAGTCCGAGGTCGAAGGCGAATTCGCCGCCCTGCAGCACGCCGTCGCTGGCGTTGACCCGCTCGGCGCGGTCGACCCCGCCGTTGGCGGCGCCGCCGTCGATGTCGCCATCGCCGTCGACGTCGATGTAGCGCGTCTGGATGAGGTCATCGATGCTGGTGCGGAACAGGGCCAGGGAGGCGCTGTCCTGCTCGTGCTGGAAGCGCACGCCCCATTCGATGGTCAAGCTGCGCTCGGGATCGAGATCCGGGTTGCCTTCGGTCTGCGGTCCCGTGCCCGAGCCACTTGAGCCGGAGGCGCGGTCCTGGGCCCCGGCAAGATCGGAGGCGGTGGGCGTGCGGAAGCCCTGCCCGACGCCGGTCCAGGTCATCCACGGCTCGGCGACCTGCCAGGCCAGGCGGAGGTTGCCGGTGAGCGCCTGGGCATCCTCCTCGACGGTAGAGCCGCCGTATGCGGCATAGCCCGCGCGGGTGGTGGTGATCGGCAGCGACCAGGCGACGTGGTCGTAGCGCAACCCGCCGAGCAGGCTCCAGGCATCGGTGAAGCGCCAGTGGTCCTGCACGAAGCCGGCGATGCCGGTGAAGCGCGAGCCGTCTGGCACGGTCGAGAGGCCCTCCCAGTTCTGCGGTGCGAAGGCCGGCGGCGCGGTCGGGATGACGCCGGCGGCGCCGGTCTGGCGGTATTCCTCGTAGGTGGAGGAGATGCGGTCCTGGTAGACCGTGCCGCCGTAGACCACCTCATGCCGGTCGAGGACGTGGGTGAGCTGCAGGTCGGCACCGAGGGTGGACACCTCGTCCTCGTAGACGCGCTTGCGGTACTGGGTCAGGGCGGCATTGCGCCAATCCTCGCGGTTCTGCGATTCCTGGTGGCGGTGCCACCACAGCGTCGTCTGGGTTCGATCCCACGGTCCGAGGCCCTCGGTGCTGTGACGCAGGTGGGCGTAGTCGAAGACCTGCGGATCGTACCCGCGCGAGATCGCTCGGATGGTGCCGCTGTTCTCATAGTAGCCGTCCGGACGCTCGGCCGAGGTCTGCTCGACGTGGCCGGCGGCCAGTTCGAAGCGCTGCCCGGCGAGGCCGAGGTAGGCGACGCGGCCGCCTAAACTGTACTGCTCGTAGTCGGTGTTGGGGATGGTGGTCTGGCCGGCGGCCTCGCCGAACAGGCGGTCGCCGGCGCGCGAGCCACCTTCCAGTTCGCCGTAGGAGGCGTAGCCGCCTTCGAACGAGTAGGCCCAGTCGCCGACCCGTCCGTCGATGCCGGCAGCGCCGCCGCCGCCCTCGGCGCTGCCGTAGCGGCCTTTCACCCAGGCGGACATCGCCCGGTCCTGGCCGCGGCCGGCCTCGGCGAGACGGAAGTCCATCGCGCCGGTGAGGCCGTCGGAGCCGAGCACGGTGGTGCCGGTACCGAGGATGACGTCGACCCGGCCGACCGCCTCATCCGGAATCATCGCCGCGTACTGGTTCGGACCGCTGCGGAACATCGCGTTGTTCAAACGGACACCGTCGAACATCAGCAGCGTCTGCTGGCCGGTCAGGCCACGGATGTAGGGGCTGGCCTGGTTGCCGGCGGTGCGCTGCACGATGACGCCGGGGGCGCGATCGATGGCGTCGATCAGGGTACGGGCATTCTCCCCGTCGATGCGGTCGCGCTCCAGCTGGTGCAGGGCGTAGGGCTGCTCGAAGGGGTCGATGCCCAGGCGCGTGGCCGTGATCACCAGCGGTTCGGCGGCCGGTTCGGTGGCCGGTTCGGCAGCGCCCGCGGCGGCGAGCGCGAGCAGGGAGGGGGCGAGGAGGTGCAGACGGGGGCGGAGCATGGCTTCCTTTCGGCGGTCTGCGCACGGTATGGCGCCAGCCTGGCCACATCCGGGTGACCGTGTCGGTCCGAGCGACAACTACTCAACGCGACTGTCGGCGCCTTCATCACAGGTTCATCCAGCCTTGCCCTGATCTTCGCTGACGCTGCGGATCCCCGGAGCGACTGCATGACCCGAGCCAGCGCCTGCTTACTTCTTGCTATCCTCCTGTGCTCCTGCGGCCGAGCGGCTCCGACATCGGCACACAAGCCGCCTGCGCCCTTGCCGATCCCCGCCAGCGTCCGTGTGGAGGAGGCTGTGCGCTACGTCGACGGGCCGGCTGCTGATCCGTTGCGGCATCTCCTCGACCTCTATCTGCCCAGCAGCGCAAACTTCCCCACCGTGGTCTTCGTCCATGGCGGTGGCTATCAGCGCGGCGACCGCACGGTGGGGCATAACCTCGGCGTGGTGCTGGCCAGTCACGGCGTGGCGGTGGCCTCGATCAGCTACCGCTTGTTCCCCCAGGCAAAGCATCCAGGGCAGATCGAGGATGTCGCCGCAGCCTTCGCCTGGACCAAGGCGCACATCGCAGCCAGGGGAGGCGATCCGGCCCGGGTGCATGTCGGCGGCCATTCGGCTGGCGCCCACCTTGCCGCCCTGCTCGGCACCGACGGTACGTACCTGGCTGCGTACGGACTCAAACCCGCGGACATCGCCAGCGTCCTGGCGATCAGCGGCGGCTACCGCATCCTTCCGATCCGCAGGGACGTCTTCGGCGATGAGGCGGGCATGGCGGCGGCCTCGCCGTTCGCCCACATCAGCAGCGGGCATCCTCCGTTCCTGCTGCTCTACGGCAGCCTCGAGAAGCCTGAGCGCCATGCCTTGTCGGACGAGTTCCGCGATGCGCTGCTCGCCGCGCAGGGGCAGGCGGTCTGCTTGGAGATTCCCGACCGCGACCACCAGGGGTTGCTCGATGGCGTTTCCGAGGGCGATAGCGTGTCGGAAGCGCTGTTGCGCGCCGTGCGCTAGGGTGAGGACCAGGCCGATAGCGCCGCTGGACCCGCCCCGTCGAGGCCTTCCGATGCCGCTCCTGCCGATGGCCACCTTCCGACGTCTCGCTGTCCTCCTCCTGCCGGCGCTGCTGGCCGCCGCCGATCCGGCCACTGCCGTGCTGGACGAACTGCAGGCTGCCAACCGCGCCCGCGCCGATCTTGCCCGCGAGGAGGCGGCGTGGACCGCCGAGCGCCAACGCCTCGCCGCGCTGATCGCCGCCACTGCGGCCGATACCGCTCGACAGGAGCGCGAGGCGTCGTCAGCGGAGGCGCGGCGCGATGCCGCCCGCGCCGCGATCGCGACACTCGGTTCCGCTGACGACCTCGAAGCCCTGCGCACCCGGCTGGCCGAGGCCGGAGCATCCGCTGCCGGCCGGCTGCGTGCCCTCGCTGCCACGGTGCCGCCCGGCGTGATCGCGCTCAGCGACGATACCGGCTTCGACGCGGTGGTGCGGGTGCTTGAAGGAGCTGAACGGGCTGCTGCCACGGTGACGGTCGAGGTCGTCACCGGCACCCGCGATGGCCGCCCGGAGGCGGTGAAGCTGCTGCGCGTGGCTGGCGCCGCCGCGTGGTGGGTCTCGCTTGACGGACGCGCTGCCGGCACGGCGGTGATGCGTGACGGTACGCTGGCGCTGACCGTTGCGCCCAAGGCGGACGCCATCCGGCAGGCGCTGGCCCAGGCGGAAGGCCGCGGCCAGCCGAGCATCGTGGTGCTGCCATGAGGCCCCTGGGAGCGCCGCACTCCTGTGCGGCTCGTCTGCCATGGCCGCCAAGGCAGCCGCACGGGAGTGCGGCGCTCCCAGGAATCCTGCTGCTGCTCGTCGTGTCGATGGGCGCCGCCGAACCGCTGGACGGCGCCCGCGCCGCCCGCGAGGTGGCGGAGCAGCAGCTCGCCGCCGCCCGCGTTCGCATCCATGCCGAGCAGGCCGATCACCTCGCCCGGCTGCAGGCCGCGGTCGCCGCCGGCACCACCGCGCGCGAACGCCTCGCCACGGCCAGTTCCGAAGCCGACCTCGCCACCGCCGCGCTGTCGCGCCGCCAGCAGGAGCAGGAGCGTGGGCTCGGCCAGGTCCGCCAGCTTGCCGACCGCGCCGTGGTCGCGGCCCGCGTCAACGACCGCGAGCTCGCCGCCAAGCCGCCGGCC
>JALHRW010000281.1 GCA_022841245.1 Planctomycetota bacterium
GCTGGTCGCTGGTCGCTGGTCGCTGGTCGCTGGTCGCTGGTCGCTGGTCGCTGGTCGCTGGTCGCTGGTCGCTGGTCGCTGGTCGCTGGTCGCTGGTCGCTGGTCGCTGGTCGCTGGCTACCGCGGTACCGCGACCGAGGCCACGGCGTCGCGCACTGCCTGCTCGGGGTCGCCGGCGCCGCGTGGCACGACGCGGTGGGCAAGGGCCTCGACCGCGATGCCCTGGACATCGTCCGGAGTGGCGAAGCCGCGGCCGGCGAGCAGGGCGCGGGCCTGGGCCAGGCGTTGCAGGCCGAGGGCGGCGCGCGGGCTGGCGCCTAGGGCAAGCCCCTTGGCGACACGGGTGGCGCGCACCAACGCGAGGGCGTAGGTGCGCACCTCATCGGACACGGTGATGGCGGCGGCGGCGTTGCGCAGGCGCTCGGCCCCGGGAGCGTCGACCACCGCGCTCAGGCGCGAGAGATCGGCAGCGGCGCCATCGCGGCGCATCAGCTCCAGCTCGGCGGCATGGTCGGGATAGCCGAGGGCGAAGCGCAGCAGGAAGCGGTCGCGCTGACTGTCGGGCAGCGGATAGGTGCCGGCATGGTCGGTCGGGTTCTGGGTTGCGATGCAGCAGAAGCGCGCGGCGAGCGGGCGGGCCTCGCCGTCGGCGGTGACCTGGCCCTCGGCCAGCGCCTCGAGCAGCGCCGACTGCGTGCGCGGTGGCGTGCGGTTGAGCTCGTCGGCCAGCAGCACGTCGCAGAACACCGGACCGGGATGGAAGATGAAGCGGTGCTCGCGCTCGTCCCACACCGAGGTGCCGGTGATGTCGGCAGGCATCAGGTCGGGTACGCATTGCACGCGCTTGAACGCGCCACCGGTGGCGGCGGCGAGGGCGCGGCCCAGGGTGGTCTTGCCGACGCCAGGCACGTCCTCGATCAGCAGGTGGCCGCGGGCGAGCCAGGCGGTAACGGTCAACTCGGCGGCACGTCGGCCGCCGCGGAACACGGTGGCGATCGCATCGACGATCGCGGTGGCGGATGCAGCATCTTGCATGCGGGGAACTTAGACGATCAAGCCGCGGTGCGCCAGTGAACCGGCGGTGGCGGTGCGGATGCGTTGCCCACACCGGAACCCCTGACAGTCAATCGACTTGCATCGTCAAAGCGCTTGCCAGCGCCCTCCCGTCGCTCTATAACTCCAGACAGGACAACCACCGGAGGCCTTCCCATGTCCGAACAGACGATCGCCAAGCGGGTGCTCGCCGACCGCATCGCGGCCAAGCTCAACCTGCCCCAGGGCCAGACCCTGCAAGTGATCCAGGCCTTTCTCGACGACATCGTCGACGAGTTGGGTCGCGGCAACCGCCTGGAATTCCGTGATTTCGGCGTCTTCGAACTGGTCTCCAGGAAGCCGCGCACGGCGCTCAACCCGAAGACCCTGGAGAAGGTTCCGGTGCAGCGCCGCACGGTGGTGAAGTTCCGCGCCGGCCGCCTGCTCAAGGCCAAGGTCAAGGACCTCTCGGTCGACGCCGACGGCAATCCCCTGCCCGGCACCGAGACGCCCAAGGTCTGAACGTGCGTTGCTGGCTCGCATTGCTGCTGCTCGGCGGCCTCGCCGCGGGCGAGGGCGAGCCGCCAGTTACGCCAGCGCCGGCTGTGCCGCGCTTCTCCTTCTCGACCAGCGGCGGGGCTTCGTGGAGCCTGTCGCCGGACCGTCCGAGCGAAGCCTTCGGCGTGCGCATCCTGTATGATGACATCCGCGTGCAGGCCGGCCGCCTGACCTACCGCCTGACGGCCTATCCTGGCGCCAGCCGTGCGCTGCTGCTCGAGGGCGAGCTGCTCTCCACCGCGGAGCTGCCGCTGGAGATCGATACCACGGCTTCGCGCATGTCGGGGGTGGGCTTCCGCGGCTTGCTCCGTCCATCACGGGTCCGCTTCACCCGCCAGGATCCCGATCCAGCGATCGCGCAGGTGCGCTTCCGCGTCGAGTTCGCCCAGGTCGGTGACGTCCACGGCATGATCGACACGCCGCGCGGCCCGCGGCAACTCGTCGCCCAGGCCGAGACGGTGGTGCTCGACCTCGCCGCGCCGCTCGATCCGGCCGGCGCGCTCGGCCGACCGCGCATGACGGCGATGCATCTCTACGGTACACCGGAACGGCTGATGCGCTTCCTCACCATCCGCGAACCGGTGGCTGCCGCCGAGGCGACCGCCGCACTGCAATGGGACGGCCCGCGCTGGGGCGTCCGCAAATCGAACGATTGGTTGAGCCTGCAGTTCGGCCCCGACGGCCGGCTGGTCGGCAGCCAGGAAGGCTTGCGCGGCGACTATCAGGAGCGGGACGGCGAGGGGGCGATCATGCAGCCCGAGGCCTCGACCGTGCCGACTATCGGCAAGTGAACATCCTGCGCTTCCTGCGCCCGCCGTGCATCAAGCTGCGGCTGGACTTCACCCCGGCCGAGCCCGAGGAGGGGGAGAGCGAGGCGACCAAGGCCGCCCGCCACCGGCGCGAGAAGGAAGTGCTGATCGCCGAGCTGGCTGAGGTGCTGTCGCGATCCGGCGACATCGCCAATCTGCCCAAGCTGACCAAGGACCTGTCGCATCGCGAGCGCAAGGCGACCACGGCGATCGCCCCTGGCATCGCCATCCCGCACGTGCGTACCTACCAGGCCAAGAGCTTCATCATCGGCCTGGCCCGCGCCGAGCCGCCGGGCGTCGACTTCGACAGCCTCGACGGCGAGCCGACGCGGCTGTTCGTCCTGCTGACCAGCCCGCCGTGGGACGACCGCACCTACCTGCAGGTCTACCGCGAATTCGCCCAGCTGGTCCAGGATGAAGAGGCCCTCGCCGGACTGATGAGCGCGCAGACGGAGCAGGACGTGTTCAACACGCTGAGGACCTTTTTTCGCTAGGGGGCTTTGCCCCCTCGGCCCTACGGGCCCCCGCCCTTTGTCGGGGTTCGGTTTCGTCGCATCCGCTCCGAAACCGCAGGCGGATGGCTTCGCCATTGTATCCGCCCACCACCCGCTCGGCGGGCGACCCTCGCCTACGGCTGCGGACCAGCGACCAGCGACCAGCGACCAGCGACCAGCGACCAGCGACCTCTTACCTCTTACCTCTTATTCGCGTCCTCATTGCACCACGCGTACACATCGCGCCGGTATGCACCGTACAGGATCGGCTCATTGCGGTGGATCGACCGGCCGGGCTCGAGCGTCGACGGTTCGATCGGCGTGGCGATAGGCTCCTTGGCGCCGACCTCCTGATGCAGGTTCCAGCTGGCGATGCGGTAGGCCGGGCCGGGCGGGGGCGAGGGCATCGGCGGCTCGTACGAGGCGACCATCAGGGTCGGCTCGATGGTACGCAGGCGTTCACTGTCATCACGCAGTCCGACCATATCGGTCGGCTTCTGCGTGAGGCCGGGCGGACGGCAGGCGCGCTTGGGCAGGTCAACGGCATCGATCGCCGGCGGCGGCGCAGGCAGCTCGTGGATCTCGTCCTCGATGCCTGAGACGCGCGAGAAGGCGCCGAACACCTCGTCGACCGACGTCGGCTGGTAGCGGGCCTGCACTGCCGGATCGCAACCGACCAGGGTCAGGACGATGACGGCAAGGGGCGCCAGACGGAGCATGCGCCGATCCCACCCGGCCGAGGCCAGCCGCCAAGTCGCAAGCCTGTGCCCAGGAGCAGGCGAGTCAGACGGTCAGGGCATTGCCTCCGGTCGTCCGGTCGTCGTCGAATGCGAGACGCCCGGACGAGTGGCATTGGCGCGGCAATGAAATAAGACAGCGCCCATGTCCGACGAGGTCGTCCGCACTTCCGGCTTGGCCAAGGTCTACGCCGATTTCTGGGGTCGTCCGCGCGTCAACGCGTTGGAGGGCCTTGACCTGAGCATCAGCAAGGGCGAGGTGTTCGGCCTGCTCGGGCCCAACGGCTCGGGCAAGACCACGACCATCAAGCTGCTGCTCGGCCTGATCCGCGCCACCCGCGGCGATGCTTTCGTCCTCGGCCGCGACCCCGGCGACCTGGCGGTGCGTGCGCGGGTCGGCTACCTGCCCGAGGAGACCTACCTGTGGAAGTTCCTCTCGGCTGACGAGACCATGGCCTTCATCGGCCGGCTGTTCGGCCTGCCCGCCGCCGAGATCGCCAAGCGCAGCGACCGCCTGCTGACCCAGGTCGGCCTCGGCCACGCCCGCGGCCGCCGCCTCGGCGAATACTCCAAGGGCATGGCCCGCCGCCTCGGCCTGGCCCAGGCGCTGATCAACGATCCCGAACTGGTCATCCTCGACGAACCGACCAGCGGCCTGGATCCCGTAGGCTCGGCCGAGGTCAAGGACCTCATCCTCTCGCTCAAGGCGGCAGGCAAGACCGTGCTGCTGTCGAGCCATCTGCTTGCCGACGTCGAGGACGTCTGCGACCGCATCGCCATCCTCCACCGTGGCCGTCTCGCCGAGCAGGGCCGGGTCGCCGATCTGCTGTCCGACGACAAGCGCCTGATGGTCGAGCTGCAGTCGCCCGACGCCGCCACCATCGAGGCTGTCAAGGCCGCGGCTGGCGCGTCGCTGGTCGGCGTCGCCCCGCCGCGCGAGCGGCTCGAACAGCGCTTTCGCCGCATCGTCGCCAAGAGCAGCGGGGACGCGCCACGATGATCGGCGGCACGCTCGCCGTCTCCGCGCTGAGCTGGCGCGAAGCCTGGCGCGGACGGCTCTGGCTGGTGCCGCTGGCGGCGGTGGCGCTGATCGCCTCGCTCGCCCCCGGCGTCGACGCCGCCGATCCTGGTGGTGCGGTCCGTCTGCTCGCCGCCGCCAGCAGCGCGGCTGCCGGTTTCTGCGGCATCCTCATCGCCGCGCTGGTGCCGGCCGCGCAGCTGACTCGCGACCTCGAAAGCCGCATCGCCCTGACCGCCTTTCCCAAGCCGCTGCCGCGTCTCGGCTGGCTGCTCGGACGTTGGGGCGGAGCGGTCCTGCTGGCCGCGTCGGCCGGCGTGCTCATCGCCCTGGCCGGCTCGGCGGCGGTGGCGTGGCGGGCCGGCGGCGTGCCGGTGATGCGCCAGGC
>JALHRW010000282.1 GCA_022841245.1 Planctomycetota bacterium
GGGCGGCGGCTGCGCCTGCACCGGCGGCGGCAGCGGCACCAGGGCGGGCAGCTCGGCGGCCGAGACGCGCGCCCGGGTTTCGGGATCGCCGCGACCGAACACGCCCATCTGCACGCCGACGTCGATCCACGCCTGGCGGCAGGCCTCGGCGTCGCTGAAGCGGTCTTCGGCCTTCTTGGCCAGCATGCGCATGACCACGGCGGACAGCGCCGGAGGGATGCCCGGGACCACCTCGTGCGGCAGTGGCGGGACGTGCTCGCGCTGCTTGGTCATCACCTCGAACGAGGAGTTGCCGGTGAACGGCTTCTGCCCGGTGAGGGCGAACCACGCCGTCACGCCGAAGGCGTAGAGGTCGGAGCGCACGTCGAGCTTCTGGCCCATGCACTGCTCGGGGCTCATGTAGGCCGGCGTGCCCATGGCCAGCCCGACCGCGGTCAGGTCGGTGTTGTCGTCCTTCCGGGAGACGTCCTTGGCCAGGCCGAAGTCGGCGATCTTGGCGACGTTGTCCTTGGTGATGAGGATGTTGTCCGGCTTGATGTCGCGGTGGACGATGCCCTGCGAACCGACGTGACCGAGGCCGGCGAGGCATTGCACGATCAGCAGCACGACTTCATTGGGCGGCAGGATGAGCCGGTCGGAGATCAGCTTGGCCAGGGAGCTGCCGTCGACGAACTCGTTGACCATGAAGCGCAGGCCGTCGATCTGGCCGAAATCGTACACCCCGACGATATTGGGATGGGTGATGCGGGCGATGGCTTTGGCTTCGCGCTCGAAACGCTTGATGAACTCGTCGTTGTCGTACAGCGCCTTGGACAGGATCTTGATCGCCACCACGCGGTCGAGGCTGACCTGGCGGGCCTTGTAGACCTCGCCCATGCCGCCCTGGCCGATCTTGTCGACCAGCTGGTAGCCGCCGAACATGCGCCCGGCGGCCAGCCTGGTGGCGGGCTGCTCGCTCGCGGTGGCTTCTGGCGGCGCGGGCACCGCGGGGGCCGGTTCGGGTGGTGGCGGCGGGACGTCCGGAGGCAGGCTGACAGCGGCAGACAGGTCTGGGGCTGCGGGTGCGAACTCGGCGCCGATGTTGCCGGTGGCTGGCTGGCCGGGCGGAGTCAGGCCGCGCACGTCCGGCAGCGCGAGGCGCGAGCCGGGCTGGTCCTTCCCCGCATCCAGCCCCGGGACATCGGGCAGGTTGGGCAGGTCCGGGGCGAGGTCAGATTCGTTGGCAGCTGCCATGAGGGGCCGGGTGACCCCCGTTGTAGGTTCCGCCACCGGCATGCACAAGCACGCGGGGTGAGTCGGCGAGCCGGTGGGTTGGACGCAAGGGGATGGCGTCAGGCGCCTTGGATGGCTGCAGGCAATGGGTCAGATAGGACCCATACGATTGGTCCTGCGCTCCCGCGATGGCAGCCCGCGCCCAGCGGCCGGCGCCCAGCACCCAGCGCCCAGCGCCCAGCAGCCAGCGGCCAGCACCCAGCACCCAGCACCCAGCACCCAGCACCCAGCACCCAGCACCCAGCACCCAGCACCCAGCACCCAGCACCCAGCACCCACCCGCGCAGGCTTCCCCGTGCAATGGTTGCAGCGCCATCCCTGTGGCATGAAGTGGCCCAGTGCCTGCGCTCATCGATCTGGTCGGCAACACGCCGCTCATGGACCTCTCGCCACTGCTCGGCCGCCCCGGCGTCCGCCTGCTCGCCAAGTGCGAGGGCAACAATCCGGCCTCGTCGGTGAAGGATCGCGCCGCCAAGGGCATGATCCTCGGCGCGTTGGAGCGCGGTACGCTGCGGCGCGGCATGCGCCTGGTCGAGGCGACCAGCGGCAACACCGGCATCGCCCTGGCGATGATCGCGCGCTCGCTCGGCATCGGCATGCATCTGGTGATGCCCGACTCGCTGACCGTCGAGCGCACTCAGACCATGCGCGCCTTCGGCGCCACCGTGCATCTGGTCAACGGCACGATGGAGGACGCCCGCGACCGTGCCCAGGCCATGGTCGCCGAGACCGCCGGCACGCCCGACGCCTTCCTCATGCTCAACCAGTTCGACAACCCGGACAACGCCCGGGCGCACGAGCTGAGCACCGGACCAGAGATCTGGCGCGACACCGACGGCCAGGTGACGCATTTCGTCTCGGCCATGGGCACCACCGGCACGATCATGGGCGTGTCGCGGGCGCTCAAGGCGCGCAGCGCGGCGGTGCAGATCGTCGGCTGCCAGCCAACCGAGGGCAGCCAGATCGCCGGGATACGCCGCTGGCCCGAGGCGTATCTGCCGAAGATCTTCGAGCGTTCGCGAGTCGACCGCGTGGTCGATGTCTCGGCCAGGGACGCCGAGGAGACCGCCCGCCATCTGGCGCGCGATGCCGGCCTGTTCAGCGGACCGTCCACCGGCGGGGCGGCCTGGGCGGCCATGCAGGTGGCGCGGGAACTGGAGACCGGCTGCGTGGTGTTCATCGCCTGCGACCGCGGCGACCGGTATCTGAGCAGCGATCTGTTCAGGTAGAGGCCTGGCCTGGCGGCTGGCTGCTGGTCGCTGGCCGCTGGCCGCTGGCCGCTGGCCGCTGGCCGCTGGCCAGCATCCGGCAGGTCCTTCGCCATGCAGGCCGCTGGTCCTGGTCCGTCCTTGCGCAATGCGATGCGCTGGAAAGATCCCCACCGCATCGGACCGTAGCTCAGCTTGGCTAGAGCGCTTGCCTTGGGCGCAAGAGGTCGCAGGTTCGAATCCTGTCGGTCCGACCACGAGAAAACGCACGGCATTCGCCGTGCGTTTTCTCGTTCCTGGACGTTCCGCCCACGGCCCGCTTGACGTATGTGTGTATTTGTGGCTGACCTGGGCCGGCTGGAGCTGACAGTCGTGCTGCCATAGACATCGCCGGGGGTTCATGGCTGGTGACGGGAATGCCCGCGATTTCCCCACCAGGTGATGATGGCGAACCACCTTGCCTACGGTGTCCTGGGCGACGAACTGGACCAAGGCGGTGCGGCGGCCCGAGGTCGCGCGCAGCCCCAACGGCCACGGCATCCTCCAGGGCGAACGGGCGAAGGCGGCAGCGATGTGGCGCAAGGCGATCGCGCTCGCCGATGCGAAGAACACGGAACTCTACCGCCGCCGGCTGGACACCGCCGAAGGTCCGGCGACGGTCGCCGCACTGCCGCGCTGAGGCTCCGCACCCGGCAGACCGGGGCTTGCCTTCACCCTGCGGGTCGGTCTATAATGGACGACCCGCGAGGTGACCATGCCGATCATCAGTTCCTTCCGCTCCTTCACCCTGCTCGCCCTGGCCTTCGCGCCGTTGGCGGCGGCCGACTGGTACGTCCGCGCCGGCGCCGACGGCGACGGCAGCGCCAAGGACAAGCCCCTGCCGGTGATGTGGAAGGCGGTGGAGAAGGCGGCGCGTGGCGATGTCGTGCACGTCGCCGCCGGCACGTATCTCGGCAAGACCGGCTGCGGCCACATCATCGTCACGGTGCCCGGCCTGACCCTGGTCGGCGGCTACAGCGCCGACTTCGCCACCCGCGACCCGTTCAAGAACCTCACCATCATCGAGAAGTCGCCGGATTACAAGGGCGGCGCCACCGGCATGCCCGAAGGCATCATCGCCGGCAAGGGCGACGTCAGCGGCCTGACCGTCGACGGCTTCGTCCTGAACGCCAAGGCGCGCAACAGCTACGACCCTTCCGGCAAGATCATGCCCAAGGACTGCGAGCAGGGCCTGCTGTTCCAGGCCGAGGGCAGCACGATCAAGCTGCGCAATTCGATCCTGCTCAACCCCTACGGCGACGGCGTCTACTGCTCGTGGAAGGGCGAGGGCAACGAGGTGGTGAACAACTTCATCATCAACACCTTCTACGCCGCGGTCGAGACGCGCTCGGCCCAGCCCGACGCGGTGGTGCTGGTCAAGAACAACACCATCGCCTTCTGCTGGCAGCAGCCGGCCAAGGGCGGCGCCCTCGGCATCATGGTCGGCCGCCAGGGCAAGACGGTGATCCAGGACAACATCTTCGCCTTCATGCAGTGCGAGGATACCGGCCAGAACTACGGCGTCGCGGTGAACAACAACTTCGGCAACGACGAGACGGTGCTGTCAGGCAACATCTTCACCCAGTGCCAGGGCGGCGCCTACGCCTACATGGACGCGACCAAGGCCAACCTGCTGCTGTGGAAGCCGGATGAGATCGCCGACCTGAACAAGGATCCGGAGAGCTACCGTCTGGCCAAGGGCAGCACCGGCAACTCGTTCGACGACCCGAAGCTCAACCCGGACAAGGCCTGGTTCGAGCAGTTCTCCAACTTCGTTGCCAGCACGCCGGGCAAGCTGAACATGGATGCGATGAACCAGTGGCGCGGCGCCCTCGGCCTGCCGCTGCAGGCCGAGCCGGGCAGCGCGCGCAAGAACTGGGGCATGGCCTACCCGCTCGAGGGCCTGGTCGCCGGTCTGACCTCGAAGCTGCCGGGCAAGGGCGTGCAGACCGGCAAGACCTTCGAGACCTACAGCGGCGGCGGTGGCGCCGTCGGGGCCGGTGGCGCGGCCGCGCCGGTGGCGGCGAAGGAGTACGCCGAGATCGCCTGGGATGCGCTGAAGAAGGGCGCCGCCGGGCTCAAGGAGCTCAAGGACAAGCCGGTGGTGCTGCGCGCCGGCGTTGGTCTGGCCAAGAACGACTGGTTCTTCGCCGGCGCCCCGCGCGAGAACTACGACTGCGTGGCGCTCAACCTGCCGGGCGAGGGCGAGATGACGATGAAGTACGTCTTCGGCTACCTGCTGAAGGGCTCGCCAGCGCACAAGGAGTGGCAGAAGGCCAGTGCCAAGAAGGCCAAGTACGCCAAGGAGGGCCTGATCATCAAGGGCACCGCCAGCTATGTCGGGAAGGACACCTACGGCTATCCCGCCGGCATCATCATCGATGAGGTGGCGACGCCTTGAGCGTCCGTCTCGCGGCTGACGGCGCCGCCGCTGCCGGCGGCGCCGACGGCCAGGGCTGGAGCGGTTCCGCCTCGACCGCCTGCGACGG
>JALHRW010000283.1 GCA_022841245.1 Planctomycetota bacterium
CGCATTTAGTTGACTGTTGGCTGTTTCGTGGACATGGAAAAATGGATGAATCAGAATTGGTCCGACAACCAAATTGGCATAACTAGAAATGATTCTAGAATTATGGGATCAGGCTAACCGGTCGGTAGTGGGAGCGCGTGACATGCGGTTATGATTCAGGTTGTCCTAGTTTTCCAAACAGGGTCGCCACCACGCTCCAGACAAGTGGGTGTCGCTGCGGTCAAGAATTCGCGGCGACCAGGGTTACTTAAGAGATATGGGTTGCCACCGCCGCTCAGTTCTTGACGCTCCGCTTAGTCATAAGTGTTGCCACTGAAGATATTTGCGGTGATTCGGATGGTCCGGGTCACGCACCCACACTACCTCTATGTTAGCCGACATTAATATGATAAAGCCCAATGCCCTTACATTACTTATGACCTTGTCATTAACGATTTCAGCAAGCGAAATCGCTCATTATGAAGATTCGCTCAAGATTACGTACAGTGAGACTTTGTACAAATACACAGAGAAGCAATTGACACACTCCGATTACAGGAGTATTTCTTTGTACCGGGATTTAGAAGAGCACCGGAAGGGTAAGGTGGAGGATCCAGGTGGATTCAATATAAGTTTTGGCTTATTCAATTTGATACGTGATCAAAAGGTCACTAGTATTGAGACATGGGCTAGTAGCGTCCGGGATCTCCATAAATATAACGTAGAAAAGCATCGGTGGAAAAGCAGAGAGTTTGAGAGTGGCGTATTAGGAGAATCTGCATATTACATTGCTTATTTGTGGCCTGAAGATAAATCCAACAAATTGCAATCGATAGAATACAGGATAGCCCATTATTTTGATGGGAAAATGGTGTCCGTGCAAGTGTCGTATCACGGAGATTTTCTGAATACTGATGCAATTCTAGATTTCTATAGTGAATTAAATGTGTTACTAGCAAATACTAAGTATAATGGGAAGCCGGTATTTAGTAAGAAGATACCGATGCTCGCAAATATTGACAAAATCCGAGTAGGGAATTAGTCGGCTAACGAGTCGGTACGGGGAGCGCGTGACATGTGGTTAAGGCTCAAATTACCCTGGCTCTCCACATCGGGTCGCCACCACGTTCCAGGCAAGTTGGCGTCGCTGCGGTCAAGAATTCGCGGCGGCCAAGTCTACTTATCAAATAGGGTCGCCACCGCCGCTCAGTTCTTGACGCTCCGCTTATTCCCCATTGGCCCCACTCACATGGGCTGCGATGATTCGGATGGTCCGGGTCACGCGCCCCGGTACCTCTGTGTTAGGATGCTAATATGAAACAAAAGACCGTCATTGGACAACCCATAATCACAACATCTGTTGATGCCTATGGTGAAAAATTACCGTTGGAAGTATTGCAAAGGATTTTAGAAAACCACCCAGACGAGGTGGAACTTAATGATTCTCACGATTTGACAAAACCAGTAATTGGTAAAATGACAAATCCCAGAATTGTAAAAATGGAGAATGGGGAATTCGCAATTGTAGTCGATATTGAATATTATAGAGATCCAGGAACTGGTTACACTGGTTTCAGTATTTCATTGGTGCGGGATTCGGTCTCTTTTGGGCCTCCAGAGAAGGCAAACTTTCAGGTGTATTATGATTACCATGATTACGATACAAATAGAGTAATTCGAGAATTTTCCGGCAATCAAGTGGTAATTTTGTCCGGATTGCTTAGGCGTGGTTTAGAGAACCCTGACATTATTACAGTTGCTATTACTGGTGTGCTTGGCACTTCTGGCGTTTTGGTAATTAAGAAAATTACTGATTTATTAATTTCTGACGGATATAAGTCACTCAAGGAATCGATCTGTAGGTTAGTTATAGATCGACAGAAACCCAGGATATTAATAGAACGTAATGTTGATTTAGATGGAAAAGATGTGAAAATTATTATTGAAGTGGATGGGAAGTCGTACCAAAGTACGAATGATGCAATTCTATTTGAAGAAGCGTATCGATTGGCATGGGATAAAAGAAATCAGATTAAAAATCGGATTAGCTTATATTATGATTCCGATGATCATGGATTAAAGTATAGTAGTCATTACTGACCGCATCCTAACCAATCGTTGAAACCGAGCCCATTTCGTGTGGTTTTCCAGTTGCACGGCTCCGGTCAAGAATTCGCGGACTGAAGGTGCTGGCGACCCTGATGCCTTTCCCCGCTCAGTTCTTGACGCTCCGCCTCTGTTCCCGTTCCAATTGCCCACCATCATTTCCGTTCCATCTTGCCCGATCGTCGGCAAATGGGCCGGTTTAACTCTATGTTAGCGACTTTGACGTGAATTATGGATAATCCCAAGGAGTCGAATGTCTTAAGGCCAATAATAATTTGGATTATTGGGTCAATAATTGCGCTGTACATCGTTGTTCCTGGCGCATTAGTTTGGCCAGTATTCAAAGTATATCAAGGGAAGTCGGAAATACCACGTTGGGTAGAGGTACCAATGTATGTAGTTCTATTTCCTCACGTAATGGTGGCAAAAGTTTCCCCATATTATTCAAAATGGTTAGGTATTCAGGGTAAATGGCTAGGCCTTTGAAGTCGTCGCTAACCAGTCGGTAGTGGGAGCGCGTGACATGTGGTCATGGCTCAGGCTACCCTGGTTCTCCACACAGGGGCGCCACCACGTTCCAGGCAAGTGGGTGTCGCTGCGGTCAAGAATTCGCGGCGACCAGGACTACTTACCAGTTATAATTGTCACCGCCGCTCAGTTCTTGACGCTCCGCTTCATCCTAAGTGTTTCCACTGAAAATATTTGTGATGATTCAGAAGGTCCGGGTCACGCACCCACACTACCTCTATGTTAGCCACTTGAAGCGATTCCTATACATTGTATTGGCAATAACGTGCATATATGCAATTAGTTATGTAGTCCTTTACCGTATTGAGTCTGATGAAACGTATGATGCTCAAATTGGTCGCGCAAGAGAGAGGTGTAAAAGTAATGGATTTAGCGCAACCTATTTCACAGAAACCGACTTTAAACCAACTTGTCCGATAGAACGGAGTTGGTGCATAGCCACGATGCAATTATTACGTATTGATATTAAGGCCGTAACACCAGTATTGCATGTGATGTATTATCCTATTAACCAATTGTATTTATTGTTGATGAACAAGGGTAGTTACACTAAGCGGAAAATTGCGCCGGCATTTGCCCCATCCACTGAAGAATGCTTCCCGTTGCGATAGGCGTGGCTAACGAATCGTTGAAACCGAGCCCATTACGTGTGGTTTTCCAGGTGCCCGGCTCCGGTCAAGAATTCGCGGACCAGGGTTGCTGGCGACACTGATATCCTCCCCCGCTCAGTTCTTGACGCTCCGCCTCTGCTCTCGTTCCAGTTGCCCACCACCATTTCCGTTCCATCTTGCCCACCCGTCGGCAAATGGGCCGGTTTAACTCAATGTTAGCCAATTTTTATAAGGATTTACCTATGCCATATCACCATGCACTTGATCGTCTGATTACTGATATCCACGCGAATATTGAGAAGGCGGCAGAAAAGGCGGTTTTGAAAATTCAGATGGGAGAACTAGGCGTCGGATATCCACCCAACGGCGGACTATCTACTAAGGAAAAGAAGGCAGTAGGAGAGATAGATTTAGAATCAGAACAGGCAGCCTTAGGTTTGAAGAAGATAATAGCCGATGCGACATACTCTGTGGTGTACAGGATGCTGTTGGATATAGATGGGACATCATCTCCTGAATACGGTGATGGGGAATGGTGGTCCATAAAGTGGTATTATCACAATGAGAAGAAACCAATTAATGAACATGGTATCTTAACGGCAGCTTTAGGAGATGGCTATTGGAACTGGGTTAAGGTGCGGGATTTGGATTCCCCAAGAATGGATAGTGCCAAAATTGGCTAACGAATCGTTGAAACCGAGCCCATTACGTGTGGCTTTCCAGTCGCCCGGCTCCGGTCAAGAATTCGCGGACTAGAAGTTGCTGGCGACCCTGATGTTTTCCCCCGCTCAGTTCTTGACGCTCCGCCTCTGTTCTCGTTCCACTTGCCTACCACCCCGTCCGTTCCATCGTGCCCACCCGTCGGCAAATGGGCCGGTTTAACTCAATGTTAGCGACTTTATGAAATATTTAGCGATAGCCTTTGTCCTAATGGTATATTCTGGCTGTGGGCAGCACGCATCATACCGTAAGACAGCCGATGGATATGTAACATGGACTCCAAGGTTGACCAATACAGGGGATGCGGATAGATGGGTTGTTCGGAATGGGTTAATCATTGAAGGATATTGGCTTGGATCAAATCAGAACGATTATTATTCTACATTGGACCGCATGAAGTACAAGTCGGTTACTGGCTCGGCTGTAGAAAATGGAGACAAAACTCAATTAGATATGCAATCGGTAATAGATGTAGGTGATAATCCATTAGTTAGAAGGGTTGTTTACATAAATGATAATGGTCGTCGCTAACTAGTCGGTACGGGGAGCGCGTGACATGTGATTATGGCTCAGATTGACCTGGTTCTCCAAATAGGGTCGCCGCCGCGTTCCAGACAAGTGGGTGTCGCTGCGGTCAAGAATTCGCGGCGGCCAGGACTACTTACCAGATAGGTCGCCACCGCCGCTCAGTTCTTGACACTCCGCTTAATCCCACTCGGTTCCACTCACATGGGTTGCGATGATTCGGATGTTCCGGGTCACGCGCCCCGGTACCTCGATGTTGGGCAGAAATGTTTCTAACTCGTATGAATATATGTTTGTCAAATGATGTGGCTATTGGGTGGTGATGCCGTTTGTGTAAAGGCATACAGTAATGCCGATGATGATTGCGTAGATGTGAAGATCCTATTGACGTAATCCGACGATATACGACCTCACTTGCAGATTCATGTGGTTGGTACGTATATCGAAATAGTCATTCCGCCTATTGGTTGGTGTCTGTTGTATGGAATAGAATTCTGCCCAACTAGTCGGTAGTGGGAGCGCGT
>JALHRW010000284.1 GCA_022841245.1 Planctomycetota bacterium
CGGCCGCCGCCTCGTTCGCCTTGGCGTCGAAGCCGGGCGCGGTGAAGGTGGCGTCGACCGTCACCGGCTCGGCGTACTTGACGAACACACGCGAATCGCGGAAGCGGGCCAGGCCGCCCCACTCCGCCAGGCGCTGCGCATCGTAGAGCACGTTGCCGAGCTGCACCGGCTGGCCGATGTCGTCGGAGAGGTTTTCGCCCGAGGGCGTGCGCGCGCGATCGCCCTTGGCCCCCTCCTGCACCGGATTGCCCAGGCGCACGCGCAGCGGCTCGCCGCGCGCCCACGTCCCGTCGGCGGCCTTGACCGCGGCGACCAGCGGCTTGCCGGCGGTGGTGACCAGCGCCTTGCCCTCTTCGCCCAGGCTGGTGGCCATGGGCAGCGGATTGCGCGCGAAGACCTCGGCGTCGCTCTTCAGCGAGGTGGCCAGCATCCACAGGAACGGCAGCAGCATGGTGGCGCCGAACGCCAGGAGGAAGGCATGGCTGCTGACCGTGACCCACAGCGACGGCTTTTCGCGAGGCATCTAGTAATCCCCCGCTTTGCTGCCAAAGCGCCAGTTCACCGCCGTGATCGTCGCCACCAGAGCGAACAGGACGAAGCTGACCGCCGCCGCGTAGCCGAACTCGAACTCGCCGAAGCCCTTGGTGAAGATGAAGTAGCCGATCGTGGTGGTGCTCTCGTCGGGGCCGCCGCTGGTCATCAGGTAGGCCATCTCGAAGCCGCCCTGCAGGCCGCCGATCATGCCCATGACGACGATGAAGAAGGTGGTCGGCGCGATCATCGGCCAGGTGATGTCCCAGAAGCGGCGCCAGCGACTGGCGCCATCGATCTCCGCCGCCTCGTAGAGTTCGGGCGGCACGCCGGCCAGCGCCGCGAGATAGAGGATCATGGTGCCGCCGCCGATGCCGGCCCACACGCCCATGAAGATCAGCGCCGGCTTGGCCAAATAGCACTCCATGCCGAGCACGTTCCAGCTCTGGTTGAGCCAGTCCGGCAGGTCGCTCATGGCGATCGGCGCGCCGCTCGGGCCGTCGACGCCGAACAGCTGCAGCACCGGCAGAATCAGCGTGTTGATCAGCCCGCCCTCCTTGTTGTACATCACCTTCCAGAGCAGGAAGAGGGCCACGCCGGAGGTCAGGGTCGGCAGATAGAAGATGGTGCGGTAGGCGATGACGCCGCGCAGCTTCTGCGACAGCACCACGGCCAGCAGCAGCGCACCGGCCATGGTCAGCGGCAGGCCGAGCATGAACACGCCGGTGTTGAGCAGGTAGTACCAGAACCGCGAATCCGCGAACATGCGGTTGAAGTTCTCGAACCCGACGAAGGTGGGCGAGGTGAACGGATCCCAGCGGAAGAAAGCGAGGCCGAGGGTGAACAGGGTCGGCCCGAGGGTGAAGACGAGAAACAGCGCCAGATTGGGCGAAATGAACGACATGCCGGCGAACAGCGCCCGGCGACGCTTCACCTTGCGGTCGGCGGCGTGGCGGGCCATCAGCTCGGCATCGGCATCAGGCATGCGTCGCCCCCTTCCGCGCCCGCCAGGCGCCGAAGAGCATCACCGCGAAGATCAGGCCGAGGCCGCCGAAGACGCCGGCCGTCGCCAAACTCGGACCCTGGCGACGCGGCGGCTGGTCGAGGTCGAAGCCTTCGCGACCGGCCTTGTCCATCTCGGCGACCACGCGCCTGGTCAGGTCCGCGCCGATCGCGTCGCTGCTGCTGAAGCGCTCGGCTGGCGCGGTGGCGGCCAGTTCGGGGTACTCGCGCAGAGCGATGCCGGCGGCGAGGGCCTTGTCGAGCGGATCGCGCGGGCTCATCCATGCCTGCAGGTTGCTCCAGCGGATGTTGTCGTGGCGGGCGTAGTTGCTGAACGGCCAGCGCGGCCGGCCGACCTGGCCGATCACCGCGGCCAGCTCCTGCTCGGGCGGGCGGTTGACCACCTCGTCCGGGATGAGGGGATCGGGCTGGCCGACATAGTCGAGCGTCATGCGCATGTTGGCGCTGCTGCCGTCCTCGAGCAGGATGACCTTCTGATAGTCCTGGTTGCGGATCAGCAGCTCGAGGAAGCGGAACGCCTTGGCCGGATCCTTGGCGCTGCTGGTGAGGAAGCAGCTGCGCGTGTTCATCATCACCAGATAGCCGCGGTCGCGATGCTCGATATCGCCCCAGTCGCCGTCGCGCTGCCCGGGCCCCTTGCCCTCGCGCTGCCAGCGCGCCCACTCGTCGTAGGGCACCCAGCGCGGCTGGCGCACCATGCGCCAGTCGAAGCTGACGTTGGCGCGGATCTGCATCAGATACCAGCGGCCCATCGTCATCATGCCGGCGGTGCCGGCGAGGAACTGGCCGTTGATGCCGGTGCCGGCGTAGCCGCCGCCGCCGGTGGCCATCTGCTGCATGTCGGACGAGGTCGGCACGGCGCGCCAGGCGTGCTGCAGGTCGTAGCCGTACTGCAGGGCGGCGGCGATCGCGGCCTTGTTCGGCCACGGCTCCAGCGAGCCGTCGGCGCGCGGCTTGAACGGGGCGATGCAGTCGTCCCACGACAGCCCGGCGAGGCCGCGGGCGGCCTTCTCCTGCTCGCTCAGCGCCTCGAAAGCGGCGCGGTCCTCGCCGCGCATGCTGGCGCCGACCTGCATGGCCAGCGGCCACAGGTCGGGCGGCGGGCCGCCGAAGCTCTGGAAGCGGCCATCCGGTCCGCGCCGGTTGAGCGACTTGGCCAGCGCGGCGTAGTCCCACCAGGTCCAGCCCAGCCATGGCTCGGGCGGCACCGGCAGCTTGGCCGCAGTGCGCTCGGCGACGACGCGCTGGTAGAGCGTGCGGTTGAAGTAGATGAACGGATAGTCGACGTTGTTCGGCACCGCGTACCAGATGCGCGCGTCGATCGGATCATCGACCCCGGGCCGGTAGGCCGGGTTCGGCCGGCTGATGTTGTCGAGCAGCGCCGGCCAGGTCTCGCTGGCCAGGTCGAGCTTCGCCGCCTTGAGGTGCTCGTTGAGCGGCCGCGCGATGCCCTTGGCGATGTATTTGCCGAGGTCCTCGGGGTTGTAGACGTCGATGCAGTCGGGCGCGTTGCCGGCCGCGCTGCGCGTGACGATGGCCTGGGTGTCGCCGCCGCTCGGCACCACCTGCACGATCAGACCTTGGTCGCGGTTGGCACGGTTGAAGATGTTGCACTGCTCGACGCGGGCCGGGTTGGGATCGGTGCCCCAGCCGAGGACGTGCAGGGTGCCCCCCTGGCTGGCGTCGGGCGGATAGACGGTCAGGACGAAGCGGTTCAGCGCCCACCAGCCGACGATCAGCACGACGAGGCCGCCGGCCAGCCAGGGCAGCTCGGAGCGGCGGGTGACAGCGGGGTCGCTCATGCGGAGATGGCACGCTAGCAGGCGGTTCCATTCCAGTCGACGGCTTTGCCCGGTATGTAGACGGAATCTGTATCAGACCGGGCGGACGGAATGCGCTCTTTGCCGGGCTCGGCGTCTGCGCGATGGGCGCATGACGCCAGTTTCCCGTTGCTACGACGTTCGGCCAGCGGCCAGCGGCCAGCGGCCAGCGGCTAGGCTGGGACTCAGCGCGCCATTCCGGTTTCCTTCCTCACCCCAGCTTCCATGCCGGGCTCGGCGTCAAGGCTTCCCAGGCTTCGCCCGGCGCTGCGCGGCCTTGACACCTGCGCGCGGCATGGGTTTGGGGTTCGAAAGGAAACCTCACATGGCTCGCTATCCCAACCTCCTCCTCTGGAAACACGCTCGCGAACTCGTCCGACGCGTCTCGCGCGGATGCGCGGGAACGCGCGGCGAAGGTGACCTCATTTCGCAGCTGCGCCGTGCGGCGATCAGTGTCGAGCGAATGTAGCCGAAGGCGCCGAACGCGGTTCCGACCGCGAGTTTGCCAGGTTCCTCCGGATCGCCGACGGCAGCAATGCCGAAGTCCAGGCGCTCACCGACATCGCGGAAGACGCCCTCGTCTTCGACACGGCGACAGCCTCGGGGATCCGTGATCAGGCGGCCGATGTCGGTCGCCTGATCGGCGGTCTCATCCGCCGCTGCGCAGGCGGCGGATGAGGACCGTCAGCATCCGGCCGACGCTGGCGTTGGTCGCGATGAGCGGGTCGACGCCTGCTCCGAGGGCTTTGCTGATCTGCAGCTGTCCTTCGATCTCGGTATTGGATCCACGCGCGATCTCCAGGAAGCGGATGAGTTCGGCGTCGCTGTTGCGGCCGCAACCTTCGCAAATGTTGCTGGCGACGGAAATCGCTGCCCGCCGCATCTGCGACGCGAGGTCCCCGTACCTGATGCCGAGTCGCGACATCGCGGTCACCTGTCGTAGTGCCGCATGCCAGACCCGGAGTGAGTGGAAATTAGCCATGGTGAAGGCTCCTTGTGCAGCCTGCCGCACCGCTCGCGCGCAGGTGTCAAGGCCGCGCGCAGCGCGCCGCGCAGCGGTCCGCCTTGACGCCGAGCACGAACGGTACGGTAGGCGGAACAAGGAGCCGAACCGAAGCCCCATCACCCGCTTGCGGACCAGCGGCCAGCGACCAGCGACCAGCGGCCGGCGGCCAGCGGCCAGCGGCCAGCGGCCAGCGGCCAGCGACCAGCGGCCAGCGACCAGCAACCAGCAACCAGCAACCAGCAACCAGCAACCAGCGACCGCCCCCTACTTCAACCCGGCCTTATCCAAATTTGCCTGCCTGATGAACCGCTCGAGCAGGGTGACCACGCGCAGATAGTGGTCCTTCGACTCGAAGTGCACGGTGATCGCGCCTTTGCCGTTCTTCTCGCGGATGCCGACCTTGCTGCCGAAGAGGTGCTGCAGGTTCTCCTCCAGCTCCTTGAGGTGCGGTGGCTTGGTCGCGGGGCCGGTGGCCGTGGGCTCGGGCACCTTCACCAGACGCTCGACCTCGCGCACGCTCAGGCCGTGGGCGATGGCGTGGCGGGCGAGGTCGGTCAGCCGGGCGCGGTCGGCGACCGCGAGCAGGGCGCGGGCGTGGCCGGCGCTCA
>JALHRW010000285.1 GCA_022841245.1 Planctomycetota bacterium
GGTGCGCGCGGCCAAGTCCGGCGCGGCCAAGCCGGCGGCGGCCAAGGACACCGCCCCGCCGGTGCTGCTGGCGCACAGCTTCGCCGAGATCGACCCGCCGGTCGATCCCGCCGGCTGGTGGCTGTCGGAGAAGCTCGACGGCGTGCGCGCATGGTGGGACGGCAAGGGCTTCATCTCGCGCCTGGGCAATCCCTACCTGGCCCCGGAGTGGTTCACTGCCGGCTTGCCGGACTTCCCGCTCGACGGCGAGCTGTGGCTGGGGCGCAAGCAGTTCCAGCGCTGCGTCTCGATCGTCAGGCGCCAGGACCGCAGCGAGCTGTGGCGCGAGATCCGCTACCTGGTGTTCGACGCGCCGGCGATCGACGCCGCATTCGAGGAGCGCCAGGAGCGCTGCCACACCTGGTTCGACACCGCCAAGCCGGCCTACGCCGCCTTCCATCCGCACCTCGCCTGCCGCGACCTCGCGCACATGCGCGCCGAGCTCAAGCGGGTCGAGGCGCTGGGCGGCGAAGGCGTGATGCTGCGCCAACCCGGCTCGCGCTACGTCGCTGGCCGCTCGGCCACGCTGCTGAAAGTGAAGTCGTTCCTCGACGACGAGGCGCGGGTGACCGGCCACAGCAAGGGCGCGGGCCGCCACGCCGGCCGCCTCGGCGCGCTGGAGGTCGAGCTGCGCAACGGCAAGCGCTTCTCGGTCGGCACCGGGCTGTCGGATGCCGAGCGCTCCGCCCCGCCGCCGATCGGCGCGATCATCACCTTCCGCTACCAGGAGCTGTCGGACGACGGCGTCCCGCGCTTCCCGTCCTATGTCGGGGTGCGCGACGATGCGGCGTGGTGAGTGAGCCTTGAAATCGCAGTCGGATTCAACGGAGGAACGGAGCTAACGGAGGCGGAACCAACGGAGGCGACAGGGTTCGCAAGTATAGCGACCAGCGGCCAGCGACCAGCAACCAGCGACCAGCGGCCAGCAACCAGCGACCAGCAACCAGCAACCAGCGACCAGCGGCCAGCAACCAGCGGCCAGCAACCAGCGGCCAGCAACCAGCAACCAGCGACCAGCGACCAGCGACTTGGCTGAGATTCCGCGTTCCATTCCGGTTTCCTTCCTCACCCCAGCTTCCATGCCGGGCTCGGCGTCAAGGCGGACCGCTGCGCGGCGCGCTGCGCGCGGCCTTGACACCTGCGCGCGGCATGGGTCTGGGGTTCGAAAGGAAACCTCACATGGCTCGCTATCCCCATCTCCTCCTCTGGAACCACGCTCGGGAACTCGTCCGACGCGTCTCGCGCGGATGCGTAGGCACCCGCGGCGAAGGCGATCTCATCTCGCAACTTCGTCGCGCGGCGATCTCCGTGGCTGCGAACGTTGCCGAAGGCGCCGAACGCGGTTCCGACCGCGAGTTCATCCGCTTCCTGCGGATCGCCGACGGCAGCAACGCCGAGGTTCAGGCCCTCACTGACATCGCCGAAGACGCACTCGTTTTCGACGCGGCGACCGCCGCGGGCATCCGCGATCAGGCGGCCGACGTCGGCCGCCTGATCGGTGGCCTCATCCGCCGCTGCGCAGGCGACGGATGAGGACCGTGAGCATCTTCCCGATGCTGGCGTTGGTCGCCACGAGCGTCTCGACACCAGCCCCGAGAGCCTGGCATATCTGCAGCTGTCCTTCGATCTCGGTATTGGACCCGCGTGCGATCTCCAAGAAGCGGATGAGTTCCGTGTCGCTGTCGCGGCCGCAGCCTTCGCAGATGTTGCTCGCCACCGAGATCGCCGCCCGTCGCAGTTGAGATCCCAGATCCCCGTACCTGACCCCGAGTCGTGCAACCTCCGTCGTCTGTCGCAGCGCCGCGTGCCAGACCCGGAGTGAGTGGAAGTTAGCCATGGTGAAGGCTCCTTGTGCAGCCTGCCGCGCCGCTCGCGCGCAGGGGTCAAGGCCGCGCAGCGCCGGGCGAAGCCCGGGAAGCCTTGACGCCGAGCACGAGCGGTACGGTAGGCGGAACAAGGAGCCGAACCAAAGTCTCAGCCCACGCTTGCGGACCAGCGACCAGCGACCAGCGGCCAGCGGCCAGCGGCCAGCAGCCAGCAGCCAGCAGCCAGCAGCCAGCAGCCAGCAGCCACCAGCCACCAGCCAGCGGCCAGCGACCAGCCACCAGCCACCAGCCACCAGCCACCAGCCACCAGCCCAGCCACAAACGCAAACACCCCGCGACATCGTCGCGGGGTGCCTCGCTTTCAGCCTGACGACCGCTCAGCTTCCGGCCTGCAGCCGGCCGAAGCTGCCAACCGTGATGCCAACGCGCTTGGCATACTTCTCGACGCTCTCGCCCTTCTCGGCATCGATGAGCATCTCCTGCTCGAGCAGGACGCTCTCCTTGAAGAAGCGGCCGAGCTTGCCCTCGACGATCTTCGGACGCATCGCCTCGGGCTTCGCCTGCACCTCGGGCGTTGCGGCGATGATCTCCTTCTCCTTCTCGACCAGCGCCGGATCGACGCTGGCGCGGTCGAGGCCGACCGGAGCCGGATTGGCCGAGGCGACGTGCAGGGCGACCTGCTTGAGCTTGACCACGTCGCCGGAGCCGGCGACCACGGCAGCGATACGGCCGTCGTGGTTGTAGCCGGAGACCGCGGCGCCAGTGACGCGCTTCACCCCGACCAGCTTGATGTTCTCGCCGATCTTCTGGATCTGGGCGATGAAGGCGTCGGGCAGAGCCACGCCGTCCAGCTTCTGGGCGTTGAGTGCGTCGACCGAGTCGGCGCCACTGGCCAGGGCGAGGTCGGCGATCCGCTGGACGAAGGCGCGGAAGCCGTCGTTCTTGCCGACGAAGTCGGTCTGGCAGCCGACCAGGATGATGACGCCGGCGCCGCCGCCGATGGCCAGGGCGGTGGCCCCGCACGGGGTTTCGCGGCCGCCGAACTTGGCGCCCGCAGCGGCGCCCATCTTGCGCAGGTGCTCGACCGCAGCCTGCAGGTCGCCATTGGTGGCGACCAGGGCCTGCTTGCACTTCATCATCGGCAGGTTGGTCATGGCGCGCAGCTCGTTGACCAGGGCAGCAGTGATCTCAGCCATGACGGAATCCTTTTACTTGGGGGCCGGGAAGTTGGACGACGGAGCGGCGGCGGCGGCGACGACCGGCGCTTCGGCGGCGGGCTCGACGCGGGTCAGCTGCTCGGAGCGGCCGCGGGCGAGGCCGTCGACCAGGGCCTTGACCACCAGCTGGATCGGGCGGATGCCGTCGTCGTTGCCGGGGATGGGCAGGTCGACCAGGGTTGGGTCGGTGTCGCTGTCGACCAGGCCGATGAGCGGAATGCCGAGGCGGCGGGCTTCCTGCACCGCGGTCTCTTCGTGCTTCGGGTCGACCAGGAAGATGGCGTCGGGCAGCTTGCTCATCGTGCGCACGCCTTCGAGGTTGCGCAGGATGCGGCGGCGCTCACGGCCGTCGCGGGCCTGGATCTTCTTCGACTCGCGCATGTATTCCGCGGTGTTCATCCGCTCTTCGATCACGTCGAGACGGCGGATCGAGGTGCGCACGGTCTCGAAGTTGGTCAGCGTGCCGCCCAGCCAGCGCTCGGCGACGTAGGGCATGCCGGCGGCCTTGGCGGCGTCGCGGATCACGTCCTTGGCCTGGCGCTTGGTGCCGACGAAGAGCAGGGTCTTGTTCGCCTTGGCCAGCTTGGCGGCGTAGTAGTGGGCGTGGATCAGCTGCTTGGCGGTCTGCCGGATGTCGATGATGTGGATGCCGCCGCGCTTGCCGTACAGGTACGGGGCCATGCGCGGGTGCCACAGGCTGCTGGAGGTGCCGAAGTGGATGCCGCTGTCGAGGAGCGACTTGAGGTCGACGATAGCCATGTGGATCTCCTGCCGGACCCTCTGCACGGGTGCGGCGGTTGGCGGCGCGCGGTTGTCCACCGCCGGTCGGCGCGCCGCCCATATGGGCGTAGCCGGCGTGTGGTGCCTGGGGGATCCCAGGCGGGGCGCGGCACGATATGGAGAGTGACTCAAGGGTCAATGAGCGGTCCGAACGGACACTTCCGCATGGCACGCATGGTGCTTTCCTCGTCCTCCAGCCATGCAATCCCGCCGCCTCGTCCCGATTCTCGCCGCCATCGTCGCATGTTGCGGCGCCTGCGGCGAGACGCGCAGCACCGCCGCAGCTCCGGAACCCATTCCGCAGCAGCAGCCGGCGAAACCAGCCGCTGAGGGCGCCGTCGTCACCGTGGCCTCCTCGCCCGACGGCCGCACCCTGGTCGAGTTCACCCTCGACGGGACGGCCGAACCCGGGACCCCCTACCGCGTGCTCACCGCCGACCACGTGCGCATCAAGGGCATGATCCAGGTCACCGACGTGCCCGGGAAGGGCCGCGCGGTCGCCCGGGTCATCGCCCTGACCGATCCCAGCGATCCGCCGATGCCCGGCGACACGGTGCGCGAACTCGACACCCTGGCCGATCCCGGTCCTGCACCTGGCGCGACCGTCGCCGATCCGGCTGAGGAGCAGCGCTTCGTCGCACTGCGTGAGCAGTACCAGCGGCTCATCGCCGAAGCGGTCTCGCGCCACGATGCCGAGATGGCGGCCGTGCGCAGTGCGGCTGACGCTCGCGTCGCTGACAGCGAAGCCGCCGTGCGCACCGCCCTGGCCGAGCGCGATCGCCTGCACGGTGCCGAACTGGCCGGAGCCAAGGCCGCCGGCGGCGAGATCGCCCTGGCCGCGGTAGCGAGCGAACGCGAGGCAGCCAATGCCCGCGCCCGCGCCGCTGTCGACGAGCGCGACCGCCTGCGCCTGGAGGTCGACCGCCTCGCCACCGCCCAGGACGAGTTGAAGCGACGCAACGAGCGTCTGCTCGCCGAGCGGGCCGAGACCGAGCGCACCACCACCGCCCGCCTCACCGCCGAGCGCGAGGCGCGCGAGCAGATCGCCGGCCGCCTGGCCGAGCTGGAGAAACGCGAAGGTGGCCGCGCCAGCGCCACCGCCGCGCTGCTGACCCGCGAT
>JALHRW010000286.1 GCA_022841245.1 Planctomycetota bacterium
CGGCCAGCAGCCAGCAGCCAGCGGCCAGCAGCCAGCAGCCAGCGGCCAGCGGCCAGCGGCCAGCGGCCAGCGGCCAGCGGCCAGCAGCCAGCAGCCAGCAACCAGCGGCCAGCGGCCAGCGGCCAGCAACCAGCGGCCAGCGACCAGTCTCCCGCGGCCAGCCCTTGAGACGCCTGCCGTTCCGCCGACACTGCGCCCAGGGACACCACGCATGAGCGAATCAGCCTCCGCAGCCAAGCACGTCGTCCTCGATCCCGAGCGCCGCTCCCAGCAGGTCGCCCGCTTCGAGACCATGCTGCGCGAGCGCGTGGTCGGCCAGCAACCGGCGATCGAGAGCGTGCTCGACTCGTTCTCCAAGATCCTGGCCGGCATCCGCAACCTCGAACGGCCGCTGCTGACCCTGCTGTTCCTCGGCCCCACAGGCGTGGGCAAGACCGAGACGGTCAAGGCCCTGGCCGAGGCGGTGTTCGGCAAGCGCAGCGCCTTCGTACGCGTGAACTGCCAGGAATTCTCCAGCGAATTCACCGTGTCCAAACTGTTCGGCAGCCCGCCGGGCTACGTCGGCAACGACGTCGAGCCGATGCTGTCGCAGGACAACCTCGACCGCCACCACAAGGAGGCGCAGGCCGAGGGCCGCGGCGTGTTCGCCGAAGGCGAGGGCAAGATCGCCAAGCTGTTCCCGCAGGTGAAGAGCCACTACCTCTCGATCGTGCTGTTCGACGAGGTCGAGAAGGCGCACCCCAAGCTGTGGAACGCGCTGCTCGGCCTGATGGAGGACGGCCACCTGACACTGGGCAACAACAAGACGGTCGACTTCACCCGCTCGATCATCGTCATCACCTCGAACGTCGGCGCCTCGGAGATGAGCGAGACGCTGCGCCACAAGACCATCGGCTTCGCCGTCGAGGTCGACGACGCGGCGCTGAACAAGGACATCAAGGCCAAGGCGGTCGACGCGGCGAAGGAGGTCTTCCCCTACGAGTTCCTCAACCGCTTCGACGACATCATCTGCTTCCGCGTGCTGACCCGCGAGGACCTGCGCAAGATCCTCGACCTCATGCTGCAGGACGTCTACAAGCGCCTGCTCGGCGCCCAGGTGCCGATCATCGTGCACTACAGCAAGCCGTTCCTGTCGAAGCTGCTGAAGGAAGGCACCGACCCGCAGTTCGGCGCCCGCCCGATGCGTCGCGCCATCGAGCACCTGCTCGTCGCCCCCCTCGCCCGCCTGATCGCCAGCAACCAGATCAAGGCCGGCGACGTCATCTCGATCCGGCTCAAGGACGGTTTGGCTGAGTTCATCAAAGAAGGCCGAGACGCCAAGACGGCAGGACTGGTCAAGTAGTCAGCGGCCAGCGGCCAGCGGCCAGCGGCCAGCGGCCAGCGGCCAGCGGCCAGCGGCGAACGCCCCACCTCGGCGATCGTATCACCTGGATGCGCCTCTCCGCCTGCGTCCTGCTGACCCTCTCGCTCTCCGCCGCCGACAACGTCTACCAGGCCCCTTCGCCCGAGCCGACAGCGGAAGAAACGCTGATCCTCGAATTCATCAACCGCTGCCGGGCCGATCCCAAGGCCGATGCCGATCGCATCGCGCCCGTGGGGAGCGAGCCGCGCATACCGTCGAGGGCGGCGGTCGACTTCGCCATGTTCCGGGCCGAGATGGCGGCGATCAAGCCGGCGCCGCCGCTGGTCTTCGATCTGCGCCTGCTAGAGGCGGCGCGCAAGCACTCGCACTACATGACCCTGCATGGCCTCGGCCACGACGAGGATCCGGCCAAGCCCGGCTTCACCGGCAGCTCACCCTCGGATCGCGCCAAGGCGGTCGGCTTCGGCGGCGGTGCAGGAGAGAACTGCTTCGCCCAGGCGTCGGATCCGTGGGGCAGCCACATCGGCTTCATCATCGACTGGGGGCCGGGGGGCACTGGCGGCATGCAGCCAGGTCGCGGGCACCGCGCCAATATCACCAACGCTTCCTACACCCTGGTCGGGCCGGGATCGGTGGCCAATGGCGGCATGATCAGCGTCACGCATCTGCTCGGCTCGGACCGCAAGCGCTATGCCGGCGGCGTGGTCTTCGTCGACAAGGACCGTGACGCCTGGTACGGCCTCGGCGAAGGCCGCGGTGGTGTCAGCATCGAGGCCGGTGGCCAGCGTGTCGCGACCTGGAGCAGCGGCGCCTACGCCATCGAGATCCCCGCTGGCGCCGGGACACTGACGCTGCGCGCTGGCGAGGTCAGCGTCACCCGGCCGATCCCCGCCACGCCCGGCAGCGTCAAGATCGACTGGATCATTCCGCAGGAGCAGGACCTCGCCGCGGCTGACAAGCTGTTGGCGGCAGTCGATGCAGCCAAGGACCCGGCTGCGCCGGCAGCACGCAAGGCGCGCGTCGCCCTGCTGATGGGCGCGGAGAGACTGTGCCTCGACGATGCCCGGGCAACCCGAGTAAAGGAACTGACCGCCGATCTCGGCACCGCCCTCGCCGCTGACCGCACCGCGGTGCGCGAGGCTCTGACTGGCGAACTCAAGGCGCTGAAGAAGGCGATCGATGTGCACGAGAAACCGTGGAAGGGCACGGTCGCAGCCGGTTGGTTCGCCGAGGCCGAGCTGTTCGCGCGCGCCAGCGCGGCATCCGCAGCGGTGCCGGCCGATGCACCGCCCACCAGATTGCGTGGTATGGCCAAGGAGCTGCGCGCCATGGCGGCCAAGTCCGAAGTGGCGGAGTTCCGCCTCAAACTGGAAGCGCTGGCGCGGGCGGCGGAGGCGAAGGTGCGCTGACCAGGACCGCGGGCTTCAGCCCGCGTCGACCTGAAGCCCACGATCCTGCGGCACCGGCGTGCGCCAGCGGCGGTGCCACCAGGCCCACTGCTCGGGGAAGCGCCGCACCAGCTGCTCCTGATACGCCATGGTCCAGGCCATGATCACGCGCGCACCCTGCTCGCGCTCGGCGAAGCGCGGGAAGCGCACGCGCGGACCGCTGTGCAGCACCCAGGTCCAGTGCAGGCCGCCGCGCGCGCGCAGGTAGCAGAAGCCGGGCTGGACCCAACCGCCGGCGAGCTGGGCGAGGATGCCCGGACCGATCGGGGTGTAGGCCGGGCGGCCGTACCACGGCACGTGCGCGCCAGCGAGACGCGGAATGTCCTGATCGGGCAGCGTAGCGACGTAGCGGCCGGCGCGCAGCTCGCGGATGGTTTCCCGCACGTCGGCGTCCTGGTAGACGAGATGGGCGCCGCCGGACGTGCGGCTCTCCCACACCAGACGGTCGGCGAGGGGCCAGCGCAGGCGGCGCCCGATCACCGTCAGCGGCACGCTGCTGGCGGCAGCGCGGGCGAGCAGCTCCCAGTTGCCGACGTGGCCGGCCATGCCCATGGTGCCCTGGCCGCGGCGGCAGGCGCGGACGATGGCCCGCCAGTTGTCCGCGCCCTCGACCGCAAGACCGCGACGCAGGCGGCGCGGGTCGGCACCCGCCGTCGCCAGCGTCCACAGCGCCATGCGCCCGAAATGGCGGAAGCAACGCCGAGCGGTGCGCGCGCACCACGCGGCATCCTGCCCGGGGTAGGCGAGGGCGAGGTGCTCGCGGGCGCGCTTGACGTCGCGATGCGGCAGCTGTCCGACCAGGTCGCCGAGCAGCCCGCCAAGCCACAGCGCACAGCGCGGCGGGACAACGCGGCCACTGGCCAGCAGCAGGCGGACCAGCCGTTCAGCCAGGGGCATCGCGTCCCTCGCGACCGACGCCGTAGACAGCCGGCAGGAAGCCGAACAGGGCCGCCGCGGTCAACGCCGCGGCCGGGCCGATGATCACGCCACGCAGGCCGAACGAGGCGATGCCACCGACCAGACCGCAGAACAGCATGAAGGCGAACCACAGGCTGTCGGCGCCGAGGCGCTGGGCCAGCCGGCGGAAGCACAGCTCGACCACCCAGGCGGCGCTGATGCAGGCCACCGCCAGCAAGGCGCCCTGCAGTTCACGGCCGGTCGACCACAGCACGGTGGCGTACGGCACCCACGCGATGGCTGGACCGACCACCGGCAGCAGGGCGAGGAAGCCGGCGATGGCGCCAGTGGCCAAGGGGTTGGCCCCGGCGAGCGCCCACGCGATCAGTCCGCACACCGCCCCGTGCACGGCGGCGCGAGCGACCACGCCGGCGACGACGTAGGTGGCGAGGGCGTGGAAGCGCTGGGCGAGATCGCTGCGCCGGTCTTCGGAGAGCGGCAGCCAGCGCATCAGCATGCCGGCGAGCTGGGTGCCCTGGGCATAGAGGTAGAACAGAGCGATCAGGGTCAGCGCCGTCATCGCCATCAGCCCGACCGTGCCGCGGAACAGGAAGCCGAGCATGTCCGGCCCGAGATTGCCGCGTCCGAACAGTTCGCGCAAACCGGCCTTGATCGCGTTGGCGTCCCACGGCAATTGCGGATACAGCTCGACGAGCTGGCCGAGCTTGTACGCCAGGGCATCGAGCGTGCGGTCAAGGCGCACGGCGTCGTTGAACAGCAGGCCACCGATCAGGTCGGTGAGGCGGTCGAACGAACCGAACACCAGCCACAGTCCGCCAACCACCAGCAGCGCTGCAGCCGCCCCGATCGCGACGGTGGCAATGGCGGCGGCGGTGAAGCGGAGCTGTTCGGCCGGCCAATGCGGTGCGACCCGTTCGAGACGGACGAGCACCGGCAGGAAGGCGATGGGATAGGTCAGCAGGGCGATCGAACCGGCCAGCAGCAGAGCGTCCTTGAGCGGCCACACCACCACCGCCAGCAACCCGACCGCGGCGGCGACCAGGAGCAGCAGCAGGACATGCGGCAGCCACGAGCGCAGGCGTTCGGCGGGATCATCCATGGCGCAGCACGATAGAGACCAGCGGCCAGCAGCCAGCGGCCAGCGGCCAGCGGCCAGCGGCCAGCGGCCAGCGGCCAGCGGCCAGCGGCCAGCGGCCAGCGACCAGCGGC
>JALHRW010000287.1 GCA_022841245.1 Planctomycetota bacterium
GGAGAAGCTCAGACCGCAGGCCGGGCAGGCCGCTTCCGGCGGGTCGGCCTCGCCGACCACGTCCTCGGCCGGTTTGGCCGCAACCAGCGCGGTGACCGCCGGGGGGGGCAGGGCTGGGACCCATCCGGCATCCTGGCAGCAGGCCGAGCACAGGTGCGCCTCGGCGTGGCCGCCGGCGGCGGCGACCTCGGTGACGTGCACGGTGGCGGGGCGATTTCCGCAGCGCTGGCAGGTGGTGGCCATCTGGCGCAAGGGTGGCGGGCGAGCCGGCCTGGGCAACCGCTGTCGAAGGTCGGCCTGCACCGGCCTGGAGCACTCCGTACGCGCCTGTGCCGGGTTGCAGACTGCCACCGCAGGGGTTAGGATGCCAGCCGGAGCCGCCCGCGATGCCCTTCATGCAGTGGACTGAGATGCTGGCGATCGACGGCGGGCACGTCGACGAGCAGCACCGTGGCCTGTTCGAAGCGATCAACACGTTCCACGAAGCCGTCGCCCAGGGACATGAGACCGATGCCGTAGCGCGGGCCCTCGACTTCCTCAAGAGCTATGGCGAGCAGCATTTCTCGGACGAAGAACGCCTGCTGGCCGAGTTCGCCTATCCCCGTCTCGACCAGCATCGCCGCCAGCACCAGCAGTTCCTGGAACAGGTCGCGGCCTTCCGCACCCAGCTGCTGGAGGGCGGCAGCGGCCTCGGCCACAGCATGAGCCAGTTCCTCGGCAGCTGGCTGGTCAACCACATCATGGTGGCGGACAAGGCCTACGCCTCGTTTCTGCGCGGCAGCAGCGGCCGGCTCCAGGCCTACGACGGGCCGACCGCCAAGCCAGGCTGAGCATGCCGACCATCACCTGGAGCGATGACCTCGCCATCGACGACTCGCAGATCGATTTCCAGCACCGCCAGCTGCTCGACACCATCGGCGACATCGAGGATGCGCTGGCCGCCGGTGATCAGCGCCGCGTGGCCGAGGCGATGCCGTTCCTGCGCCAGTATACCCTGACCCATTTCGCCGACGAGGAACGCGCCCTGCAGCTGATCGGCTGGCCGCAGCTGGATGCGCACCGTGAGTTGCATCGCGGCTTCACCCAGCGCCTGACCGAGCTGGATGGCGCATGCCGTCGCGGCGACCTCACCGCCGGCACCATGCTGCTCGGCTTCCTCGCCGCCTGGCTGGCCGGACACATCCGCGGGGCGGACCGCGAGTTCGCCGCGGAGGTGAGAAAACTGCGCCAGCGGAAGTAAGCGGCTTTTGCTCGTGGGGCGCTGCCCCACGTCCCCGCCGGGGGCCTTCGCCCCCCGGAACCCCCGCTCGACACGCCGCGCATACGCGCGTCGATCCGGTGTATCGCGGTCGCTCGTTCCAGTCTCGCTGCGGACTCGCGACATCTACCACATGGTGCCGCTCCAACCGTCCGTCGCTCGCCCGGGCGCTCGCTCCATGAACGTCATTCCCGTGATTACGGGGAGCGCTGGCATTCCGCGGCTGGCCAGAGCCAGCAGCCAGCCACTGGCATTCTCGCCCAGCTGGCCACCCTTCTGCGCATGGCCATCTGGAGCAAAGGCGGCGATGACACCGCGGGTGTCGTGCACGAATTCACCGTCGGCGACGACTGGTCCTATGACCGCGTGCTGGCGCCCTACGACATCCTCGGATCGATCGCGCATGCGCGCATGCTCGCCAAGGTCGGCCTGATCGCCGACAGCGAGGGCAAGGCCCTGGTAGACGGTCTGCGCGCCCTGCACCGCGAGCACCTCGCCGGGCAGTGGACGGTCGAGGCCAACGACGAGGATGTGCACTCGAAGGTCGAGGCCCTGCTGACCACGCGCATCGGCGAGCCGGCCAAGAAGCTGCACACCGGACGCAGCCGCAACGATCAGGTCCTCACCGACCTGCGCCTGTGGGAGAAGGACGCCCTGGCGAACCTCGCCGAGGAGGTCATCGCCTGCGCCGCCGCCCTGCTCTTCCAGGCGAAGCAGTACGAGTTCCACCCCCTGCCCGGCTATACCCATCTGCAGCGCGCCATGCCGAGCAGTGTCGGCATGTTCTTCGCCGCCCACGCCCAGGGCCTGCTCGACGACCTGGTGCTGCTGGAGGCGGCGTTCCGCTATCTCGACAGCTGCCCGCTGGGCAGCGGCGCCAGCTACGGCGTGGGCCTGCCGCTCGACCGCGAGTTCACCGCCAAGCAGCTCGGCTTCGCCCGCTGGGGCGGGGTTTCGCTGGCTGACGCCAACAGCCGCGGCAAGGCCGAGAGCGCGCTGCTCGACGCCATCGGCAGCGTGCTCGCCGACCTCAACCGCTTCGCCGCCGACCTGGTGTTCTTCACCAGTCAGGAAGCCGGCTTCTTCAGCATCGGCAAGGGCTTCACCACCGGCTCGTCGATCATGCCGCAGAAGCGCAACCCCGACCTGTTCGAGCTGATCCGCGCCCGCACTGCGCGCTTCAATGGCCTGCGCAGCGGCCTGGCCGGCATCACCCACGCCCTGCCCAGCGGCTACTCGCGCGACCTGCAGGACACCAAGGCGCTGGTCATCGATGGCCTGCGCCTGGCCCGCGGCATGGTCGTCGTCGCCACCGCCGCGGCACCGACGCTGAAGCCGGTGCGCGAGCGGATCATCGCCGCGCTGACCCCGGACATCTACGCCACCGACGAGGCGTACCGACTGGTGCGCGAACAGGGCATCGCCTTCCGTGACGCCTACAAGAGCGTCGGCTGCTCGCTCGACCGGCTGCAGGATCCCGACCATGATGCGGTGGTGAAGAGCCGCACCCACGCCGGTTCGACCGGCAATCTCGGCCTGGCCCAGCTCGCCCTCCGCGTCGAAGGCGAAGGCGTGGCATGGACCGCGAAGCGCAAGGTGTTCGAGGACGCCTGGCGTACGCTGCTGTAGCTGGGAGGGTCGAGCACCAGCTCGACCACGGGGCAATGGTCGGATGACGCAGGTCTGACAGCGGCGCCGTCAGATCCAATGTCGCTGTTCGCGGGCAGCACCAGCTCGGCCTGCTTCGCCTGTTTGATGGCGCTCAAAACCCTGATCGGGTAACCCGCCTTGGGGACCCTCGGCGCCGTCGGCGGTTGGGCTAGCAAGCGGTGCGATGCCAAGAACCAGTGCGATGGGTTTGTAGAATCCATGGCAGCTCGACGTCATTGCCCCGTGGTCGAGCTGGTGCTCGACCCTCCCAGCTCACCCGATCCCGGTGCGGTCGCCGAGCACGATCAGCCCGCGCAGCGATAGCAGGCGCAGGAACTGCAAGGTCAGCAGCCGCGCCTCGTTGAACTCCAGCTGCTGCTCTGAAGCCAGCCAGTCGACCAGGCCGCCAAGGTTGATGCGGTCGTCGATCCGCCGCCATACCAGCAACGCGAGGCCGTCGAGGGCCAGGCGCTTGACCTTCTTGGCCCCAAGCCAGTTCGGCAGCGGGCCGAGCCAGCGGGAATAGACCGCATCGATCTCCAGCTGGACGCGGTTCGGCGTGTCCTCGACCAGACGCACCTTGGCGTTGCGCAGCGGCACGAAGGCCAGCTGCTCCAGCGGCGTAAGCTGCGGGCTAGCCGGCACGGGAGAGATCCACGCGCGGGGCCTTCGGCGGGCCGACCTGCTCGAGTCCGAGGATGCGGTTGGCCGAAGCCTCGTGCCACCACCACGCCTCGCCTGGCCAACGCCGCCAGGCGACCCGGTCGAAAGCCCGCTCACCGATCATGCTGAACGCGGCGCGTACCGCCGGCACGCCGCCACGCGCCGTCTCCTGGATCTGTTCGACCCGGGCGCGGTCGGCGAACAGGCTGCGACGCAGCCAGGCCTGCAACGGCCGCTCGCTCAGCAGGCTGCGCGCCAAACCGAAGCGCCGCGCCGTGACGCTGACTCCGGCGGGATCGGCGTATTCGATGCGGATGACCCCGGGCCGCGCGTCGACCTCTACGGGTACGAAGCGGCGCGGCAGGCTGACCCCGGCGCCGAACAGCTCCCAGCGCACCTCGTCGCCGGGCTGGGCGACCAGCGAATCGAGCAGGCCGTGCCAGGCCTGCCCATCGCCGTCGCCCTCCCACACCGGGAAGGTCCAGTGCAGCAGCCGTTGGTCGTGGGCGACCCAGGCCAAGGCCTGGAACGGCAAGCCGCGTGACGCCCGCGCGATCAGCCACGGACCACGGCGCTGCACCTCGGTGACGACCTCTGGCGTGCCGGCCGAACGCAGCTGGCGGTCGACGATGTCGCGCGCCAGGCCTTCGAGGTCCGGCTTCCCGGCCATGCGCACCCAGGTGAGCTGGCCGCGATCGATCAGGCGCTCGTGGAAGCGGAACTCGCCGCGCTTCGGGTCGAGACGGAACGCGGTGACCTCCCAGCCGGCGGGCAGGGCGAAGACGAAGCCGTGCCAGGCGAGCGTGGTCATGACGCGACGGACCAGCCAGCGGCCAGCGGCCAGCGGCCAGCAGCCAGCAGCCAGCAGCCAGCCAGCCTAATGACCACCAATACTACCGGTCGAGATGTTCATCTCGCTGACCCGCCGGATCTTGTCGACCTGGCCGCCCTTGATCCACACGATGCGGTCGGACACCGCCAGCATCTTGTGGTCGTGGGTCGCTGAGATGACGGTGACGCCGAGGTCGGTCGAGAGCTTCTTGAAGATGCCGATGATCATCTCGCCGGTCTTGAGGTCGAGGTTGGCGGTCGGCTCGTCGGCCAGCAGGATGGTCGGCTTGTTGGCCAGGGCGCGGGCGATGGCCACGCGCTGCTGCTGGCCGCCCGACAGCTCGCCCGGGGTGTGGGTGATGCGATCGCCGAGGTTGACGTACTCCAGCACCTCCTTGGCGCGG
>JALHRW010000288.1 GCA_022841245.1 Planctomycetota bacterium
TACTCGAAGCTTTGTCTGTCCGTTGCTTTATTGTGAGCAGTGCCACCGAGAAATAAGATGCAATTAATAGCAGTGACATCCCAATTCCCGCGCATAAAAGTCGTGTTATTATAGGCATTCGGCTAACACAGAGTTAAACCGGCCCATTTGCCGACAGGTGGGCACGATGGAACGGACGGGGTTGAAGGCAATTGGAACGAGAGCAGAGGTGGAGCGTCAAGAACTGAGCGGGTGCGGATATCGTGGTCCCCAGCATCTTCAGTCCGCGAATTCTTGACCGGAGCCGTGCGACTGGAAAGACACACGTAATGGGCTCGGTTTCAACGATTCGTTAGGCGAATTCCTAGCCCCTATACCCTACACCTTTTGTCCTACGAATAAAATCATCACACACATAAGTCTCCTGTACCAGTCTATCATACCGATCATGAACAGACCAAAAACCGTCTTTCGTTGTCACCTTGACATACTCGTCTTTAATATTTTTGAAACACATCATACTTCCGAACAGACCATGGCCATACGGACTGTAGTCAGAATACATACAATTAATACAGGATCTTATGTAGACTCCGTTGGGTAATTGTGACTGTATCTCTTCAAGTTCACCCTCAAACCAACCTGACTTTCCTTTACCAGTGTAAGTTTTTCCTGCGTGTGACAACGACAACTGTATCGATTCCTCACTAATACCACCATTCCCCACAGGTGTGCCAAGTATTAACATAACATTTACGACGCTATTAGTGCATATTCCATCGACAACCAACTTCACATCTATGCCAAACTGCAACGTACAGCCACATAATACACCGTCATTAAGCGTATACTTAGGTTCGCCATTCAATATTTCGTCTTGTGACAACTCAAGCGAATCAAAATCTCTGCCCGAGAAGATGCTATTGCCGACAAAGAGTCGGATAGTGATTCCATCATTTTCCATGACCGCATTTTGCGATCCTGATATATCTGAATAGATTACGTTGTACTTATTCATCGATTTTTCGCCTAACATCGAGTTAAACCGGACCATTTGCCGACGGGTGGGCACGATGGAACGGACGAGGTGGAGGGCAATTGGAACGAGAACGGAGGCGGAGCGTCAAGAACTGAGCGGGAGCGGATGTCGTGGTCCCCAGCATCTTCAGTCCGCGAATTCTTGACCGGAGCCGGGCGAATGGAAAACCACACGTAATGGGCTCGGTTTCAACGATTCGTTAGACGAAACTTCAATATTTAGATAGGCAATATTGCGATTGTATTTAACTATCAATACAGTTCCAGTCACCTCATGCATTTCGTACACAAACGTTTTCATTTCCATTCTGATCTTCTTAGCTTCTACTACCTTAGTGTTTCGTTTGCCTTCTACCAACTTAATTGCTTCAGCCAATTCGCCTCCTTTCAGTTTTCGCCACACCCAAATGCATGGAAGTGCAACGATCAAAAAGGCGTCCTTAAAAAGGTTCTTGGTGAGAGCCTCTTCTTCGGATTCAATACCGGAATATTCCGGAGCTGCTGGGTCTTTATTGTTCATATTTCGTCTAACATAGAGTTAAACCGGCCCATTTGCCGACGGGAGGGCACGATGGAACGGACGGGGTGGAGGGCAATTGGAACGAGAATAGAGGCGGAGCGTCAAGAACTGAGCGGGGGAAGTTACGAGGGTCGCCAGCGACTTCAGTCCGCGAATTCTTGACCGGAGCCGGGCGAATGGAAAACCACACGTAATGGGCTCGGTTTCAACGACTGGTTAGGCCGCATTTTAGTCCACTGACTTCCATGGCTTTGAAACCTTATAAATATAAAATATCATCGCACATATTTTATTGCGTTTATCGTTGTCTACACTCAACGGCTGCGGCTGTTCAAATATATAATCTTTCCCTTTATACTTTCCTATGCCGCCACATTCAAAGACACAATAACATTGTACGCCGTAATTGTCAGTTATCTGTATCACAGTTCTAGCTGGACAATCATGATTACCCTCTGATTCCTGAATTTCTACCCCGCCCAGAAGATCGCTAAAGTACTTTGTAACAACCTCATTCTGCGTTTTATATACAATAGTGTCCGTTTTCCTTAACTCCGCCGATATTTCATTCTTTATTTTTTCTTCTTCAGTAGCAGGGATTTTTGTTCCACCGCCACGGTTCGGGCCATGAATGATAGTTAATTCTGCAGTCGCCACGAAACAGAGTGGCAATATCAGCAACATGGTACGCAGTATCATTGTCTATAGGCCTAACATAGAGGTAGTGTGGGTGCGTGACCCGGACCTTCCGAATCACCGCAAATGGCTTTAGTGGCAACACTTACGGCTAAGCGGAGCGTCAAGAACTGAGCGGCGGTGGCGACCTTAGCTGCTACGTAATCCTGGCCGCCGCGAATTCTTGACCGCAGCGACACCCACTTGTCCGTAACGGGGTGGCGACCCAATTTGGAGTACTAAGGCGACCTGAACCATAACCACATGTCACGCGCTCCCACTACCGACTAGTTGGGCAGAATTCTATTCCATACAACAGACACCAACCAATAGGCGGAATGACTATTTCGATATACGTACCAACCATATGAATCTGCAAGTGAGATCATATATCGTCGGATTACGTCAATAGGATTTTCACATCTACGTAATCATCATCGGCATTACTGTATGCCTTTACACAAACGGCATCACCACCCAATAGCCACATCATTTGACAAACATATATTCATACGAATTAGAAACATTTCTGCCCAACATAGAGGTACCGGGGCGCGTGACCCGGACCATCCGAATCATCGCTACCCATATGAGTGGAGCCGGTTGGGATTAAGCGGAGCGTCAAGAACTGAGCGGCGGTAACCAGTCCTAACCTATAAGTTATCACGGCCGCCGCGAATTCTTGACCGCAGCGACACCCACTTGTCTGGAACGCGGTAGCGACTCTATATGGAGAGCCAGGGCAGCCTGAGCCATAACCACATGTCACGCGCTCCCCGTACCGACTAGTTAGGTTGAATTATCCAATCCCGAATTATTCGTGATCCATGCGAAGCTTGGCGGAAACATTCCGTTCATCAATGTTATGATCTTCAAAGACAACCCTCTCGACTCTCTTTGTCTTAGTGACTGTGATAGTCCCAGGCCCAATGGACAGTCGACCATCCCATTCAATGTAATCACCAACTTCAAAGTCGAGGCCATTACAATCAATAATTGTGTAGTATTGTTTATTGCTGTCTGGTTCGACGGCAATCCACCCATTCCTACGGTTAACTTTGTAAACGCATGCTTTCATAGAAACTTTCAGTAACGGGTTTCAACCTAACATAGAGGTACCGGGGCGCGTGACCCGGACCATCCGAATCATCGCAGCCCGTATGAGTGGAACCGATTGGAATTAAGCGGAGCGTCAAGAACTGAGCGGCGGTGGCGACTTCATCTGTTAAGTAGTCCTGGCCGCCGCGAATTCTTGACCGCAGCAACGCCCACTTGTCCGGAACGCGGTGGCGACCCTATGTGGAGAACCAAGGCAACCTGAGCCATAACCACATGTCACGCGCTCCCCGTACCGACTAGTTAGCCAATTTCAAATCCACTAAACAAGTTCATCCATCGGAAACCAGGTGAATTCGATGGGGAGAACCACCGTCCCTGCAGATTTTGAAATTCCTATCAACGATAGTTTTGGTAACACCCCCTGTGCGTCTTTCTCTTTCAGTTCCCGCATGAAATCCGATTCCCTAATTTTGGCTAACGCGAGTGGTTCTACCAGGCCAGGCATCTCGGAATCAACTGTTACCCTTGCTATAAATCCCATGAGTTTGGTAATGCCTTTGACCTCCCTAAAGACATTATCCCCTTTGAGTAAGCATGTGTAAATCATAGCAAAGTGACGCAATGCATAAAGTATTGGCTAACACAGAGTTAAACCGGCCCATTTGCCGACGGGTGGGCACAATGGAACGGACGGGGTGGAGGGCAATTGGAACGAGAACAGAGGCGGAGCGTCAAGAACTGAGCGGGGAAAGACATCAGGGTCGCCAGCCACTTCAGTCCGCGAATTCTTGACCGGAGCCGGGCGAATGGAAAACCACACGTAATGGGCTCGGTTTCAACGATTCGTTAGGCAGATTTTTCAACCGCAACATGGTACTTATCAAATTCCCAACCAGATCTTAGAATCACATTGCGAATTTTCCATATGCAAAAATCAACAACAATCGCATGCGGTTTTCTTAATACCCTCTTTTTCCCATATACTGGATATAGCCCATCGCCAAAGCCAGATTCGATGACAAAGGACTGACCACCTCCGACAATTTTAATGGCGCCAGAATCCACAGGCAACCCATCAAGGTGAGGTGCATAATTTTGATCTAAGTGGATCTCGTTCAATCGTCCGCCCGTCACACCTTCCATTGCAGCAATAATAGCAACATTGATTTCTCCGCGGCTATGGTCCCAGACGTAACTGTAGATTTTATATGTCCCATTTTCACAAATTATTGGGGCGAATAATTCAATGCCATCCTTGTCGCCGATGACAATTTTTTTATTATTAATCACTAGACTTCCTAGAGATTTCTGTTTGCACTGTACTGGCAGATTGTTTCTAGATAGATTAAAAGAATCTGGGCAGTCAAATATTTCTTTTGGTATATTCATATCTGCCTAACATAGAGGTACCGGGGCGCGTGACCCGGACCACCCGGATCATCGCGAATAACTTCAGTGGCAACACTTACGACTAAGCGGAGCGTCAAGAACTGAGCGGCGGTGGCGGCCTTA
>JALHRW010000289.1 GCA_022841245.1 Planctomycetota bacterium
CCTATTGGTTGGTGTCTGTTGTATGGAATAGAATTCTGCCCAACTAGTCGGTAGTGGGAGCGCGTGACATGTGGTTATGGTTCAGGTCGCCTTAGTACTCCAAATTGGGTCGCCACCCCATTACGGACAAGTGGGTGTCGCTGCGGTCAAGAATTCGCGGCGGCCAGGATTACTTAGCAGATAAGGTCGCCACCGCCGCTCAGTTCTTGACGCTCCGCTTAATCATAAGTGTTGCCACTGAAGCTATTTGTGGTGATTCGGAAGGTCCGGGTCACGCACCCACACTACCTCTATGTTAGATGCTTGACATTATACGGCGGTTGGTATAACCATGGTATGAAAACGGCAATCAGTCTACCCGATGAATTGGGGCATGCGGCCGATCTCTTTGCCTCTCAAAGAGATATGTCTAGATCTGAACTCTACGCAAAGGCTCTTTCAGAGTATCTGGCCAAGCACCGTGGGGATGATCTGACAGAAAAGATCAACGCCGCCATGGCCAGGATTAATGACAAGGATGAGAAACTCGGTGAATTCGGCTTGGGTGCAATTAGGGGGTTGGAATGGTAAGGCGTGGCGAGATTTGGTGGGCAGACACTGGCGATAATCGGGGCAGCGAGGTGTCAGGCAATAGGCCGGTGTTGATTGTTCAATCAAATGCGATTAACAGGTCAACGTTTAATACTGTGGTTGTGGTTGGGATTACATCAAATTTGAAGTATGCTGACATCCCTGGCAATGTGTACATTGAGAGTAAGGAGGGGGTGTTGCCGAAGGATTCTGTTATCGTATGTGCAAATTTGGCTGCAATAGATAGATCGCGATTCATAGAGAAGATTGCTGATCTGCCGGATCTATGGATGGATCAGGTAGAATTTGGGATCTCGGTTGCTTTGGATCTTAAATAGGATTTGCATCTAACTAGTCGGTACGGGGAGCGCGTGACATGTGGTTATGGCTCAAGTTGCCCGAGTTCTCCGTATAGGGTCGCCACCACGTTCCAGGCAAGTGGGTGTCGCTGCGGTCAAGAATTCGCGGCGGCCAGGGCTACTTATCAGATAAGGTTGCCACCGCCGCTCAGTTCTTGACGCTCCGCTTAAGTCCACTCGGTTCCACTCACATGGGCTGCGATGATTCGGATGGTCCGGGTCACGCGCCCCGGTACCTCGATGTTGGGCATAAATGTCACTAGCTCACATTGTTTGGATGTAAAAACTTTAGATATCTTGAAGTTGATGCCATACTGCGAAGGTGATGTGTATAATGGCGGGTTTCTTGTGGATAAGACAGTGGTCGGATTTCGGTCGCCGCTATCCTGAAGTTCGACATATTCCTCAGCCTCGTTTGCAGAATGTGGCAGTTGTATCTGTAGCCTTATACTCAATCCACTTGGGCTGATGTTTGCCTAATGGATTGGAATTATGCCCAACTAGTCGGTACGGGGAGCGCGTGACATGTGGTTATGGCTCAGGCTGCCCTAGTTCTCCGCATAGGGTCGCCACCACGTTCCAGGCAAGTGGGCGTCGCTGCGGTCAAGAATTTGCGGCGGCCAGGACTACTTATCAGCTAGGGTCGCCACCGCCGCTCAGTTCTTGACGCTCCGCTTAATCCAATTCGGTTCCGCTCAGATGGGCCGCGATGATCCGGATGGTCCGGGTCACGCGCCCCGGTACCTCGATGTTAGTCGCTTACCTATGAAATATCTGAAAAAAGGCTGCGTAATAAGCCTGTGCATCTTCTTACTACTGATAATATCTTCGATGGGATATTGTGGTTATGCTGCCTACCGGGTTTCAACCACAGATCTGCCATATGTCAGCGCGTTAACGAGTAACTATATAACGTACTATAATCGCAATAATATTGATGAATTGTATAAATTGTGCAGCAGTGATAACGTTGAAAAGTACACAACAGATCAGTACAGGGATAACATAAACAAACTTAAGAAATATGCCGATCAAGTTGAAGTGCTGGATCAATTGGGGTGGCGCTCACAAACAAACAATTTTAATCGCTATCTAATTGTTCAGTACAATGGGAAAACATCCTCTGATAGGGTTATTATTACGATGACGTTTGTAATGGAAGACGTATGGAAAGTGTATGGGATTCATTTTGAAATTAAATGATGCGACTAACGAATCGTTGAAACCGAGCCCATTACGTGTGGCTTTCCAGACGCCCGGCTCCGGTCAAGAATTCGCGGACTGAAGTTGCTGGCGACCCTGATGTCTACCCCCGCTCAGTTCTTGACGCTCCGCCTCTGTTCTCGTTCCAATTGCCCTCCACCCCGTCCGTTCCATCTTGCCCACCCGTCGGCTAATGGTCCGGTTTAACTCTGTGTTAGTCCTATCATATATGATGACGTTCTCATAAGTAAATTTGCTCTATAGTGTTATAATAAATATGGATATCAGGTAACGGCATGGCACTATTTAATAGGCCTAATGTGCGATAGGGGGGACGATGAAAGTGCTTCTTCATGCCCGACTTGCCTCTGTAGTTTCAAAATACATTGATGTATTGGGTCGTTTGCGCATTCAAGTTGATGTTGCAGAAACACTGATTGATGGGTTGGCTAGGATGAAATCTGTTAAGTATGATAAAATATTTATCGGGTTCGGTGTGCCTGCGGACGACAGAATCGCAATTATGCAGGCAGCCTCAGATATTCATCAAAGCATCATCGAATTAATTGACAGAAATACACTGTATAAGGAACTTCGTGTAAAAAGTTTATCTGCTACTTGGACTCAGGGAAAATAGGACTAACCAGTCGGTACGGGGAGCGCGTGACTTGTGGTCATGGGTGAGATATTTCTTGGTCGCCGCATAGAATTCTCCTCGCGTTCCAGGCAAGTGGGCGTCGCTGCGGTCAAGAATTCGCGGCGGCCAGGACTACTTAACAGATAGGGTTGCCACCGCCGCTCAGTTCTTGACGCTCCGCTTAATCCCAATCGGTTCCACTCATATGGGCTGCGATGATTCGGATGGTCCGGGTCACGCGCCCCGGTACCTCGATGTTAGGCGAAAATGCACGAAATATATTCGTGTGAAAAGGTTGATGATAAAGTATTTAACTCACCCATGGATGTGACTCTCAAGATTGATGGTAAAGTTGTACGGACAAACAGGATCGGATGGACAGAGGTACATGGTGACGATATTATATGGCGTTATGATTCAAATGGTTTATGTGAATGTACGATTACAGTGAATGATGGAGTTATAATAAACGGAAAACAGGTTGCCGATGTAAGGCGCTGGATGAAGGAAACTGTAGATGACGTAAAGGAGAAGAGCGGATTCCTTGTCTCGTCGAAATTAGGTCTTGCGGTCGATCTTGATGATGAAAGGTACATATATTTGACAGTCTTTAGAATAGGTCTATGGGATTAGGTATTCGCCTAACGAATCGTTGAAACCGAGCCCATTACGTGTGGCTTTCCATTCGCCCGGCTCCGGTCAAGAATTCGCGGACTGAAGTAGCTGGCGACCCTGATGTCTTCCCCCGCTCAGTTCTTGACGCTCCGCCTCTGTTCTCGTTCCAATTGCCCTCAACCCCGTCCGTTCCATTGTGCCCACCCGTCGGCAAATGGGCCGGTTTAACTCTATGTTAGGCCAAAATGACAAGATGCGTTGCTTTAAGTGTTATTGTGGCAATTATTTGTGGATGTTCACATAGCCGTGTGCAGACAGAAGCGGCCTCGCGAAAAGGATATTTAGTTGTCAGGGAGAATAAATCTGAAATTGGGTGCTATGAAGTATGGTGCAGTGATGAAAGACTAATTTTAGATTTGTTGCGTGAAAATCCGGGCTCAAATTGTATCGTTGTTGACATGGAATCGGTGATGGGTGGTCCCAAAGAGATTATCGTTGGTATGACTTTGCCTGATTCAAAAATTGTAATAGCAGGGAAGATAACTAACTTGACCAAGGATGGAATCGGTAAGGTGATCGTTGTTCCATGATGGGGATTGGCCTAACGAATCGTTGAAACCGAGCCCATTTCGTGTGGTTTTCCAGTCGCCCGGCTCCGGTCAAGAATTCGCGGACAGAAGTGGCTGGCGACCCTGGTATCATTCCCCGCTCAGTTCTTGACACTCCGCCTCTGTTCTCGTTCCAGTTGCCCACCACCTTGTCCGTTCCATCGTGCCCACCCGTCGGCAAATGGTCCGGTTTAACTCTATGTTGGGCAGAAATGTTTCTAGCTCGTATGAATATATGTTTGTCAAATGATGTGGCTATTGGGTGGTGATGCCGTTTGTGTAAAGGCATACAGTAATGCCGATGATGATTACGTAGATGTGAAAATCCTATTGACGTAATCCGACGATATATGATCTCACTTGCAGATTCATATGGTTGGTACGTATATCGAAATAGTCATTCCGCCTATTGGTTGGTGTCTGTTGTATGGAATAGAATTCTGCCCAACTAGTCGGTAGTGGGAGCGCGTGACATGTGGTTATGGTTCAGGTCGCCTTAGTACTCCAAATTGGGTCGCCACCCCATTACGGACAAGTGGGTGTCGCTGCGGTCAAGAATTCGCGGCGGCCAGGATTACTTAGCAGATAAGGTCGCCACCGCCGCTCAGTTCTTGACGCTCCGCTTAATCATAAGTGTTGCCACTGAAGCTATTTGCGGT
>JALHRW010000290.1 GCA_022841245.1 Planctomycetota bacterium
ACTTGAAGAGTTCTATCAGAACCATCTATAGAATGGGAATTTTGGCTAACGAATCGTTGAAACCGAGCCCATTTCGTGTGGTTTTCCAGGTGCCCGGCTCCGGTCAAGAATTCGCGGACTGAAGTTGCTGGCGACCCTGATGTCTTCCCCCGCTCAGTTCTTGACGCTCCGCCTCTGTTCTCGTTCCAATTGCCCACCACCCCGTCCGTTCCATCGTGCCCACCCGTCGGCAAATGGGCCGGTTTAACTCTATGTTAGGCCAGAAAGCACCAGATTAAAATGACTATTACCAAGACAATTCTACTCATTGCGTTTTCCTGTATAATAACTGGAGCAATTGCATTTATTTTAGGAAGTCAGAGTAGGCCATCATTTCCATCCACGATTAACCCAAAGTTATCTAATCAAGTTCAGTCACTGGGTGCCTACACGGCAATTGATGATGAGGATGGAACAAAGATCATATGCAATTCGATCTTGGATAAAGTTGTACAGAATGACATAGATGGCGCATTCATTGAATTAGCTAAGTATAGCCCTTTGCCGAGAAATGAACTGGACGACCTTAAAGACCAGACAATACGTCAGTTAAATGCTGTACGGCCGCGGTTTGGAAAATACTTGGGCCATGAACTTATAAAGACTGAATCATCAGGGACTAGCATTAAACGATACACCTACATTGTCAAATGTGAGAATCACATTCTTCGCTGGCGTTTTATCTTTTATAAGCCTTCAACGAAATGGTTTATCAATACATTTAATTGGGATGATAATATCCGAGACTAATGCGGCCTGGCCTAACCAATCGTTGAAACCGAGCCCATTACGTGTGGTTTTCCAGGTGCCCGGCTCCGGTCAAGAATTCGCGGGCTGGGGTTGCTGGCGACCCTGATGTTTTCCCCCGCTCAGTTCTTGACGCTCCGCCTCCATTCTCGTTCCAATTGCCATCCACCCCGTCCGTTCCATCGTGCCCACCCGTCGGCAAATGGGCCGGTTTAACTCAATGTTAGGTCATCTGCTAATAGATATTAAGTTTAGGGGTATATATAATCAAGAATTCTAAGCGTCGTATTACATACTTAGTCACACTTTACGGGGGATTTATGAAAACAAAAAGCACTGGATGGACAATGGTCATGGAAGAGGGTGTGAAGAAGATGCGGCTGGATGTTAATTTTGCAGATTTCAATGAGGCATTTGGTTTTATCGGAAGAGTTGCCTTGTTATCTGAGACATTAAACCATCACGCTGAGATTTATAATTTGTACAACAAAGTGCGAATACAGCTCTATTCTCATGAAAGTAAATCGGTTACTGTAACAGATAAGAAGATGGCAAAATTAGTGTACAAGATGCTGACCTAACCAGTCGGTAGTGGGAGCGCGTGACATGTGGTTATGGCTCAGACTGCCCTGGCTCTCCACATTGGGTCGCCACCACGTACTAGGCAAGTGGGTGTCGCTGCGGTCAAGAATTCGCGGCGGCCAGGATTACCTAATAGATATGGGGCGCCACCGCCGCTCAGTTCTTGACGCTCCGCTTAATTGTAAGTGTTGCCACTGAAGCTATTTGCGGTTATTCGGAAGGTCCGGGTCACGCACCCACACTACCTCTATGTTAGCCACTTAATATATGACAGACAAGAACGAGAAATCAGCGCCTGGAACTAATTTTAAACAGGCCGGACTAATACTAATAGTATTAGGAATAGGTGCGCCAGTATTTATACCTAAGATTATCCATTCGGGTATGGAACGATCGACTCTGCTACTATTGGCCGTGATACAGGATGCTCTTACAGCAGGTCTCTTGGTGGGAATCGGATTAATAATTATTGGGTATATTCGTCAGAATAAGGCAACAAAGCAGTAAGCATGGCTTCACTTAGTTCAGAAATGCGTGGCTAACGAATCGTTGAAACCGAGCCCATTACGTGTGGTTTTCCAAGTGCCCGGCTCCGGTCAAGAATTCGCGGACTGAAGTGGGTGGCGCCCCTGATATTTTCCCCCGCTCAGTTCTTGACGCTCCGCCTCTGTTTTTGTTCCAATTGCCCACTACACCGTCTGCTCCATCTTGCCCACCCGTCGGCAAATGGTCCGGTTTAACTCTATGTTAGACGCAATACAGTGAAATATATAATAATTTTCCCTATTATAGTTGGTGCTGCTTTAGCCATTTGTGGGATAATGTATGTGCTTTGGGGTGGAAGTGATGGTACAATATTGCCCCGTCCGCAAACACCGGCTCCAATTTGGCTGAGGTTATCATTTGGAATATTGTTAATTTATGTTTCAATTGTTGGCATAGTTTATGAGATGAAGGGGTCAATGCTTAGACTTCCATATTATATTGATGTTCTTGCGATATTCGTGTTGTTAGTTGTTTCAATTTACGGATTCACTACATCTTAAAAATGCGTCTAACTAGTCGTTGAAACCGAGCCCATTACGTGTGGTTTTCCATTCGCCCGGCTCCGGTCAAGAATTCGCGGATAGAAGATGGTGGGGACCACGATATCCGCCCCCGCTCAGTTCTTGACGCTCCGCCTCTGTTCTCGTTCCAATTGCCCTCCACCCCGTCCGTTCCATCGTGCCCACCCGTCGGCAAATGGGCCGGTTTAACTCTGTGTTAGACGCAATTCATGAAACAGTACAAAGCTCCAGTATTTGCACATATTCTCTGCGGTTTAATTGCGATTATTAGTTGTCTGTTTATATACACAGGAATAATAGAAGTATTTAATATTGAAGTAATAGCCTTGAATGACTCAGCTTTAAGCAGATTACTGAATAGAGGAATAACCGTAACAATTGGCGGTGAGGTCGCGCCTTGGCCTGTTAGCATTTTGATTGGACTTTTCTTGTTATCTATTTCCGCCACAATGTTTGTATTGGTATATAAAAGATGCGTCTAACCAGTCGGTAGTGGGAGCGCGTGACTTTTAGTTTTGACTCAAATCCCTCTCGCTCTCCATATTGGATTGGCCTCGCGTATCAGGCAATTAGGTGTCGCTGCGGTCAAGAATTCGCGGCGGCCAGGATAGTTGAACAGTTAAGATCGCCACCGCCGCTCAGTTCTTGACGCTCCGCTTAGTTATAAGTGTTGCCACTAAAGTATGCTGCGTTGACTCGGATGGTCCGGGTCACGCACCCACACTACCTCTATGTTAGCCTTTATGCAGTATATGCTTATAGTCATATTGTCCGTAATTGGTGCTGTCGCTTATGGCATAGTACACGATATGTTTACAGCTCATATGTGCGTTGAGTATTTTACAGTCGCTCATCCGAGATTAATACCATCCGATGACCCAACGACCTTGGCACTGTTTTGGGGTGTTATTGCTACATGGTGGGTTGGCCTTCCCTTGGGAATAGCATTAGCAATATGTGCTAGGATTGGTGATCGTCCCAAAGTTGGCATCCCACATATTATCAAGCCACTTGGCGTAATGCTGTTGGGGCTCTTAGCAATCGCTGGTTTGGCTTGGAGTATGGGATATTGCAGTGGAAAACTTGGTCTGTTTAGGCTGATGCCGCCGTGGGATACCAAGATACCGATTGTAAAGCATAATGTTTTCCTCGGGGATGTGTGGTCGCATCTTGCTAGTTACTTCTTTGGCGTGCTAGGGGGCATACTGCTTTGTGTGTATATATCGAAGTCCCGGACTAAGGTAAAGGCTAACTAGTCGTTGAAACCGAGCCCATTACGTGTGGTTTTCCAGTTGCCCGGCTCCGGTCAAGAATTCGCGGACTGAAGTTGCTGGCGACCCTATTATCTTTCCCCGCTCAGTTCTTGACACTCCGCCTCTGTTCTCGTTCCAATTGCCCTCCACCCCGTCCGTTCCATCGTGCCCACCCGTCGGCAAATGGGCCGGTTTAACTCTGTGTTAGGCGCAAAATTGAATTACTTTCAATTGGCTAGGGTTAATAATCGATCCTACTCAATCGAAATTGGCATTGCTCGTGATGCTGTTGTGAAGAAGTGTGTAGATCTAGGCCTAGTAATTTCTGACATAAGAGAAGTAAATAAAGACGATCTGCACGTATTTAATATTCAAGTTGATGGTGTAACAAAACGAAATGAGTTAAGACTTATGAAGTTGATAGGCAATTGTGCAAAGGAGGTGGGGTTTGACTACAGGTTCAGATTCCCATCGTTTTGTGAAAATTGCCAATAGAAACTAAGGATGCGCCTAACCAGTCAGTAGTGGGAGCGCGTGACTAGTGGTATAAACTCAGATATTTCTTGGTCTCCACATGGGAATTACTTCGCGTATCAGGCAAGTTGGCGTCGCTGCGGTCAAGAATTCGCGGCGGCCAGGTTATCTGCGTAGTTGAGATGTTCACCGCCGCTCAGTTCTTGACGCTCCGCTTAACTCTATCTGGTTCCACTGAAATGGGTGGCGATGATCTGGATGGTCCGGGTCACGCGCCCACACTACTTCTATGTTAGGCAATACATTAAATGCATGGCGATCGTATTGATGTAGTTGCTGAACGGATTGCGGATATTTCAATCTTTGGAATAATTGTTTCAGTAATATTAGCTCACGTTGTTCCCAATGCGATTTCACTCAGTGAAGAAGTAAGCAGGGGAAAAGATCATGGAAATATTGCATGTTGGATGACGTTTCTCCTTGTTGC
>JALHRW010000291.1 GCA_022841245.1 Planctomycetota bacterium
CCCTCGCTGCTGGGCCGGGCGGCGAGGAACTGCACGTTCTCCGCCACGACCTTCATCTTCGTGCGCTTCTGACCGCTTTCCTTGTCGTCCCACGAGTCGAGCTTGAGCCGGCCCTCGATGTAGGCGGGACTGCCCTTCTTGAGGTACTGGCCGACCAGTTCGGCGGTGCGGCCCCAGGCCTCGATCTCGACGAAGGTCGCCTCTTCGTGCTGCGTCCCGGAGGCGTCCTTCCAGCGCCGGTTGATCGCCAGGCCGGTGTTGGCGACGACCCGGTCGGCGCCGATCTGCTTGAGCTCCGGGTCGCGGGTCAGGTGGCCGGCGAGGACGACGTTGTTGAGGTTGAGGCTCATGGGATCTCCGCGGTGCGGGGTGGGGGGGTGGGGGGGTTTGGGTGGGTTGGTCCGCGTGTCCGTCCGATGGGCGGAACGACGCCAACTCTATGTGTGGGTTCATACGAATTCAAGGTCTTTATAAACCCATATCCATGCGAGGTGCGTGGCGAGGATGCCGGCATGGCCGCACCGTCCATGCCGCTCTGGCGCGTCGTGACGCATGCCCGCGAACGGCATCCCCCCGGTTCGCGCTGGTGGTTCGACAACCGTGTGCGGCCTGACGACAGCTGCGTCGTCCAGCTGGCGGTCAGCGGACGCATGCGCCTGGTTGCCGACCGCGCCTACGACGTCGGCCCGGACCAGGCCGCCTTGTTCCGTCAGCCGTCGCACACCTCCTACGGCCTGCCGCCAGACGCGCGCGAGACCTTCGTCACCGAGTGGCTGCTGGTACGCGGCGCCGGCCTGGCCGAGCACTGGGATGGCATCGCCGCGCTGCGCGGTCCGGTCGTGCCGCTGGTCTGCGACGGGCCGGTCCACCGAGCGATGCGCCAGCTGTCCGAGCTGGCCGATCCGCGCAGCCGCACTCCGCCGCTGGCGATGGCGGCGGCGCTGCACGCCTTCGTCATGCAGCTGTGGGAGGGGGCGATGTCGGCGCATGCCTCGGATCTGCGCCCGGTCGAACGCGCGATCGAGGCAATCCTGGCGGCGCCGACCGCACCGTGGTCGCTCAAGCGCCTCGCCGACGAGCACGGTGTCTCGCGTGAGCACCTCGCCCGCGCCTTCCGCGAGCGGGTGGGCGTGCCGCCGGCGGCCTGGTTGGCGGCGGAGCGTGTCCGCCGCGCGGTTGAGCTGCTGGAACGCACCAGTCTGCCGATCCGCGCGGTGCGCGATCAGGCCGGCTTCGCCTCCAGCCATACGTTGATCCGGCGGGTGCGAGCGGTGACCGGCTGCTCGCCGCTGGCGGTGCGCCAGCGGCGGAAGGGTTGAATCGTCGCAAAACAAGAACTGGTTAAGGCTTGAGTGACTACTAGTGCACTAGTTGCATGTCCGGGGTGCTAGGTACGCCGCAACGATTGAATCATTTTTCACCTCGCGGATAGCATTTCCGTTCTTGCGGGGGTGCGGCTCGTGCTAGACTCCCCGACCGCGGTTTTCCCACCCCCCGCGCCGGAGCATCATTCCGTGAGTGCCAGCACCTCTACCGGTCCCAGCAGCGGCCCGACGCCTGAAGGCGCCGACCAGGCTCCGCGCACGACCGGGCAGCAGGTGATCCTGACCCTCTCGCGCACCCTCCCGGGCTGCAAGCGCACCCGTTCGCTCATCCTCGAAGGCGCGGTCGGCATCAAGCCCGAGCCGCTGATCGAGATGGACTCGGTGGTGCGCGCGGTGTCGCAGGTGCGCGGCATCCATCCGCCGCCGCTGATGGTCATCGATGGCCAGACCTATCCCTGCGTCATCGAAGGCAGCCCGCGCAACCCGCGCCTGATGATCGAGGACAAGGGCGACAAGGTGCGCATGTACCTGGAAGTCGGCGGCGCCATGGTGGTCGGCGTGTGGTCGATCCCTGGGCCGCACCTGGTCTTCCGCGGCCGCGTCATCCCGCTGGAGTGGACCGGCCCGGCCGAGCACCTCGATCCGCTGATGCAGGGTCCGATCCTGCTCGACAAGGCCCTGCTGGTGCAGGAGCCGTGGCGCGCGGTGCTGGCGCACGCCGGCCAGCTGCCGCCGCAGCACGAGAAGGCCAAGCCGGTGCGCGGCCGTCCGCAGCCGATCCTGGAGATGTACGAGGTCGACTCGCGGCTGTGCGGCAACGTGCGCTTCCGCTACCATGACGACCTGCCCGAGATCGATCCGCTGGAGCGCATCGGCCTGATCGTCGCCCAGGACAAAGAGGGCAACGTGGTCAAGTGCGAGCGCGACCGCGACCTCGAACTGACGCGCTGCAACGAGTTCATCAAGCGCGGCGCGCTGGTGCAGCGGCGCGGCGCCTTCGGCTTCGTGGCGGACGGCGACGCGGCCGACCGCTTCCTCGCCCAGGTCATCCCCAACCTGCAGGGCTGGGAGATCCGCGGGCGCGAGAAGCTGCACCGCGGCAAGGCCCCCGACGACATCCAGACCAGCACCAAGGTGACGGCGCACGACGAGTTCCTCGAACTCGACATCGTCGCCAACGTCGCCGGCCGCGCCGTGCCGATCAAGGAGCTGCTCAAGAACGCGGCCCGCGGCCAGAACGTCATGGTGTTCAAGGACGGCCTGCGCGCGCGCATCAACGACGAGTGGCTGCAGCGCTACCGCACCCTGGCCGAGTTCGGCGGGTTGAAGGACGCCGGCGGCAAGGTGCGCGTGCCGCGCCACGCCGCCGCCATGGCGGTCGCGCTCGCCGAAAGCGGCAGCGGCGCCCAGCTCGACGCCGCGACCCAGGACCTGGCCCAGCTGGCCAAGGGCGGGGCCGAGATCCCGGTCATCCCGCTGCCCGCTGGCATCAACGCCACCCTGCGCGAGTACCAGCACGCCGGCTTCAACTGGATGGTGTTCCTCGCCAGCCGCGGCCTCGGCGGCGTGCTCGCCGACGACATGGGTCTGGGCAAGACGCTGCAGTCGCTCGCCTTCATCAAGCACCGCCACGACGAGGACAAGGGTCTGCACCTGGTCGTCGCGCCGCGCTCGGTGGTCGACAACTGGTTCGACGAGACCAAGAAGTTCACCCCCGACCTGCCGGTGCACATCCACCTCGGCCTCGACCGCGCGCGCGACGAGCGCCGCCTGCCCAAGACCGGCATCCTGCTGACCAGCTACAACATCCTGCAGCGCGACATCAAGCTGCTCGGCGGGATCGAGTACTCGTCGGTGATCCTCGACGAGGCGCACGTCATCCGCAATCCCGAGGCCAAGACCACGCGCGCCGCGCTGAAGCTGGTGTCGAAGCGGCGCATGTGCCTGTCGGGCACCCCGGTGCAGAACTGCGCCGAGGACCTCTGGCCGATCTTCCACTTCCTCATGCCGGGATTCCTCGGCCGTCGCAAGACGCTCAAGGAGACGCTGCAGGACGATCCCGAGGCGATCGGCCGCCTGCGCGACCGCGTCGCGCCGTTCGTGCTGCGCCGGATCAAGAAGGAAGTGGCCACCGAGCTGCCGCCCAAGACCGAGATCCTGCTGCACGCCGAAATGGACGAGGCCCAGCGCGGCTTCTACAACGAGTTGCTGGAGAAGGAGCGCGTCGGCGTGATGGACCTGCTCGGGTCGAAGGGCCTCGAGCGCTCGCGCGTCTCGATCCTGGCCGCGATCACGCGTCTCCGCCAGGCCGCCTGCGCCCCGGCGCTGGTCGGCGGCGAGAACGTCTCCTCGTGCAAGATCGACCTGTTCATGGATCTGGTCGAGGAGCTGGTCTCCGAAGGCCACCGCGCCCTGGTGTTCAGCTCGTTCACCAAGTTCCTCGGACTCATCGAGCAGCGCCTGCAGGAGCGCAAGTACACCTACCAGTACCTCGACGGCCGCACGCGCGACCGCTCGGCCAAGGTCAAGGCGTTCCAGAACGGCACCGATCCGCTGTTCCTGATCTCGCTCAAGGCCGGTGGCGTCGGTCTCAACCTGACCGCTGCCGACTACGTCATCATCCTCGACCCGTGGTGGAACCCCGCCGCGGAAGAGCAGGCCGCCGACCGCGCCTACCGCATCGGCCAGGACAAGCCGGTGATGGTCTACCGCATCGTCACCGTCGAATCGATCGAGGCCCGCGTGCTGCGCCTGCAGGCCGAGAAGCGCCGCCTGATCGGCGACCTCGCGCTGGAAGGCCTGGCCCGCGCCCTCGAGGCCGGCGACGTCGAGAAGCTGTTCGCCGCCAGCGCCAACGTCGGTGCGGACTAGCCCGGGAGGGTCGAGCGCCAGCTCGACCACGGGGCAATGGCCCCAGGGCCGATGACCAAGGCTGTCCTCATCCTCTGCGCCATCGTCCTCGGCGCCTGCTTTCCGCAGCTCGCGCGAGGCCTGCCGGCGTTGCCGTGGATCATCGGCGTCCTGCTGCTGATCAGCTTCTGCGCCCTGCCGCAGGGCGGTTCGCGTCCGGGCCGACTCCACCTCTGGCTGATCGCGGTGGCCTGGCTGATCGGCGGGCTGGCCTGCGCGGCGCTGTGGCCGGTCGATCGCGCACTGGCGCTGGGAGCGCTGCTGACCGGCGCCGCGCCGACCGCGACCGCGGCCCCGGTGGTGGTGGCGGCGCTGGGCGGCAACGCGGGCTTCGCCGCCGTGGCGGTGCTCG